>NZ_CP025407.1:5335000-5671799 GCF_002847285.1 Streptomyces sp. CMB-StM0423 | reverse complement strand
GAACTCAGCCAAGAGAAACCGTCCGGCAGATGCGAGGTGGGCAGATGCACCCATCTTGCCGCACGGGCGCCCCCGCACGAAAACGCCCCCGGTCGCGCCCGTCGCCCGCGGCGGCCCGGGCGGGCACGGGGCACTGCCGGGGCCCCTCGGCGGGGCATGCACAGGGGCCGGATCCCGAGGGATCCGGCCCCTGTGCCGTGCATGGGCGTCAGCCGTCAGCCGGCGTCCGCCGGCCGGCACCGTTCGGCGCTGCTACGCGCTTCCCGGCGCCGGCCGGAGGGCCGTCGTCAGGCGGCGTCGGCGCCGCCGCTGCCGCGCCGGCGGAGCAGGAAGACGGTCGCACCGCCGACCACGACGAGGCCGATCGCCACGCCCGCGATCACCGGGGTGGCACTGCTGCCACCGGTGTTCGCCAGGTCGCCGCCCTCGTCGTCACCGGCGTCGTCGCCGCCGGCGGAGCCGCCCGCGGAGGCCGGGCTCGGCTCGCTGGGCGCCGGAGTGTCGTTGCCCGCGGTCTCGCAGTCGAGCACGCCGGTGAACTTCTCGCTGAAGCCGTCGTCACCGTTGATGGTGATCTCGTACGCCTGGTCCTCGGCGACCTCGACCAGCACGGTCTTGGACTCGCCCGGCGCCACGGTGTGGGACTCGCCCGCCAGCTCGAAGGAGAAGGGCTGGTCGCCCTTGTTCTCGGCGGTCACGTCCACGCCGCCCTTGGCGCAGTTCTTGTCGGCGGACAGGGCCGGGATCGGACCCTCGCTCGCCCAGTTCGCGGTGGCCTGGGCGGTGACGGTGGTGTCGCTGGAGCCGGCCAGGATCTGGGTCTGGCTCTTCGCGTGCTCACCGACGCCGGCGAAGGCACGGCCGACGGGCACCTGGGTGGTGGCCTGGGCGGTCAGCGTCGCCGACCCGTCCGGGGTACCGGCGGGCACGTCGAGGAAGACCTCGGCGCCGTCGGGGGCGCTGGTCAGCGCCTTGCCGTCGGCGTCGACGACCTTGACGCCCGCGGACTCGGCCTCGGGCGACAGGGAGAGGCCGGCCTCGGCGGCGTCGGTGTTCACCGTGACCGGGCCGAGCTTCTCACCGGACTTGCCGGAGACCGCGGTCGGGCCGAGGTTCAGCGAGGGCGCGGGCTCCTCGATGGCCTGGGCACCGGCCTCCAGGTAGTCGGCGAGCTTCTCCGCCTCGGGGTCCTTGGCCTCGACGTTCACCTTGTCGGAGAAGCGCCAGATGGCGATCTGGGTGCCGGCCGCGGCGGTGTTCTCCGTCAGCTCCCCCGCACCGGCCGCGTCCGCGAGCGCGGAGAGGTCGTCCACCTGCGGGTAGGAGTTCTGCAGAATCCAGTTGATCTTCCCCGCGTCGGGGTTGTTCTGCAGCGAGGAGGCGCTCCAGGGCACCTCCTGGTACTTGGCCTCCGGCTGGGTCGGGTTGCCGAAGTCGATGCAGTAGGTCTGGATGGTGCCGCCCTGGTCGACGGCCATCTCGAACAGACCGGCACCGATCTCGTGGTCACCGTCGACGATCGCGGTGTCCTTGATCGTGAGCCCGCCCAGGGTGGCGGTGGCGCCGTTGGCGGGCGGCGCGTCCTGCGCCACCGCGGGACCGGCGCCGGCTATCGCACCGGCGGTGGCCAGGCCCGCGGCCAGTACTGCCGCGGTGAGCCGAGCAGACCGCCGATGTGACGGCCTCCGAACAGAAGTCATGGTCGAAAATCCCCTCCGGGCGGGTTGGTCAAGGCTCGGAGTGCCCCCGCCGTAAGAACGTCTTCGCTCCGGGCTCGTCGAGCCGCTCGGAATCCTATGGACTCCCCTCGTCCCGCGAACCTCAAATGCCCCAAGGGAACAGGGTTTTAGAACGCAATCGTTACATGGGGCAACGACTATTTCGGGCAGACCCCTGCGGACCGGCAGAAGTTCTCGCGCCCTACTCGAACTGATCGTCTCGGAACCGTCACCGGCCGGCCCCCGGGGGGCCGGCCGACGACCACGCAACTCCGGTGCCGGGCCCAGGAGTTGGGCCTGAAGGCCGGGCCCGCGAACCGGGCTCCGCCCCCTGCGTCACGAACCGCCCTCTCCGGGCCCGGCTCAGGCCCTCCCGGGCTCGGTTCGCCCCCCGGCCCCGCCGCTGCGCATCAGCCCAAGTCCGGGGTCAGTACCGGCTGTCGGGGCTCCTGGGCTGCCGTGTCCGGCGTACCGGGCTCCAGTGCCGGGGTCAGGACGTCCCGTACCGCGACGTCCAGGTCCGTCCTCGCCGGGTCCGCGAAGGTCGGCCTGAGCCGTGAGACCCGGCGGAACGCCGCCGTGCCCCAGCCGAGGTCGTGGCCCACCGCCGTCGCGTCGATCGTCGGGTCCGTGCAGCGCACGCCCTCCTTCTCGTACTCCCTGACCCGCAATCTGCCCCGCACCAGCAGCGGTTCGCCGATCGCCACGGAAGCCGCGACATTGTCCGCCAACTGGCGCCACGCCCAGACCGTAAAGAAATTTGTATATGAATCGCTCCAGCTACCGCTCGCCTGGTCGAACCGCCGCACCGTCGCCGCCAGGCGGAAACGCACCGCCGGCACCCCCGACTGCGTCGTGCGGTAATCCGCGCTCGTGGCCGCATTCCCGACCACGGTCACCATCGTTTCGTTCATCTCCAACGCACCTCCCCGTCCGGGCACTTCACCTGCCCGCTGACCCACATGCTGCCCGCTCCGCCCCGGCCCCGCGACCCCTGTGGATAACTCCCGCCCAGGCCGCGTAGCAGCAGGTCAGGGCCGCGTACCGCCGCCCGACGCGACGGCGTACTGCTCCCGCACCTCGCGGTAGCGCAGCAGCTCCGCCGCCATCGGCTCCAGCACCCGTGCCCGCCCGCTCGCGGCCGCCGACTCGCGCAGCCGGCGCTCCGCCTCCTCGCCGTACCGCCGCGCCGCGCCGCGCGCCGCGAACCGGCAGGCCAGCGCCAGCCCGGGACCGGCCGCTGCGGTGACCGCCACGACCGCCAGCGGCAGCGGCCACGGCCCTCCGGCGACGCCGGACAGCGCCGCGACCAGCCACAGCACGGCCAGCGCCTGCGCGCCGAGCAGCCCGCGCTGCACCGCGCCCACCACCGACCACCACCGCGGCCGCGGCACGGCCCCAGTGCGGGGCACCTCACCCACGTCCGCTTCACCCGCGGCAGGACCGTCCGCGCCGGACGCATCGGGGCCCGGCGACTCCGCGCCCGCCCCCGGGTCCGGAGCCCGCCGCGTCAGCCCGTCCGCGAGCCCCTCCGCGCCGCGCACCCCCGCCTCGCGCACCGCCTTCGCCCAGGGCGCCGGCAGCCCGGCGCCCGCCTCGTCCGCCACGGTCCGTACGGCCTGCTCGACCACCGCCCGCGCGGGGACCAGCCCCTGCTGCCCGTCCCGGGGTTCCGGCATCAGCGCGCCGACGTCCGCCGGCTGCCCGTCCGGTCCGGGTCGGCTCTGCCGATCCCCCGCATCGCCCGAGCGCACCCGTCCCCTGGCCCCACCGCCCGGCGCCGTACCCGCCCGCCCGCGTCGCCACAGCTCCGGCAGCCGCGCCCCGCACGCCTGTTCCGCCTCGCGGAGCCAGAACTGCTCCGCCGCCTGCCCCGTCGCCGCCGCCCCGACCGCCTCCGCGAGCCGGTCCTCGAACTCCGCCCTGACCCGCTCGTCGAGACCGCCCCCGCCGCCGTCGCCGACGTACACCTCGCGCAGCCGCGCCGTCGCCTCGTCCACGTCCGCGGTCAGCCGGCGTTCCGCCGCCCGGCGCTCCGCGATGAACGACACCAGCTCCGCGCGCAGATCGCCCACGCCCTCGCCGGTGAGCGCGGACAGCGACAGCACGCACGCGCCGGGCTCGCCGTGCTCGCCGAGCGCGAGGCCGTCCTCGTCGAGGAGGCGGCGCAGGTCGTCCAGCACCTGCCCGACGGCGTTCGCGGGCAGCCGGTCGACCTGGTTGAGGACGACGAACATCACCTCGGCGTAGCCGGCCAGCGGTTGCAGGTAGCGCTCGTGCAGCGCCGCGTCCGCGTACTTCTCCGGGTCGACCACCCAGATCACCGCGTCCACCCGGCGCAGCACGTCTTCCACGCGGCGGCGGTGCTCGTCCACCGCCGAGTCGTGGTCGGGGAGGTCGACGAGGACGAGCCCGCGCAGCCCGAGGTCGTCGCGGAGCGGGCGGGCGGCGCGCGCCGGGAGCCCGAGGCGTTCGAGGAGCAGCGTCGGCGCGTGGTCGCCGGCGCCACGCCAGGCGCACGCGGCGGGCAGGGAGGTGGTGGGCCTGCGCACGCCGACTTCCGAGAGGGGGGCGCCGGCGAGCGCGTTGAAGAGGCTGGACTTGCCGCTGCCGGTGGCGCCCGCGATGGCGACGACGGCGTGGTCGAGGGAGAGCCGCTGCCGGTCGGCGGCCTCGTCGAGGACGCGCCCCGCCTCGGCGAGCGTGCGGCCTTCGAGTCGCGTGCGGGAGAGGCCGACGAGTTCGCGCAGCGCGTCGAGGCGCCCGCGCAGGGGGCCTTCGGCACGTGGTACGAATCCTCCGGTCAGCCCCGCGTCCGCCGCGTAGCCCGCGCGCGCCCCGCCGCGACTCCGGCCCGCAGCACGCGGCACGGCGCCGTCACCGTCGTACGCACCGCCGCGCCCCCGGCCGTCCACGGAGTCCCCGTCCTCCCGGCCCACCCCGAAGTCGTCGTCGCCCGGGCCCGTACCGGAGTCGGCACCGGCACCGGGACCCGGATCCGCACCGGCACCGGCACCAAGCCGCCCACCGCCCTCCGCACCGGCACCCGCACCGCCGCCGCCCTCCTCCGCCACCACCGCCGCCGCACCGCCCACCGGCTCCGGCACCCCCTCCGCCCCTCCGTCCAACCCGCCGTCCGCACCCATCACCGCGACACCGCCCTCTCGCCCACCGCCATCCGCCGGCCCCCCGTGCTCCGCACCGAACCCGGCACCGGAACCGCCCCCCGTATCCACGCCGGCCGCGGCCGGATCCCCGGACCCCGCACCCGCACCCTCTGCCTCAGCCACCCCGACAGCTCCACCAGATCCAGCAGCCCCCACCGCCCCGGCAACCCCAACCGCCCCATCCCCCGCGGCAGTCGCCACCGCCCCACCGCAGGAATCAGCCAGGTCCCCCGTCTCCCCCTCGCCCCCCGGCACGGGTGCCGCCACCGGCACCGGCACCGAGTCGCCCACCGCGCCGCCCTCAGCCCGTACCGCCTCCCGGCGCTCCCGCCGCACGCCCCACCGCGCCGCGCGCCGCGCGATCAACCCGTCGTCCCACATCCCCCCGGTCGCGGGCACCGCCCCCGCGCCGGCCTCACCCCGCACGTCGCCGGAACCCCGCACGCCCTCCGCGTCACCCCGCACGTCGCCCACCTCACCCGCATCCCCACCGGAGCCATCCTCCCCTGTGACCCCACACAACTCAGCCACCTCACCCGCCCCATTAACCCCACCGACCCCCGTCACCGGCTCCGTCACCTCCCCAATTGGAACCGGAACCTCCGCCGCCTCGCCGCGTACCGGCGTCTCGCCCGCGCCCATTTCGCCCACCTCGCCCGCCCTCTCGCGCACCTCGCCGGCCGCCTCACCCGGCACCCCGCGCACCTCGCCCGTCACCTCGTGCACCTCTCCCGTCACTTCTCCCGCTGCAGCACCGACATGGCCGCGATCAACTGCGCCTGCTGACCCGACTGCGCCTCCAGGGCGTCGATCGCCGCCAGCCGGCGGTCCCGCTCGCCGTCGAGCACCCGCTCGAAGTACGTGCCGAGCAGCCCTCCGCCCCGGCTCCGCAGCCGCAGCCCGTCCTTCGCGCCCAGCAGCGCCGCCAGTTCGTCCGCCGCCCCGTGCCCGTTCGCGCCGCCGAGCAGGGCCACCGCCAGCAGCGCCGCGACCTCCTCCGGGTCCGCGTCGCCGGGCCGCTCCGCCGCCCGCAGCGCCTCGTCGGCCAGTTCCTCCAGGCACCGCTGCCAGCGCCGTACGAGCACGCCCACCCGCTCCTGCGCCCCCGCGCCCGCCTCGCGGAACGGCACCGCCGCCGCGCCCGGCTCGCGGCGCAGCTCGGCGGTGAACCGTTCGTCTGCGGCGGCCACGGCGCAGTACAGGACGGCGGCGACGCTGCCGGTCAGAGCGTCGAGGAGGGCGCCGGAGGCGCCGGTGAGGGCGCGGTTGCGGTAGTGCGCGAGGGCGTCGCCGGCGAACGCGGCGCCGCCGACGAGGTCGGCGTGCGCCTGCTCCGCGGCCTCCTCGTACGACCGCTCCACGCGGTGCGCCATCCGCGACGACGCCGCGTGCTGCGCGGCGCACGCCCCGGCCAGCGACGTGACCCGCGAACGCAGCGACGCCAGCACGCCGTTCGCGGTCCGTACGGCCGCGTCCGCGCGGGCCGCGGGGTCCTGGGCGCGGTGGGCGAGCCAGTCGCGCAGCTCCCGTACCGCCGTGGCGGGCAGCAGTCCGCTGCCGCCACCCGCCGACTCGGGGAGTTCGGGGACGGTGAAGCGCGGCACGTCGCCGAGCCCGGCCTTGCGCAGCAGCGTCGCGTACTGCAGGGAGATCTCGCCGGCGACCTGGTGCGGCACCCGGTCGAGCACGGTGACCAGGCTGACGTCGTACTCCTTCGCCGTCCGCAGCAGGTGCCAGGGCACCGCGTCCGCGTACCGCGAGGCGGTCGTCACCAGCACCCACACGTCCGCGGCGCACACCAACTCGGCGGCCAGCTCACGCGCGTGCCCGGCGAGGGAGTCGATGTCGGGGGCGTCGAGGAGGGCGAGCCCGCTGGGGACGTTCTCGTCGACCTCGATCCGCAGCAGCGTCCCGTCGGGGCCGCCCCCGCCCTCGCCGAAGGTCGCCGCCCGGCGGACGAGACCACGCCGCGCCAGACCGTCCCGCGCCACACCGTCGCGCCCCGGGCCCTGCCGCGGGGGATACGGGTCACGCACGTCGTACGCGCCGGAGGCACCCCTGTTCGCCCCGTACGCCTCACGCGAAATCCCCCCGTACGCCGCACGGGAACCACCACCCCCGAACGACTGACGCGCCCCGCCGCCGCCCGCACCCCCGCTGTCCCCGTACGGCTCCTCGACCTCCTGAGCCTCGTATGCCCCGTACGACTCATAGGCTTCGACGCGCCCGTGCGCCGCGTCCTGCCGCGGCATCCACACCCGTGTCAGATGCGGCAGCACCCGCTGCCCGGCGAACCACGACTGGTCGTCGGGGTGGCAGACGAGGACGGGCATCCGCGTCGTGGGCCGCAACACGCCGGACTCGCTGACGCATCTGCCGACGAGCGAGTTGACGAGCGTCGACTTCCCCGCCCCCGTCGATCCGCCCACCACCGCGAGCAGCGGCGCGTCCGGCCGGTGCAGCCTGGGCACCAGGTAGTCGTCGAGCTGGGCCAGCAGTTCCGCTCTGCTCCGCCGCGCTCCGTCCGCCCCGGGAAGGGGGAGTGGAAAGCGCGCGGCGGCGACGCACTCGCGCAGCGTGGAGAGTGCGTTCAGCAGGTCAGGCCGTACGTCCGAGGTCGCCACATGCGAAGAATGCCCGCTTCCATCCGAATTTGAAAGCGTTTAGCCCCGCAGCGCGCCTTCTTCAACCCGGAAGCTTCCGCCACGCGGGCATAACGACTGCACAACACCACCGGCACCGCACCGAAAAAAGCGGTGCGCGAATCGCACTCGCCTGCGATTATCGGGACGCTTCACTGAACCTCCACAAGGTGGTGCCGGAGTGAAGCTACCGGGTGTGGCTCAACGGAGCCCTATCCTTACCTCTGGCAAGGTCACGGATCCGCCGAGCCCGGCCACCGTTCCACGCCACACCGGCCCCCGTAGCTCAGCGGATAGAGCAGGCGCCTTCTAAGCGCTTGGTCGCAGGTTCGAGTCCTGCCGGGGGCGCAGGGCTGCCCTCCTCCCCCAGGGAGGGCCCAACCTGCGGACCCCGCCGCCGGCCATCGCGCTCCCTGCGCCTCGCATCCCCCGTTTCGCCGCCCCCATGCCCGAAAATCCGGCCGACGCGCCGGCGGGCGGCATCCGGCCGGTTCCGCCCGCCGGCCCTCAGCACGGCAGGTGGAACGGGACCGTCGTGATGACGATCTTCGGCAGATGGCGCAGGCCCCGCCGCAGCCTGCCCGCCGTGCGGCTGTGCAGGATCTGGTGCCGCCGGTGCCGGGTGACGACCTCCGGCAGGATCACCGTCAGGGTCAGGTCCGGATTGAGCCGGTGGAGGGTTTCGATGTAGTGCACCAGGGGGGCGACGAGGGCGCGGTACGGCGACAGGACGGTCTGCAGCGGGAGGTGGTTGCCCCACAGGCTCCAGTACGCGCGGAAGCGCCGCTCCTCCTCCTCGGAGATGCTGATGTGGACCGCCAGCGTGGGCTGCCCGAGGGACGCGGCGTACGCCAGCGTGCGCATGCCGGCGAGGTCCAGGGTGGCGATGGGGACCACCGACAGGTGGTGGATCTCCTCGGGGATCTCCTCGGTCTCCCGGTCGGCCGGCAGCCCGTCCGCGGTGCGGGCGGCGGGGGCCAGCGGTCCGGTGGCGGTGCGGGCGGGGAGGTCGACGGCGTGCGGCTGCAGCCGCAGGGTCTCGCGCGCGGTGGTGTAGTGGCGCTTGATGCGGGTGGTCACCAGCAGGAAGAGGGCGATGGCGATGAGCGCGGCCCAGGCGCCCGCGGTGAACTTGCTGACGCCGGCCGTCAGGAGGACGAGCCCGGACAGCGCGGCGCCGGTGGCGTTGAAGACGAGGCTCTTGCGCCAGTGCGGGTCACGCCGCCGCCACCAGTGCACGACCATGCCGGACTGGGAGAGCGTGAAGGCGAGGAAGACGCCGACGGCGTAGAGCGGGATGAGGGCGTTGGTCTTGCCGCCGAAGGCGACGTACACCAGGGCCGCGGCCAGGGACAGCAGCACGATGCCGCCGCTGTACGCCAGCCGGTCCCCGAGCCGCAGGAACATCTTGGGTACGTACTCGTCCCGGGCCAGCAGCGACAGGACCCGGGGGAAGTCGTTGAAGGCGGTGTTGGCGGCCAGGAGCAGCACGGCGGCGGTGGCCGCCTGGACGTAGACGTAGAACCATCCGTTCCCGAAGAAGAGATGGGCGAGCTGGGAGAGCAATGTCTCCTTGGTGGTGGGCACCACCCCGGTGAGGTGGATCAGGGCCACGACGCCGACGAACATCGTGATCAGCAGGCCCAGCATCCCGGTCAGGGTGGCACGGGCGTTGCGCCACTCCACCGGCCGGAAGGCGGGAACGGCGTTGGAGATGGCCTCGATCCCGGTCATGGCGGTCGCCCCGGAGGAGAAGGCCCTGGCGATCAGCAGGACGCCGATGGTCTCGGTGACGGGCACGTGCGGCGCGGGCACCCGGTGGAAGCCGCCGCGCGCCGCGTCGAAGAGCCCGTACCCGATCAGGGCGAGCATGGCGATGATGAACGCGTAGGTGGGGGCGGCGAACAGGCTGCCGGCCTGCCGGATGCCCCGCAGGTTCCCGGCG
This sequence comes from Streptomyces sp. CMB-StM0423, assembly GCF_002847285.1. Taxonomy (NCBI): domain Bacteria; kingdom Bacillati; phylum Actinomycetota; class Actinomycetes; order Kitasatosporales; family Streptomycetaceae; genus Streptomyces; species Streptomyces sp. CMB-StM0423. The sequence goes on along the minus strand of NZ_CP025407.1, from coordinate 5,662,327 downwards.
AGGAGCACCGTGATCACCAGCACGCCCAGCGGCACCGTCAGCGGCCGCAGCCCCGGCAGCGCGGAGGTGACGGCGGCGATCCCGGACGCGATCGAGACCGCGACGGTGAGGATGTAGTCCGTCATCAGCCCGGCCGCGGCCACCAGCCCCGCGACGGACCCCAGGTTGTCGCCCGCGACGATGTACGAGCCGCCGCCGTGCGGATAGGCGCGGATCGTCTGGCGGTACGACACGCCCACCGCCAGCATCAGGAAGACGACCACCGCGGCGATGGGCAGCGAGTACGCGAGACCCGCCGCGCCCGCCAGCACCAGTACGGCGAGCATGGCCTCCGGCGCGTACGCCACCGACGACAGCACGTCCGCCGACAGCACCGGCAGCGCCACCAGCTTCCGCATCCGCTCCTTGACGAACGCCGAACTCGCCAGCGGCGCCCCGAGCAGCACCCGGCGTACGCGTGAGCCCGCCTCCGCCGGGCCGCCGCCCTCCGGCGCCCGGCCCTCCGCGGCCCGCCTCCGCAGCGGGGAGAGCGGCACCACCCGCCCGAACCACGCCGTGCTCGCCTCCGCCTTGGCCGGGAACGACCCGACGTCCGGCTCCACCGGCAGCGCCCGCCGCCACACCTCGGGGGCCGCCGACACCCGTCCCCAGGCCCTGCCCACCCGCCGCAGCGCCCGGACCTGCTCCTCGCTCAGGCTCGGCAGCACGGCGGCGGGCCCCGGAGGACCCGCCGTGCTGCCGTCCACGTGCCCCATGGTTCCCGTCACCCGGCAAGCGTGGGGCACCGATCCCGGGCGGCAGGTCAGCGACACCGCCCCTTCACCCGGCGTCCCCGGTGTCCGGAGCACAGGGCCGGGGTCGTGTCCGCGCCCGCGCGAGCTGGGTTGAATGTCTATTTTGTTCCCCATGGAGGGTTCCCTTGGGCTGGCGGAGGTCGTGGGCAGGCCGTTGTTCGGCCGGCACGGGGAGGTCGTCGGGCGGGTCTCGGACGTCATCGTGCGGCTGCGCGGACCGGAGTACCCGCTGGTGACGGGGGTGGTGGGGGAACTGGGCCAGCGCGAGGTGTTCGTGCCCGCCGACCAGGTGGAGCGGTGGGGCGCGGAGGGGGTGACCCTCACGAGCGGGCGGCTGGACGTGCGCGCGTTCGAGCGGCGCGGGGGCGAGGTGCTGCTCCGTACCGACGTGCTGGGGCACCGCCTGATCGACGTGCGGGAGGCCGAGTTCGTCCGGGTGTACGACGTGCTGCTGGAGCCGGTGGCCGCGGGCTGGGCGGTGACCAGGGTCGGCACCCGGCGGCGCCGGCCCCGCTGGCTGCGCCGCGGCGGCCGGACCGGTTCCGGCTGGCGGGACTGGAAGTCGTTCGAACCGCTGATCGGGCACGCCGCCACGGTGCCCGGCCGGCGGGTGCACGGCCGGCTGGGGCGGCTGAAGCCGGCCGTGCTGGCGGATCTGCTGGAGGAGGCGGACCGCGGCGAGTCGCGGGACCTCCTCCGGGCGGTCGGCGCGGACCCGGAGCTGGAAGCCGACGTGTTCGAGGAGCTGGAGCCGGACGTGCAGGCCCGGCTGCTGCTCAAGCGGTCGGACGCCGAGATCGCGGCGGTGCTGGAGCGGATGGCCGCGGACGACGCGGCCGACGCCGTGGGCGAGCTGCCGCAGGAGCGGCGGCAGCCCGTCCTGGACGCCCTGGGCGCCAAGCAGCGGCTGCGGGTGCTGACGCTGCTGGGGTTCCACCCGGCGAGCGCGGGCGGGCTGATGTCCCTGGACGTGCTGACGTTTCCCGGCTCGGGTACGGCCGAGGAGGCGTTCGCGGCGGTACGGGACGCCGGCGCGCTCCAGCCGGAGTCGCTGACGAGCGTCTTCGTGACGGCGGAGGACCACCGGCTGGCGGGGGTCGTACCGCTGGTGGAGCTCGTCCAGGCCGATCCCGCGCGGCGCCTGGGGGATCTGGCGGACGCGGATCCGGTACGGGTCGGTCCTGACGCCGACGTCGAGGACGTGGCCCTGCTGATGACGGACCACAACCTGCTGGTCGTCCCGGTCGTCGACGACGGGGACCGGATCCTGGGGCTGATCACCGTCGACGACGTGCTGGAGGTGATCGTGCCGCGGGACTGGCGGCAGCGGGCCGGGGCCACCCGCCCGCCGTACCGGCCGCCGGCCCCACCGCCCGGCTCCGCATGAGCGGCGACGCGCCGGGCGGGACGGGCAGCACGGGCGAAACGGACGAGACGGAGGAGATCCGCGGGGCGCTCGGCCGGGTGCGCGCCGAAGCCGGGGACGGCGGGGGCCGGGGGCTGCGCACCCGGGTGGTGACGATGCTGGCGATCACCGGCCCGGGGCTGATCGTCATGGTCGGGGACAACGACGCCGGCGGCGTGGCCACGTACGCGCAGGCGGGCCAGGACTTCGGCTACTCGCTGCTGTGGGTGCTGCTCCTGCTGATCCCGGTCCTCGTGGTGAACCAGGAGATGGTGGTCAGGCTCGGCGCGGTCACCGGGGTCGGCCACGCCCGGCTGATCATGGAGCGGTTCGGGCGCTTCTGGGGCTGGTTCAGCGTCGGCGACCTGTTCGTCCTCAACTTCCTCACCATCGTCACGGAGTTCATCGGCGTCTCCCTGGCCGCCACCCACCTCGGCGTCTCCCGGTACGTCGCCGTGCCGCTGGCGGCGCTGCTGCTGATCGCGGTCACCGCCGGCGGCGCGTTCCACCGCTGGGAGCGGTCGATGTTCGTCTTCATCGCGGTGAGCCTGCTCATCGTGCCGCTCACGCTGCTGAGCCAGCCGCACTGGGGCCGGGCCGCCCGCGACTTCGTCTCCCCCGGCATCCAGGGCGGCGTCTCCGGCGACGCCGTGCTCCTGGTCATCGCCATCGTCGGCACCACCGTCGCCCCCTGGCAACTCTTCTTCCAGCAGTCCAACGTCATCGACAAGCGCATCACCCCGCGCTTCATCGGCTACGAGCGCGCCGACACCGTCCTCGGCTCCCTCGTCGTGGTCGCGGGCGCGGCGGCGCTGATGATGGTCGCCGACTTCGCCGTCCGCGGCACCTCCGCCCAGGGCCACTTCACCGACGCGGCCGGCATCGCCGACGCCCTCGGTGCGCACCACACCGCCCTCGGCGTGATGTTCGCCGTCATCCTGCTGGACGCCAGCATCATCGGCGCCGCCGCGGTCACCCTCGCCACCAGCTACGCCTTCGGTGACGTCTTCCGCGTACGGCACTCGCTGCGCCGGGGCTTCCGCGAGGCGCGGCCGTTCTACCTCTCGTACGGCACGCTCGTGCTCGCCGCCGCGGGCATCGTGCTCCTCCCCGGCGCGCCCCTCGGCGTCATCACCGAGGCGGTCCAGGCCCTGGCCGGGCTGCTGCTGCCGTCGGCGACCGTCTTCCTGCTGCTGCTCTGCAACGACCCGGCGGTCCTCGGCCCGTGGGTCAACCGGCGGTGGCTGAACGCCGTCGCCGGCCTGATCGTCACCGTGCTCCTCCTGCTCTCCGGCACGCTGATGGTCTCGACGGTCCTCCCGCACGTCGACGCGGGCCGGCTCCTCCTGTGGCTCGGGGCGGCGTTCGCCGCGGCGCTGGTCTCCGTGGCCGCCGTCGCCTTCCGCCTCCGTACGCGCCGGCCGGGCCGGCCCGCGGCATCGGCCGCGGAGAAGGCGGCCTGGCGCATGCCGCCGCTGGCCCTCCTCGCGCCCGTACGGTGGTCGGCGGGGCGCAGGACCGCCATGGTCCTGCTGCGCTGCTACCTGCTGCTCGGCGCGCTGCTCCTGCTGGTCAAGGCCGTCCGCCTGGGCGGCGGATGACTCCCGGCGCCACGCCCGGCCGCCTCACCCCCGGCCCGCTCAGCGCTTGCGCTCCAGGGCGGTGGCGAGCCAGCACCCCCAGCCGATCGGTTCGAGCAGCCAGTAACTGAAGATCCGGTAGAGCAGGGTGGCCGCGAACGCCTGGCCGGGGTGGAGGCCGTAGACGACCAGCAGGCCCGTCAGGCTGGCCTCCGCGATGCCGAGGCCGCCGGGGGTGATGCGGGCGCTGACCGGGATCTGCACCAGCGCGAAGGCGAGCAGCAGACCGCTCCAGGGCACCGGGAGGCCCAGCGCCCACAGGCTGGCCAGCAGACAGGCCGCGTCGAGCAGCCAGTTGAGCAGGGCCAGCGCGGCCGGCGTCAGCCAGGGCCGCAGTCCGGGCCGGACCGTGCGGGCGTGCTCGACCAGTTCCCGCGTCGCCCGCCCGGCCGAGCCGAGGCTTTCGTGCCGGGCCGCGATCCGCTCCCAGCGGCGGCCGATCGCCTTCCGTACGGCCGGCGAGCGCAGCACGATCAGGCCGGCCACGGCCAGCAGCGCCAGGATGGCGAGGGTCCACAGCAGGGCCGTGCCGGGCCCCCGGGTCCCGGCCATGAGCACGCCCAGCACGATCACGACCACCAGGGCCAGCGCGGACAGCACTCCGGAGGCCGCCAGCACCCCGGCCGTCAGCGCCCGGTCGGCGCCCCGGCGCCGGAACTCGCGGTAGAGCCAGGCCGCGCCGAAGGCGGCACCGCCCGGCAGCGCACCGGCCATCGCGTTCGCCGCCAGCACCATCCGGCCCATTGCGGCCAGCGACACCCGCACCCCGCCGACCGCCAGCAGCCACTGCTGCAGCCCGGCCAGACACGCCAGGGACACCGCCTGGCACAGCAGCGCGACCAGCGCCTTGGCGGGGCTGACGTGGGTCAGCAGTTCGAGGGCGCGGCGCAGTTCGCCGCGCTGCGAGACCGCCAGCAGCAGCCCCACCGTGACCAGCCCGGCCGCCAGCACCCACCAGAGCCGCCCGATGCGCGTCCACCGGGTACGCGAGCCCGTACTGCCCGGGTTCACGACCGGCACACCGGGGCGGTGATCACGTAGCGCACACGGCCGACGCTACCGCGTGACGGCCGCGGGCCCGGGCCTGACGTGGCGGGGCGGCTCCACCGACCGGTGCGGGGAGGGTGCGGGCCGGCGCCCCGCCGGGGCGGCGATCCGCACGTCAGCGCCCTGCCGCTGGAGCCGGTCGCGGCCACCTCACAGGAACTTGTCATCGCTGTGAGGTCGGGCATTGTGGAATTCTCCCGCCCAAGGGTCCTGTACATCGCTTCCGAGGAGTAGGTGTCCATGTCCAACGGGCAGTTGAACGTCTGCGTCGTCGGCGCCGGGCCGCGCGGCCTGTCGGTCCTGGAGCGGATCTGCGCCAACGAGCGCAAGTCCCCGGCCCACGGGGAACTGCGCATCCACGTCGTCGACCCGCACCCGCCGGGGGCGGGCCGGGTGTGGCGCACGGACCAGCCGGATCTGCTGCTCATGAACACCGTCGCCTCCCAGGTCACCGTCTACACCGACGACAGCGTGGAGATGGAGGGGCCGATCGAGGCCGGGCCCAGCCTGTACGAGTGGGCGCGATCCGTCGTACGGGGCGACGCGGCGGGCCCCGGGCTGCCGGGCGGGGCGCTGGCCGAGGCCCGGCAGTTGGGCCCTGACGACTATCCGACGCGGGCGTTCTACGGGCACTACCTGGGCGACACCTTCCACCGGGTGGTGGCCGGTGCCCCGGAGCACGTCACCGTACAGGTCCACCGGTCCACGGCGGTCGCGCTGGACGAGGAGGAGGACGGGGCCGGCCAGTGCCTCGCCCTCGCGGACGGCACCCGGTTACGCCACCTCGACGCCGTCGTCCTCGCCCAGGGGCACCTGCCGGCGCGCGCCACCGAGCGCGAGAAGGAACTGGCGCGGGAGGCGGCCGCGTGCGGGCTCGTGCTCGTCACTCCCGTGAACCCCGCCGACGCCGACCTGTCCGGGATCCGGCCGGGGGAGAACGTGGTGCTGCGCGGGCTCGGGCTCAACTTCTTCGACCACCTCGCGCTGCTCACCACCGGCCGCGGCGGCCGGTTCGAGCGCAGCGGCGACCGGCTGGTGTACCGGCCGTCCGGCCGCGAGCCGCGGCTGTTCGCCGGCTCCCGGCGCGGCGTTCCGTACCACGCCCGCGGCCACAACGAGAAGGGCGCGCACGGCCGTTACGAGCCGCGGCTGCTCACCCCCGAGGTCATCGCCCGGCTGCGCGAGCGCGGCGCCGCGGGCCGGCGGGTGTACTTCGCCGTCGACCTGTGGCCGCTGATCGCCAAGGAGGTCGCGAGCGTCTACTACGGCGCCCTCCTCGCGGCCCGGGGCCGGGGTACGGAGCGGGAGGCGTTCGTCGCGCGGTACCTCGCCGCGCCGACCGCCGAGGTGGAGGCCGCGCTGCTCGACGAGCACCAGATACCCGCCGCGGACCGCTGGGACTGGGACCGTATCGACCGCCCGTACGCGACACGCGAGTTCGCCGGCCGGGACGAGTTCCGCGACTGGCTGCTCGGGCACCTCGCAGAGGACGTCCGCGAAGCCCGCGAGGGCAACGTCAGCGGGCCGCTCAAGGCGGCGCTCGACGTGCTGCGCGACCTGCGCAACGAGATCCGCCTCGTGGTCGACCACGGCGGCCTGGAGGGCATCTCGTACCGCGACGACCTGCAGAACTGGTACACGCCGCTGAACGCCTACCTGTCCATCGGCCCGCCCGCCTCCCGGATCGAGGAGACCATCGCCCTGGCCAACGCGGGCGTCCTGGAGTTCATGGGCCCGGAGCTGCGCGTACGCATCGACCGTACGAGCGGGGAACCGGCGTTCGTCGCCGAGTCGAGCCGGGTCAAGGGCCCGCCGGTGCGGGCCGCGGCGCTGATCGAGGCGCGGCTGCCCGAGCCCGACATCCGGCGCACCGCCGACCCGCTGCTCACCCATCTCCTCGACACCGGCCAGTGCCGCCCGTACCGCATCTCCAGCGACTCCGGCGCCGACGTGGTGACCGGCGGCCTGGCCGTCGGCGAGCGCCCGTACCGCCTGCTCGACGCCGCGGGACTGCTCCACCCCCGCCGCTTCGCCTACGGCGTACCGACCGAGGCCGTGCACTGGGTGACCGCCGCGGGTATACGCCCCGGGGTGAACTCCGTGACGCTCGGCGACTCCGACGCCATCGCCCGCGCCGTCCTCGCCCTCACCCCCGCGGACGGCCCGCGCCCGCACGCCACCGAGGAGCTTTCGTGACCACCGACCTCGACGCCGGCCTCCTGTCCCCCGTACGGGCCGGCACCCCCGTCGAAGCCGCCGTGTCGGACCGCGCGTGGCTGCAGGCGATGCTGGACGCCGAGGCGGCGCTGGCGCGGGCCCAGGCCCGTACGGGCACCATGCCCGCGACCGCCGCCGCCGCGATCACCGGCGCGGCCCGCGCCGAGCTGCTCGACCTGCGCGCGCTCGCCTGCGCCGCCCGCGAGACGGCCAACCCGGTGGTCGGGCTGGTCAAGGCGCTCAGCGGGGTGGTGGCCGAACACGACCCCGCGGCCGCCGAGTACGTGCACCGGGGCTCGACCAGCCAGGACGTCTTCGACACCGGCGCGATGCTGGTGTGCGACCGGGCGCTGCGCCTCGTCCACGCCGACCTGCTGCGCACCGCGGGCGCCCTGGCGGAGCTGGCGGCCGGGCACCGCGACACGCTGATGGCCGGGCGGACCCTGACGCTGCACGCGGTGCCGACGACGTTCGGGCTGAAGGCCGCAGGCTGGCGGGCGCTGGTGCTGGACGCGGCCGAGCGACTGGAGCGGGTGCTGGCCGGCGGGCTGCCCGTGTCGCTCGGCGGGGCGGCGGGCACGCTGGCCGGGTACCTGGAATACGCGGCCCTGGACGGCGCGGGCACGGAGGACTCCGGCGCATACGTCGAGCGGCTGACCGCGGCGTTCGCCGACGAGACCGGACTCGCGCCCGCCACCCTGCCCTGGCACGTGCTGCGCACCCCGATCGCCGACGTCGCGGCCGTCACCGCCCTCGTCGCCGGGGCGCTCGGCAAGATCGCCGTCGACGTGCAGTCCCTCGGCAGGACCGAGGTCGCCGAGGTGGCCGAGCCCGCGGTGGCGGGGCGCGGCGGCTCCTCCGCGATGCCGCACAAGCGGAACCCGGTCCTCGCCACCCTGATCCGCAGCGCCTCCCTCCAGGTCCCGGCGCTGGCCGCCGCGGTCACACAGTGCATGGTCACCGAGGACGAGCGCTCCGCCGGCGCGTGGCACGCCGAGTGGCACCTGCTGCGCGAGTGCCTGCGGCTGGCGGGCGGCGCGGCGCACACCGCGGTCGAGCTGGCGGAGGGGCTTCAGGTCAGGCCCGAGCGCATGCGCGCCAACATGCGGCTGACGGAGAACCTCGTCACCTCCGAGCGCCTCGCGGCGGTACTCGCGCCACTGCTCGGCAAGGCGCGCGCGAAGCAGTTGCTCACCGACGCGGCGGCGGAATCGGAGCGTACGGGCGCGGGCCTGCCGGGGATCCTCGCGGCCGTGCCCGCGATCGCCGAACACTTCGACGAACCGGCGCTGGCGGCGCTCCTCGACCCCGCGTCGTACACCGGCGCGGCCGGCGCGCTCGTGGACCGGGCGCTCGCCGACAAGTAACTCCCCTTTGCGGCACGGGACTTACTCCTGCGTACGCATGCGCATGCAGGTGCGTCCCGGGCCGCGGGCACCGCCATCACCGGTTCGTGCGCGGCGAGTTCGACACCCCGCGTCATCGGCACTCCCGCGCCCCTTACCCCCTGCGGGCGACAACACTCCAGTCGGGGGCGGTTCGTGACGATACGAAGAGGGTGACCGTCATGGATGAATGCCTCCAATTCGTCTGTCCGCCGTGGTGCAACATGGCCGACTCACCGGAAGACCATTTCGGGGCTCTCGGTGACGACCTGACCCGGGTACTGCACCTGGGCTGGAATGCCGGGGCGATGTTCCAGGGGCGGGCCGACCCGCGCCAGACAGTGGGGTTCGATGTGGATCTGTGCGCGTACTCGTTGACCGACGGCAGCCCCGGGCGGCCGTTCCTGCGGGTGTCGGACGAGACCGGCAGCGCCAACAACTTCGAGGTGCACGACGTGGCGGCCGCCGCGTTCATGCTCCAGCAGATGGCCGGTGCGGTGCGGAACCTGGCCGGCTTCCTGGAGATGCTCAGCGCGCGCCAGGAGGCCGAGGAGGCGCAGTGGCAGGCCGTCCGGCTGGACGGCGAGGTGCGCCAGGCCGAGCAGCAGCGGGCCAGGGCCGAGGCCGGGCTGCGCCAGGCCCAGGAGTACATCGCCGTGCTGGAGCGGGAGATGGAGGCGGCGAGCGCGGCGCGGGACGCGGCGCACTGGCAGGTGGAGAAGGCCCGCGAGCGGGTGGCGGACGCCGAGCGCACCGCGCGGGAGAGCCGCCGGGTCGCGGAGGCCGCCGCGGCCCGCTCGGCCCGGCTGGAGGGCGCGCGCTAGCGGCGCGCGCCGGCCGGGCGGGGTCAGGCGCGGGGCGGCTGGCTGAAGCGGAGCAGGTTGCCCGCCGGGTCGCGGAACGCGCAGTCCCGTACCCCGAAGGGCTGGTCGACCGGCTCCTGCAGCACCTCCGCGCCGGAGGCGGCGATGCGCGCGAACGTCGCGTCGACGTCGTCGGTGGTGAAGATGACGCCGTACAGCAGGCCCTTCGCCAGCAGCCGCGCCATGGCGTCCCGGTCCGCGGGCGTGGCCTGCGGGTCGGCCGCCGGCGGTTCGAGGACGATGTTCACGCCGGGCTGCTCGGGCGACCCCACGGTCACCCAGCGGGTGCCCTCGAACTCGACGTCGTTGCGGACCTCCAGACCGAGGACGTCGCGGTAGAAGGCCAGGGCTTTGTCGTGGTCGTCGACGGCGATGAAGCACTGCGAGAGCACGATTCCCATGCGGCTCACGCTACCGGAGGAGGCGGCGCCCCCCGCTTCCGCACCGGCCGCGTGTGGATCTTGGCGAGGCAGGCGGGGACGGCGGCGCCGTCGTCGTGGGTACGGGCCCGGTAGGCGCTCGGGCTCTCGCCGACCAGCTCGGTGAAGCGCGAGCTGAACGACCCCAGCGAGGAACAGCCGACCGCGAAGCACACCTCGGTCACCGACAGGTCGCCGCGCCGCAGCAGCGCCTTGGCGCGCTCGATCCGGCGCGTCATCAGATAGCTGTACGGCGTCTCCCCGTACGCGGCGCGGAAGCTGCGGGAGAAGTGGCCGGGCGACATGAGCGCGACCCGCGCCAGCTCCGCCACGTCCAGCGGGCGCGCGTAGTCGCGGTCCATCGCGTCCCGGGCCCGGCGCAGCCGGACGAGGTCGTCCAGCCTCACTCCCCCACCTCCCTCCGCATCTCCGGCCTGCGGCCTGCGGCTTCGCGTATCCGTCCCCGCCGCCGCGCTACGCCCCGACGTACTCCGCGAGGTGCTCCCCGGTGAGCGTCGACCGGTCGGCGACCAGGTCGGCCGGCGTGCCCTCGAAGACGACCCGGCCGCCGTCGTGGCCGGCGCCGGGGCCGAGGTCGACGATCCAGTCGGCGTGCGCCATGACGGCCTGGTGGTGCTCGATGACGATGACCGACTTGCCGCCGTCGACCAGCCGGTCGAGCAGCCCGAGCAACTGCTCCACGTCCGCCAGGTGCAGTCCTGTCGTCGGCTCGTCCAGGACGTAGATCCCGCCCTTGTCGCCCATGTGCGTGGCCAGCTTGAGCCGCTGCCGCTCGCCGCCGGACAGGGTGGTCAGCGGCTGGCCGATGCTGACGTAGCCGAGGCCGACGTCGGTCAGCCGCCGGAGTATCCGGTGCGCCGCGGGCGTACGGGCCTCGCCCCCGGCGAAGAACTCCTCGGCCTCCGCGACGGGCATGGCCAGCACCTCGCTGATGTCGCGCCCGCCGAAGCGGTAGTCGAGGACGGACGCCTGGAACCTCTTGCCGTCGCACTCCTCGCAGGTGGTGGAGACGCCGGCCATGATGCCGAGGTCGGTGTAGATCACGCCGGCGCCCTTGCAGGCGGGGCAGGCGCCCGCGGAGTTGGCGCTGAAGAGCGCCGGCTTCACGCCGTTGGCGGTCGCGAACGCCTTGCGGATGGGGTCGAGCAGCCCGGTGTACGTCGCCGGGTTGCTGCGCCGGGAGCCGCGGATGGCGCCCTGGTCGACGGAGACCACGCCCGCGCCGGCGGGGAGCGAGGAGTGCACCAGCGAGCTCTTGCCGGAGCCGGCGACGCCGGTGACCACGCACAGGACGCCGAGCGGGATGTCGACGTCGGCGTTCTGGAGGTTGTGCGCGCTCGCACCGCGGATCTCCAGCGCGCCGGTGGCCTTGCGCACGGTGTCCTTGAGCCCGGCGCGGTCGTCCAGGTGGCGGCCCGTGACCGTGCCGGCCGCGCGCAGCCCGTCGACCGTGCCCTCGAAGCAGACCGTGCCGCCGGCGGTGCCGGCGCCGGGGCCGAGGTCCACGACGTGGTCGGCGATCGAGATAACCTCCGACTTGTGCTCGACGACCATCACCGTGTTGCCCTTGTCGCGCAGCCGCAGCAGCAGGTCGTTCATCCGCCGGATGTCGTGCGGGTGCAGCCCCGTGGTGGGCTCGTCGAAGACGTAGGTGGTGTCGGTGAGCGAGGAGCCGAGGTGGCGGATCATCTTGGTGCGCTGCGCCTCGCCGCCGGACAGGGTGCCCGAGGGGCGGTCGAGCGAGAGATAGCCGAGGCCGATCTCCACGAACGAGTCGAGGGCCTCCCGCAGCGTCTTCAGCAGCGGCGCCACGGAGGGCTCGTCCAGGGCGCGCGCCCACTCGGCCAGGTCGTTGATCTGCATGGCGCAGGCGTCGGCGATGCTGATGCCGGCGACCTTGGCGGAGCGGGCGGCCTCGCTGAGCCGGGTGCCGCCGCACTCGGGGCAGGCGGCGAAGGTGGCGATCCGGTCCACGAAGGCCCGGATGTGCGGCTGCATCGACTCACGGTCCTTGGACAGGAAGGACTTCTGCACCCGCGGAACGAGACCCTCGTAGGTCACGTTCATGCCGCTGATCTTGAGCTTGGTCTGCTCGTGGTACAGGAAGTCGTGCAGCTCCTTGTCGGTGAACTTGCCGATCGGCTTGTCCCCGTCGAAGAAGCCGGAGTCCGCGTAGAGGCGCACCATCCAGCCGCCGGCCTTGTAGCCGGGGATGGTGATCGCGCCCTCGGCGAGCGACTTCGTCTCGTCGTACAGCTCGCTCAGGTCGATGTCGGAGATGCGGCCCATGCCCTCGCAGCGCGGGCACATGCCGCCGGTGCTGGTGAAGGCCACCTCGACCGTCTCGCCCGCGCCGCGGTCGACGGTGACGGCGCCGGTGCCCTGGGCGGACGCGACGTTGAAGGAGAAGGCGTTGGGCGGGCCGACGTGCGGCTCGCCGAGGCGGCTGAAGAGGATGCGCAGCAGCGCGTTGGCGTCGGTGGCGGTGCCGACGGTGGAGCGGACGTTGGCACCCATGCGCTCCTGGTCGACGATGATCGCGGTGGTCAGCCCTTCGAGGACGTCCACGTCCGGCCGGGCGAGGGTGGGCATGAAGCCCTGCACGAAGGTGCTGTACGTCTCGTTGATCATCCGCTGCGACTCGGCGGCGATCGTGTCGAAGACCAGCGAGCTCTTGCCCGACCCGGAGACGCCGGTGAAGACCGTGAGCCGCCGCTTGGGGATCTCCACGTCGACGTTCCGCAGATTGTTCTCGCGCGCTCCGTGCACACGGATCAGGTCGTGGCTGTCGGCGGCGTGCTGCTCGGGCGCCGGCGTGTCCTTCCTGGCGGTCATGCTCGTCTCTCCGTGTGTCAGTGGTCGCGCGGCTCCTCGGCCGGCGGTCTCCGCCACCCTAGAACGTCCCTCTGACAATGCGGCCGGAGCGGCCGGTCCCGGTGCCCGGCAGCCCGGCCACGCGGGGATCGGCGGCGGGTGCGGCGGCGCCCGGTAATCCGGGTGACACCCGGCGCGGCCGGTGGCAGGCTCCGCGGGTGACGATCACCGAAGTGCTGCTCATCGGCGGCCGGTCCGGGGTGGGCAAGTCCACCGTCGGCTACGAGGTCTCGGCCCTCCTGCGCACCGCGGACCTCGGGCACGCGCTGATCGAGGGCGACGCCCTCGACCACCTCCACCCCGCTCCGCCCGGCGACCCGCACCGCGCGCTGGTCACCGAGCGCAACCTCGCGGCGGTCTGGGGCACCTACGCCGCGCTCGGCTGCCGGCGGCTGATCTACACCAACACCGCCTGCGTCCTGGCCAGCGAGAGCGGCCTCTACTCGCGGGCCCTGGGCGAGGGCGCGCGCTTCGTACGCGTCCTGCTCACCGGCTCCGACGCCACCGCCCGCGCCCGGCTGGCAGGCCGCGAACGGGGCTCGGAGCTGGCGGAGCAGGTGCGGCGCAGCGCGCTCATGGCCCGGCGGCTGGCGGAGGGGTCCGCCGCGGGCACCGTGCGGGTGCGGACGGACGGGCGGAAGGTGGCGGAGATCGCCGGGGAGGTCGTGGCCGCGGCCGGGTGGGCGGGCGCGCGGTGAGCCCGGCGCCGCAGGGCGGTCGCGGCGGAGTGGCGCGGCGGGGCGCGTACCGCCGTCGACTTCTGGACGGAGGCATTCCGACCTCTTGACGCGAGCATGGCATATCAGTTTAATCACGCCGTGAAATAAGCCTGTCGAGCCGCAAACCCTTCAGCTTCCGAAGGCACGGGCACTCCTCCACGAGAGGGCACACCATGATCCCGTCACCCAGGCTCCACCCCCGCACCCCCCACTCCCCCGGCCACCGCCTGCCGGCGCTGCTCGCCGCCGTCCTGCTGCTGGCCACCGCCCTCCTCGCCGCCCCCGGACTGGCCCCGCGGGCCGCCGCGGCCGGCGAGCGCGTCGACGTGTGGCTCACCACCACCTCCGACTCCGGCGGCCGCAACGTCACCCGCGGCCTCCAGCAGCAGGCGCCGCTCGCCTTCGGCCCGGCCGGCGGCGGCGCGGACCAGACGATCCGGGTCGACGAGGGCACGACGTACCAGCAGTTCGAGGGCGGCGGCGCCTCGATCACCGACACCACCGCGTACCTGCTGCGCGGCGGCCCGGTCAGCGCCGAGACCCGCGACGCCGTCATGCGCCGGCTGTTCTCGCCGACCGACGGCATCGGGCTCTCCTTCGTCCGCAACCCGATCGGCGCCTCCGACCTGTCCAGGCCCGGGCACGTCTCGCTCGACGACACCTGCTGCACCCTGGACGACTTCGGCACCAACGGCTACGACACGAACGTCCGGCTGCTCACCGCCCAGGCCAAGCAGCTCAACCCCGCGCTGCGCGTGAAGGGCGTGCCGTGGAGCGCGCCGGGGTGGATGAAGGACAACGGCCGGATGGACCAGATGGGCTGGCTGAAGTGGGAGTACTACCCCATGTACGCCCAGTACCTGGTCAAGTACGTGCAGAGCTACCAGGCCGCGGGAGTCAAGGTCGACTACATCTCGGTGCAGAACGAGCCCAACTGCTGCCAGGCGGGCAACCCCACCGCCATGAACTACCCCGGCATGAGCTGGAACTCCTCCGGCCTGATCGAGTTCACCAAGAACCACGTCTACCCGGCGTTCCGCGCGGCCGGCCTCACCACCAAGGTCCTCGTGCACGACTGGAACTACGGCGACTACGGCCAGATCGGGCAGGCCATCCTCGCCGACGCCGGGGTGCGCAACGACCCGCTCTTCGGCGGCATCGCCTGGCACGGCTACGCCGGCGACCCCGCCGTCGGCAGCCAGGTGCACCAGCAGTACCCGAACGTCCCGCAGTTCAGCACCGAGCACTCCGGCGGCACCTGGATCGGCAACCAGCACAACGAGGACATGGCCGACATCGTCAACTACACCCGCAACTGGAGCGGCAGCGTGGTCAAGTGGAGCCTCGCGCTCAACCAGAACATGGGCCCGCACAACGGCGGCTGCGGCACCTGCACGGGCCTGGTCACGGTGCAGGAGGGCGGCCCGCGGGCGGGTCAGGTCGACAACACCATCGAGTACTACACCACCGGCCACCTCACCAAGTTCGTGAAGCCCGGCGCCCATCGCATCTCCTCCACGGCGAGCAGCACGGTGCAGAACGTGGCCTGGCGGAACCCGGACGGCTCCAAGGCCCTGATCGCCCACAACGGCGGCACTTCCGCGCGCTCCGTACGCGTCGACTGGGGCAGCCAGTCCTTCGTCTACTCCCTGCCCGCCCGCACCACCGCCACGTTCACCTGGTCAGGCACCCCCTCCGGCACCGCACCCGGTACGGGCACGGGCACGCTGACCGGCATCGCCGGCAAGTGCCTCGACGTCGCCGGCGGCGCCACCGCGGACGGCACCCCCGTGCAGATCTACGGCTGCAACGGCAGCACCGCGCAGCGC
This sequence comes from Streptomyces sp. CMB-StM0423, assembly GCF_002847285.1. Classification (NCBI taxonomy): domain Bacteria; kingdom Bacillati; phylum Actinomycetota; class Actinomycetes; order Kitasatosporales; family Streptomycetaceae; genus Streptomyces; species Streptomyces sp. CMB-StM0423. The sequence continues at coordinate 5,647,114 of NZ_CP025407.1, read as the reverse complement.
TGGACCGTGGGCGCGGACGGCACCGTACGGGCGCTCGGCAAGTGCCTGGACGTCGCCGGCGCGGCCACGGCGAACGGCACCGTCGTCCAGCTCTACGGCTGCAACGGCACGGCGGCGCAGCAGTGGTCGTACGATCCCGTGACCCACGACGTCGTGGGGGCGGGCTCGGGGAAGTGCCTCGACGTCACGGGCAACACCTCCGCGGACGGCACGAAGACGCAGATCTGGTCGTGTACGGGCGGCGCCAACCAGAAGTGGACGCTCAACGCGGCGTGAGCCCCGCCCGCGCGCAGCGCGCGTACTGCACCATGGGTCACCGGGGGCGCCGCCCCCGGTGACCGTGTGACGGGCAGGAGGAACGGGTGGGCGGGTCCGACGGAACAGCGGCGGCAGCCGGGACGGGGCAAGCCGGCGCGCCGGCGACCGCGGCGCGGATGCGGGAGGCCGCGCAGGCGCTGCTGTCGGTGCTGGCGCCCGAGCAGGTGCGGGAGCTGCGCGCCGGGCCCGCCCGGCTGGACGCGCCCGAGCTGCGCGAGTGGACGTACGTGCCAGGACCCCGCCCCGGCCTGTCCACCGAGGAGCTGGACGGCGACCAGCGCGCGGCCGTCGACGCGCTGCTCGCCGCGGCGCACAGCGCGCACGGCGGGCGGCTGGCGGCCGGGGCGATCGAGGTGGAGCGCCACCGCCGCGAGCTGGTCGGCCGCCCCGGGCCCGACCGCTACTGGCTGCGGCTGCTCGGCGACCCGGACGGCGAAGGACCGTGGGGCTGGCGGATGAACGGCCACCACCTGGCCGTACACGTGCTGATCACGCCCGCCGGGCTGCGGGTGACCCCGCACTTCGTCGGCTCCGAGCCCGCGCTGGTCACCTCGGGACCGCGGGCAGGGCGGCTGCTGGGCCCCGAGGAGGACCTGGCCCGGGAACTGGTCACGGACCTGGACACCGCCGCCCGCAGCACGGCGGTCTACGCGGCGGAGCCCCCGGACGACATCCTCACCCGCGCCGACCCCTTCGCCGACCCGGACCTGCTGCCGCCGGGCCTGCCGTACGCGGCCATGACACCCGCCCAGCAAGCGCTGCTGGAGCGCCTGGTCCGCCGCTACCTGGCCCGGGCACCCGAGGAGTACGCGCGCGCATGCTGGTCGGACACCGTGGCCGGGGGCCTGGAGCGGCTCTCCTTCGCCTGGGCCGGCGGCCTCGCCCCGGGCGACCGGCACTACTACTGCGTACGCGCCCCCGACTTCCTCGTCGAGTACGACAACACCCAGGACGACGGCAACCACGCCCACTCCGTATGGCGCCACACGCGCCACGACTGGGGTTTGGACCTCCTCCGCGCGCACTACGAGAGCGGCCACGGATGAGCGGCCGGGACCGCCCCCTTCCCCGCGCGCCGCCGCGCCAAGTGGGCGTCAAGTCAGGGGTTAGTCTCGGCCAACCTCCCGGCCCGATCCTGGCCCTTTAAGGCATCGGCCATGGACCGGTAACGGGGGAACCACTCGATGGACACGTCACCCAGCATCGCGATCGCCTACCACTCGCGCCGCGGACACACCCACGTGCTGGCGGAGGCCGTCAGGGCCGGCGCCGAGGCGGCGGGCGGCACGGTGGCCATGGTGCTCGTCGAGGAGATGCAGGACGGCGACTGGGAGACGCTGGACGCCGCGGACGCCATCGTGTTCGGGGCGCCGACGCTCATGGGCTCCGCCTCCGGCGCGTTCCACGTCTTCGCCGAGTCGACCAGCACGCGCTGGTCGAAGCAGTCCTGGAAGGACAAGATCGGGGCGGGCTTCACGCACTCGTCGTGCAAGGCCGGCGACAAGCACATCACCCTCGGGTACTTCGCGACCCTCGCCGCCCAGCACCAGATGCACTGGGTCAACCTCGGCCTCGCGCCCGGCTGGCACCTCAGCCACGAGAGCGAGAACGACCTCAACCGCCTCGGCTACTTCAACGGCGCCGCCGCGGCCACCATGGGCGACCTGGGCACCGACGCGGTGCACAAGGCCGACATCGCGACCGCCGAGCACCTGGGCGGGCGGGTCGCGCGGCACACCGCCGTGGTCCTCGCGGGACGGGCGGCGCTGGGCGTCGCCTGACAGACCCGGCCGCACCCGCTGCCATTGATATCTTTGCCTTAAGTAATGGGTACGAGCGGAAGTCACCATGGCCGTAAGTGATTACACGGGGCAGGCCGCGCTCACGGCCGTCGACCTCGTCAACAGCCTGGACGTCATCACCGGCAGGGACCGGCTGCGCGACGGCGAGGACGCCGCCGCGCTCCTCGCCCGGCACCACTGGGAGGTCGGCCGCACGGTGTCAGCCGCCGACCTGGAGCGGCTGCGGCAACTGCGCCCGCGGCTGCGGTTCGTCTTCGGCGGCACGCCCGTGCAGAAGTCCGTCGCCGACCTCAACGCGCTCCTGCGCGACCTGCGCGCGCAGCCCCACCTCACCGACCACGACGGCGCCTGGCACTGGCACTACACCCGGCCGCGGGCGCCGCTGGGCGAGCGGGTGGCGACGTCGTGCGTGGTCGCGCTGCTGACCGCGATCGCCGACGGCGGCGCGGGTCGGCTGCGGATCTGCGACGGCGCCGACTGCGCCAACGTCTTCGTCGACGCCTCCCGCCCGGGGCTGCGCCGTTACTGCGACACCAAGAGCTGCGGCAACCGCGCGCACGTCACCGCCTACCGGGAGCGCAAGCGCACACGGAGCGCCGGCTAGCCCCTCCTGCTTCGTACATGAGTTATTAGCTCTTGACCAATGTCCAAGAGCCATCCTACGGTCGAACCATGCCCACTCCGCTGCCGACCCGCCCCCGGCTCATCACCTTCGACACCTACGGCACCCTCATCGACTGGGACGGCGCCCTCCGCGCCCACCTGCGCGCGCTGTTCGCGGCACGGGTACAGGACAGGGACGTCGCCGCCTTCCACCGCCGCTGGTACTACGGCTACGCCCTGCCCGCCGTCCACGGCCGCTTCCTGCCCTACCGGGACCTGCTCGCCACGACCATGGCCGAGGCCCTCGCCGCGGAGGCCGGGATCACCGCGGACGACGCGGAACTGGCCGCGCTCGGCGACGTGATGGCCGAAGCCGACCCCTTCGCCGACAGCGTCGAAACGCTGCGCCTGCTGGGCGCGCACGCGCCGCTGGCCACCATCTCCAACAGCCAGCGCGACATCATCGACGTCAGCGTGCGCAAGCTGGGCGACCCCTTCACGTACGTCTTCACCGGCGAGGCGGTCGGCGCGTACAAGCCGCACCGGGCGCTCTTCGAACTGGTCCTCGGCCGCGCGGGCGTGGAGCCGCACGAGGCGGTGCACGTGGCCCAGTCGCAGTACGTCGACCTGCCGCGCTCCGTACCGATGGGCATCCCGACCGTGTGGATCAACCGGCAGGGCCAGGAGCTGCGCCCCACCACTCCCGCGCCCACGGCCCAACTGCCCGACCTGCGCGGCCTGCCGGAGCTGCTGGGCCTGCCGGAGGCGGTGTGATGAGCCGGGAGCCCGGATCCGCGCGTACGGACCGGAAGCCCGGCTACGGCCGCGCCACCGCCGTCCGCCGCCTCCACCTGCCCGAGCGCGCCGGGCGCCTGGGCCTGTCCGTCCGCGAGGCCGACCGCTTCGTGGCCGCCGGCGTGACCGGCGACGTGCTGGACACCACGCACTTCGACACCGTCCGCTTCCCGCCGCCGCCCTGGGCCGCCGGGACCTTCGCCGCCGCCGCGGCGGACGGCGCCCACGCCTACACCCCGTACCGCGGCGCCGCGGCCGTCCGGCGGCCGGTGGCGCAGGAGCTGGGCCGCCGCCTCGGCATCCCCGTCGACCCGGACCGCGAACTGCTCCTCACCCCCGGCTCGCAGGCCGGGCTCTTCGCCACCCTCGCCGCACTCGTCTCCCCCGGCGACACGGTCGCCCTCGTTGACCCCGACTACCTGTTCAGCGAGCGCATCGTGCGGCTCCTCGGCGCGCACGTCCACCACGTGCCCCTGATCCCGGGCCCGGCCGGCCCGCCCGACGGCCTCGTACCCGACCTGGCCGAGCTGGCCGCGGCGCTGCGCGGCGGCGCCTCCGTCGTGCTGTTCTCGCACCCCAACAACCCGACCGGCGCGGTCTACCCGCCCGGCGTCGTCGCCGGGATCGCCGCGCTCGTCCGCGAGCACGACGCCTTCGCCGTCGTCGACGAGCTGTACGCCCGGCTCGTCTACGACGCCCCGCTCCCCCGCCTGATCGCCGAGCCCGGCATGCGCGGCCGCTGCGCCACCGTCACGGGTCCGTCCAAGACCGAGTCCCTGTCGGGCTACCGCGTCGGCGTCGTCGTCGCGCCGGGAGACGTGGCCGACGGCGCGGAGGACGTGCTCGCCGCGATGTCCCTGCGGGCACCCGCGTACGCACAGCACCTGCTGACGCGCTGGCTGCGCGACGACGAGGACTTCGTCCGGGACCGGCTGGCCGACCTGCGCGCCCTGCGCGAGCAGACGGCGGCGTGGCTGACGGACGTAGCGGATCTCGGGCTACGGGCCCGGGGCGGCCCCCGGCCGCCGGGGACCGCGTACCTCTTCGTCGACGCCTCCGCGCTCGGCGTGCCCGACCACGTCCTCGCCGACCGGCTCGTGCGCGAGGCGGGCGTCCTGGTGAGCCCCGGCTACCAGTTCGGACCGCGCGGCATCGGCTCCTTCCGGGTCTGCTACGCCCGCGACGAGGCGGTGTGGGCGGCCGCCCTCGGCCGGATGACCACGGCACTGCGCGGCCTCGCGCGCTGATCGCGCCGATTCCGTACCACCGCACCCGGGAGGATCCCGCCATGTCCCGCACCCGCACGCAGCAACTCCTCGACCACCTCGACGTCTTCGCCTACGACCGCCTCCCCGCCCCCGTCGTCCGCCAGGCGAAGAACGCGCTCTACGACTGCCTCGGCGCCCTCATGGCCGCCACCTCCCGCCGCTACCCGGTGATGGACCTGCTGGAGAAGACCGCCGCAGAAGCCGGCCCCGGCACCTCCCGCCTCTTCGGCTCCGCGCTGCGCACCGACGCGAGCACCGCAGCCCTCGCCAACGGCACGCTCGCCTACTACTGCGACATCGAGAGCCACCACCCCTCCGCCAACGTCCACGCCATCGCCGTCGTCGCCCCCGCCGCGCTCGCCGTGGCGGAGCGGCAGCGCTCCTCCGGGGCCGACGTGCTGGCCGCCACGGTCGCCGGCATCGACGTCGCCGCCCGCGTCAGCTACGCCCTCGGCCCCGCCGTCCAGTACGCGCGCGGCTTCCACCCGACGACGGTCGCGGGCACGTTCGGCAGCGCGGTCGCCGCGGGGCTGCTGCTGGGCCTGGACGAGGAGCGGTTCGCGGCCGCGCTGGGGCTGGCGGGCACGAGCGCGTCCGGGCTGCTGTCGTGGGTGGACGACCCCACGGAGCAGTCCCGTCCCCTCAACATCGGCCTCGCCGCCCAGGCCGGGGTGCAGGCCGCCACGCTCGCGGGGATCGGGCTGCGCGGTCCCGCGGACGTCTTCGGCGGCAAGTACCCCTTCGGGCACGCCTTCACGGGACAGTGGGACCAGGAGGCGCTGCTCGCCGGTATCGGCGAGCGGTACGCGGTCGGGGAGCTGTTCTTCAAGCGCAACTCCTGCTGCGTGTTCATCCCCGCCGCCCTCGACGGGCTGCTCGGCATCATGCGGGCGCACGACCTGCGCCCCGGCGACATCGACCGCGTGGCCGTCCGCGCCCCGCGCTCGTCGTACCACGTGGTGGACGCCAACCCGCTGCGCTCCCACTGCATGCAGTACGTCCTGGCGGTCGCCGCCCACCGCGGCCGCGTCGGCTTCGCCGACATCATGACCGACCTCCGCACGACCGACCCGGCGATCGCCGCGCTCAGCGCCCGCATCACGGTCACGGGGGACGCGGGCCTGGACGAACGCGCGGGCGCGCTGCGGCAGTCGGTGGCGTCGGTGACAGAAGTGACCGCGCGCTCGGGCGAGACGTACGTGCGCGACGTCGAGCACCCGCTGGGCGCGGCCGGGAACCCGCTGTCGGAGGCGGACCTGGAGCGCAAGTTCGCGGCGCTGACGGCGGACGTGCCGGCCGGGGACCGGGCGCGGGAGATCAAGGCGGCGGTGGAGGGGCTGGACGGGGCGGCGGACATCACCGCGCTGACATCGCTGCTGGCGGCGGACCCGGTGGGGGCCGGGGGCTGAGCGTGGAGGGCGGGGCTCGGGGCGGCCCGGAGGCGGTTGTCAGTAGCGTCGGATACCGTCGCCGGAACGGCCGACGTCGGCCGCGAAGGGTGAAGGAGGACAGCCGTGACACTTCCCGACGACCTGGCCGGGATGGCCCGCAGCGTGCTCGACGCGAACCGCTATCTCGTCCTGGGCACCGCGGAGTCCGACGGACGGCCGCGGGTCTCGCCGGTGTTCTTCACACACGCCGGTTACCGCACCTTCTACTGGGTCTCCTCGCCCCAGGCGCGGCACTCCGCCAACATCGCCGCGCGGCCCGGCGTCGAGTTCGTCGTCTACGACTCCACGGCGGCGGTCGGCGAAGGGCGCGCGGTGTACATCGGCGCTACGGCGGAGAAGGTGCCGGAGGCGCAGCTCGCGGCGGCGTGCGACGAGGCGTTCGGGGGCGCGGTCGCCGCCGGGGCGACGCGGTTCCGGCCCGAGGACCTCAGCGGCGACGAGGGGCTGCGGCTGTACCGGGCCCGCGCGACGAGCTGCGAGGTCCACGTCCCGGGCCGCGACCCGGTGTACGGCACGGGCATTGACACCCGCCGCGAGATCCGGCTCTGAGGCGGGCTACGCGGGCGGTGAGTCGCCTAGTGCGGCGGTGAGCGCGGCGAGGTGATCTGCGACCGGGCCCAGGGTCAGCAGCCCGGTCCCGGCGCCGGCGATCTCGTCCGCCGCGGGGGCGAGGCGGTCGCGGGCGCGGGCCACGGTCTCGCGGTCGCCGAGTTCGACGGCGGCCCGCGCGACGAGGCACCAGACGGCCTCCTGCATCAGATCCCGCGGCGGCTCAGCGATGGCCCGCAGCGCGGTCGCCGCCTCGGCCCGCCGCCTCTCGCCCAGCAGGAGCAGCGGCCGCACCCACGGCTCGTACGGGCCCCAGTCGGCGCCGCCGCCGGCGGACACGGGGAGCCCGCGCCGTAGCCGCAGGCAGAGCAGGGCCAGGGGGAGCAGCCCGCGCTCCAGACCGGGCATCCCGGCCCCGTCGAGGAGCCGGGCGGCGGCACGATAGGCGTCCTCGGCGTCGGAAGGGGCATACGGGGGCGAGGGGCGGGTCCCGGCTTCGGTGGCCGCTTCCGCCTGCACGGGCGAGGCGTCGGCACCCTCGGACCGCCCGGCCACGTCACGGCCGGCGGGCCCGGCCCCGGCGGGGGCCGCCGCGTGCGGGGGCGGGGTGCCGGTCTCGGCGAGGCGGAGGGCCGCGTACCAGCCGGTGAACACCGCGACCAGCGGCAGTTCGTGGCGCTCGGCGAGCCGGTCGGCCGCGGCGGCGTGCTCGTCGGCGCCGGGGAAGTCCGCCAGGGCGGCGCGGGCCTGGAGCCGGATGAGGTGGCCCAGCACCTCGTACGTCACGAGGCCGTGCCGCGCCGACAGCGCGACCAGCTCGGCGCCAATGCCGTCCCGTTCCGCGGCCAGGCCGGTGCGCTCGAAGGTCTGCATGAACACGCCGTTGAGCGCGAACGCCAGCAGCGCCGGATCGTCCAGGCCGCGGGCCAGCCGCTCCGCCTCCCGGGCGGCCTGCGGCCCGCGCGCCGAGCGGGTGCCGCGGGACTCGACGGCGACGGTGGCCAGCAGCCGGGCCCGTACGGCGGCGTGCTCGGCGGGCGGCAGCGCGGCGAGGGCGCGTTCGGCCGCGGCCACCACACGGGCCGCCTGCTCCGGGTCGTCGACACGGGTCCAGACGGCGGGCACGTCGTACGCGCCGATGACCCGGGCGGTCAGCTCCGGGTCACCCGACTCCTCGGCCGCCTCGACGGCCGCCACCCGGTGCCGCCGCGCGGCCTGGAGCCCGCCGCCCCCGGTGACGGCGAGGCTGCGCAGCAGCCCGACGGTCGACTCCAGCCGGGCCCGTGCCCCGCCGGCAACGGCCCGGTCGTACGCGGCCGCGGCCTCGGCCCACACCCGCCGCACCCCTTCCCCCTCACCGCCACCGGCATCCCCGCCGTCCCGCCCGGCACCGGCCCGCTCGCCGAACACGCGGCTGTCGGGACCCGAACCGCCACGGTCGTCTGTGCCACCGCCGCCAACGCCCGGCGCCGGCGCTTCCGCCGCTCCGGCCGGACCACCGCCGTCCGGCACGCCACCGATCCCCTGCCGCCGCCCCTCGGGCTCCACTCCCTCCCCGCCCGCGCCCGCGGAACGCCCTCCAGGACCGCCGCCGGCACCCACCTCCCGCCCGCCGCCCGGCCCCTCCAAGTGGTCCGCCTGCGCCAGGATGTCCGTCTCCAGTCGCCGCAGCGCCGGGCCCGGGTCCACGCCCAACTGCTCGCCCAGCATCGTGCGCGCCCGGCGCAGCACCGCGAGCGCGTCGGCCTGGCGGCCCGCGCGGTACAGGGCCAGCGCCAGCAGCCGCCAGGCGTCCTCGCGCCAGGGGTGCCCGGCCACGTGGGCGTCCAGGTCCGCCGCCGTCTCCGCGGCGCGGCCCAGCGACAGCCGGGCCTCCGCGTGCAACTCGACGGCGTGCAGGCGCAGGTCGGCGAGGCGTGAGCGCTCCGTACGGGCCCAGGGCAGGTCGGCGAACTCCGCGTACGCGGGGCCGCGCCACCAACCCAGCGCCTGATCCAGCCGCGCCACCGCCTCCCCCGGCGGCAAGGCTCCCGCCTCGCCCACCGCCGCCTCGAAGCGCCACGCGTCGACGGAGTCGGGTTCGGCGCGCAGCGCGTACCCCGGGCCCTGCGTGACCAGCAGCCGCGCGGGCGCGCGCGGCGGGCGGCCGGGTTCGAGGGCGCGGCGCAGCGCGGCGACGAAGGTGCGTACCGTGCCCACGGCGTCCGCGGGCGGGTCGGTCCACAGGTCCTCGGCCAGCAGGCCGACGGGGACGACGCGGCGGCGCGCGACGATCAGGCGGGCGAGGACGGCCCGGTGCCGCGGCCCCTTCAGCGCGATCGCGCTGTCCGCGGCGCCACCGGCCCCGTCGCCGGAAGACCCGGCCCCGTCGCCGTCCCAGGCCGTCACCGGCCCCAGTACGCCGAAAAGGACCCGCACCGCCGACCACCTCTCCAGACCCGGCCCGGCCCCGCCCGGGCCCCGCCGGGCGCCACCGTACAGCGCGCTCATCCGCTGCTCATCCGCGCCGCGCACGCTGGGGACAACGATCGGCTACGAAGGGAATCCCCCGATGTCCCCCCGCATCCCCGGCTTCGGCTACCGGCGCGTCACCGTCGCCGACGGCGTCGCCCTCAGCGCCGCCGTCGGCGGCAACCCCGACGGCAGCCCCGTCGTGCTGCTGCACGGCTTCCCGCAGACCCACCTCATGTGGCGGCACGTCGCCGCCCGGCTCGCCGCCGACCACACCGTCATCTGCCCCGACCTGCGAGGCTACGGAGCCAGCGACAAGCCGGCCGAGGCTCCGGGCGGGCCGGGCGGCGCGTACGCGAAGCGCACGATGGCAGAGGACATCGTGGCGCTCGCCCGCGCGCTGGGGTACGAGCGCTTCGCGCTCGCGGGGCACGACCGCGGCGCGCTGGTGGCGTTCCGCGCGGGGCTCGACCACCCGGGCGCGGTGACTCATCTGGCGTGCCTGGACGTGCTGCCGACGCTCGACATGTGGGACGTGATGCACGGGGTGCCGGCCGCGGTCGGCTTCCACCTGTACCTCATGGCGCAACCGCCGGGCCTGCCCGAGGAGATGATCGCCGCCGCCCCGGACGCGTTCTTCGGCCACTTCCTCGACATCTGGTCCGGCGGCGCGGACGCCATCCCGGCCGAGATACGCGCCGCGTATCTCGCCGCGTCCCGCGAAGCGGTGCCGTCGATCGTGGCGGACTACCGCGCCTCCGCGGGCATCGACGTCGAGCACGACACCGCCGACCGCAACGCCGGCAACCGGCTCCGCATGCCGGTCGCGGTCCTCCAGCAGGACTGGGGCGCCGCGCTCGGCTTCGACGCGGCCGCGCGCTGGCGCGCCTGGGCCCCCGGCCTGCGGCACGCCACCGTGACCTGCGGGCACTTCATGGCCGAGGAGGCGCCGGACGAGGTGGCCGCGGCGCTGCGCGACCTCCTCGCCCGTACGCCCGCGGCTACGACAGCGTGAGCCCGTAGGCCGCCAGGATCTCCTTGATGGGCTGGTAGTACGTCACGCCGCCGCTGGTGCAGTTGCCGCTGCTGCCGACGATGATGCCGACCGCCCGGCCGCCGGAGAACGCCGGTCCGCCGGTGTCGCCGGGCTCGGAGCAGATGTTGGAGCGGAACAGCCCGGAGACGGCCCCGCCGGGGAAGTTCACGGTGAGGTTGACCGCCTGGAGCGTGCCGCAGCGGTAGCCGCCGACGCGCCCGTAGTGGCACAGCGACATGCCGGGCGCCGGGTCGGCGGCGCCGGTGATGTCCACCGGGGCGCCGCCGCTGCCCTTGACCTCGCCGGGGTACGACACGGAGGTGTTGGTGTAGCGGACGATGCCGTAGTCGCTGCCGGGGAAGACCGCTCCCGCGGTCGTGCCGACGGACACCCGGCCGCCCTCCGTGTCGACGGCCCACGTGCTGCCGACGTCGGCGCAGTGGCCGGCGATGATGCCGTACGTGGTGCCGCCGCTCACGGCGTTGAAGCCCAGCGTGCAGGCGTACGAGGCCCCGTACAGCGCCTCGCCGCCGCGCACCGCGGTCGCCGCGGCGGGCTGCGGCGGGGCGGACGCCGAGGCGGGCGGGGCGAGCACGGTCAGCAGCGCGCCGAGCACGGCGAGGACGGCGGCGGTGGCGGTGGTGCGTAACGGAGGTGCGGTACGGCGTCGGCTCACGGGTCCCTGCCTTCCGGACGGCGGCGGTCTCGACCGCATTGTGCGCGCGCCGCGCGCAACCAGGAAGGGGTCGGTCCGTCTCAACGGCCCGGCAGCAGGCCGCTCTCCAGGGCGACGACGACCGCGCGCGTACGGTCGCTGACGTCGAGCTTGGCGAAGATGCGCAGCAGGTGCGTCTTCACGGTGGCCTCGCCGATGAACAGGCGCTTGCCGATCTCCGCGTTCGACAGCCCCTCGGCCACGCCCGCCAGCACCTCGGACTCGCGCGGCGTGAGCGTCACCGGGGCCGGGCTGCGCATCTTCGCGACCAGGCGCTGGGCCACGCGGGGCGCGAGGACCGTCTCCCCGCGGGAGGCGGCGTGGATGGCGTCGACCAACTGGGCGCGGGTGGCGTCCTTCAGCAGATAGCCGGTGGCACCGGCCTCGACCGCGCGCTCGATCTCGCTGTCCGTGTCGTACGTGGTGAGGATCAGTACCCGGGTACGCGCCGCTGCCGCGACGATCGCGGCGGTGGCGCCGACGCCGTCGAGCCGCGGCATCCGCAGGTCGAGCAGGGCGACGTCCGGGTCGAGGCGGGCGACGAGGGCGACGGCCTCGCGGCCGTCGCCGGCCTCGCCGACGACCTCGATGCTGGGCTCGGCGGCGAGCAGCGCGACGAGACCGGTGCGCATCACGGTGTGGTCGTCGGCGAGTATGACGCGGAGCGGGGTGGCGGGCGTGGGTTTCTTCGTCATTCAGACCTGTCCGTCCGTGGCGATTCCGGTCGTGCACGTTCCGTCCGTGGAAGTCCCGGCGGGAGCCCCGTCCGGGAGGGTGCCGTCCGCGGTCGGCCCGGCCGCGGGCACGGTGATGAGTATGCGGGTACCGTCACCGGGCGAACTCGTCACGCTCAGCTCGCCGCCGAACTCGGCCAGCCGCCGGCGCATCCCGTCGAGACCGAAGCCCCCGTCCGGCACGGCACCGTCCGGCACGGTGCCCTCCCGCCCGCCGGCGGCGCCCCGCCCCACCGTTCCCGGCACGAAGCCCTTCCCGTCATCGGTGATCTCCAGCTCGACGCCCTCGGGACCCGCCGCCAGCACCACCCCGACCGTCGACGCCTCCGCGTGCTTGCGCACGTTGGCCAGCGACTCCTGTGTGCAGCGCAGCAGCGCGATCCGGGTCGGCTGGTCGCAGTGCACGTCCGGCAGTTCGGCCTCGACCGCGAGCCCGGTGTCCTCCGCGAAGCGGTCCAGCGTGCGGCGCAGCGTGGTGGCGACGGAACCGGCGGCGACACCGCTGCGCGGGGCGGCACCGACGAGGACGCGGGCCTCGGCGAGGTTCTCCCGGGCGGTGCGTTCGATGGACTGCAACTGCTGCGCGCTCTTCTCGGGCTCGGCGGCCAGCCCGGCGCGCGCCGCCTCGGCGAGTACGACGATCGACGCGAAGCCCTGCGCGAGGGTGTCGTGGATCTCCCGTGCGATGCGCTCCCGCTCCTCGGCGGCGCCCTGCCGCTTCTGTGCCTCGGTCAACTGCTCCTCGGCATCGGCCAGCCGGCTGCGCAGCCGGACGCGCTCGTCGCGTGCCGCCACCGCCCGGGGGGTCACCAGCGCCATCACGACGCCGACCGCGTAGACGGCGACGGACGAGGTGGCGTTGGTGGCGAGGCTGTCGACGCTCCAGCCCTGGCGCAGGGAGCCGCCGAGGGTGATCGCGAGGGCGCCGAGGCCACTGTGGACGATGGCGGACCGCGGGGTGTTCGCGAAGATCACGAACTGCGACAGCGTCACGGTGTACAGCACGCCGAAACCGTCGCGGAGCCACGACAGCAGCCCCACCACGACGATCAGCACGACCAGGTAGCCGGACGCGAGCCGCACGGTGTTTCCATGCCCCCGGCGTACGGCTGCGTAGCCGAGGGCGAGCACGGCCAGGAGCGCGAGCGACCCGTACCGGTCGCCGGCCGGGACGTCTCCCAGGAGGGTGGTCAGGGTCAGCAGACCGATGATCGCCCAGGAGAAGACGTCCCAGCCGTGGAGCAGCCAGATCCAGAGGGGGTCGCCGCGCCGTGGCCGAGGGAGCATGCTGGTCAGCGTACGTTCTCGAACGCGGGGGCCACCGGCTCGGGCGGGGCGGGCAGGCGCCGCACCGGGCGCCAGGCCCGTTCGCCGAGGAGCAGCAGGGCCGCGGGCAGCACCATCAGCCGGATCACCACCGCGTCGAGCAGCACGGCGAGTGCCAGGCAGAAGCCCATCTGCTTCATCTCGGTCAGATGCAGTGCGACGAACCCGGAGAACACGGTGACCATGACGACCGCCGCGCTGGTCACGACCTTCGCCGACGCGCTGATGCCTGCGATCACCGCTTCCCGCGCCGGCATCCCCGCGTCCCTGGCCTCCTTGATCCGGCTGACCACGAACACCTGGTAGTCCATCGAGAGACCGAAGAGGATCACGAAGAGGAACAGCGGCACCCGGGAGGCGATCGCGCCCATCGAGTCGAAGTCGAGCAGCCCTTCGGCCCACGTGCCCTGGAAGACGAGGACGAGCGCGCCGAGCGCGGCGGCGGCGGAGAGCAGGTTCAGCACGACGCCGAGCAGCCCGATGACCACCGAGCGGAACGCGATCAGCGTCAGCACGAAGGTGACCAGCAGCAGGGCGCCGACGACCAGGGGCAGCTTGCCGCGCTCGTGCTCGACGTAGTCGACGCCGCGGGCGACGTCGCCGCTGACGGCGGTCTCGACACCGGCCAGTTGCCCGACGGTGGCGGGCAGGTGGTCCTCGCGCAGGTGCGTCAGGGAGTCCTTCGCGGGCTGGGAGTTGGCGAAGTGGGGTACGGAGAGCACGAGCACGCTGGTCCGGCCGTCCGGTGAAGTGCGTACCGCAGGCCCGGCGTCCCGGACGAACAGCGGGTCCGCCGACACCTGCCGGCCCAGCCCGGCCAGCGCCCGCCGTACCTCGGGGGCGCGCTCCGCGGCGGCCTGGGCGACGACCTCGTGCTGCACCTTCAACTCGGGGAAGGCGGCGGTCAGCCGGTCGTACGTCTGCATGGCCGGGATGTCGCGGGAGAAGGTGTCCTTGCCGGGGTCCACGAGCTTCATGCCGAGCGCGGGCACGGCGAGGGCGAGCATGGCCAGCACGGAGACGGCCAGGGTGGCGGCGGGGCGGCGGCGCGCGGGCCGCAGCAGGACGGCGAGGATCCGTCCGTGCTCGGGGCGGTCCCGCCGCGGACGGCGGGCGGCGCGGGCTTCGGCCCGGCGTGCGGCCTTCCGTTCGGTGCGGCGGCCGAGGGTCACGAGCAGCGCGGGCAGCGCCGTCAGGGAGCTGGCGACGGCGACGGCCACGACGAGGATGGTGCCGGTGGCGAGGGAGGAGAAGATGACGTCGGTGGCGAGATAGAGGGTGGCGGTGGAGACGATGACGGCGAGGCCCGAGACGACGATGGCCCGCCCCGCGGTCGCCGCCGCCAGTTCGACGAGGGCGGCGGACGACAGCCGCCCGCCCGCGCGGGCGCGCTCCTCGCGCTCGCGCTTGAGGTAGAAGAGGGTGTAGTCGACGCCGACCGCGAGGCCGATGAGCAGGATCATGTTGGTGCCGACGCCGGGGTCGGGCAGCAGGTGGGAAGCCACCATGGACAGACCGAGCGCCGCGGCGATCGACGTGAGTGCCAGCAGCAGCGGCACGCCGGCCATGACGACGGACCCGAAGACGACGAGCAGCGTGACGAGCGTGACGGGCAGTGCGATGCGCTCGGAGAGCGCCAGGTCCTCGCCCCGCTGGTCGTTGACGCCCTGGCTGATCGCGGGCGAGCCGGTCTCCTCGACGACGACGCCGGGGTGGGCCGCGGCCACCTCTTCCGTCTGCTCCAGCAGCGGCCCGACGTTGTTCTTGCCGTCCAGCTCGGCGCCCTTCAGCACGACCGGCACCCGCAGCGCGTCACCGTCCGCGGAGCGTACGGGCGCGGCGACGGACGCCACTTCCGGCAGCCGCTCCATCCGGTCGGTGACGTCGCGGGCCGCCGCGCGGGCGGCGGCTAGGTCGAGGGAGCGGCCGGATTCGGCGCGGATGAGGACGTGTTCCGTGGGCTTCCGCTGGAGGTCGCCCTCGGTCGCCATCTGCTCGGCGCGGCCGGCCTCGCCGACCCAGAAGTCCTCGGTGGTGGCGGGGTTGCTGCCGACGGCGATGCCGGCGCCGAGGCAGAGTGCGACGAAGACGAACCAGCCGGCGATCGCGCGCCACGGGTGCCGGGCGCTCCAGCGGGCTGTGCGAACGGGGAGATTTCTCATACCGGAAATGCTCGCGATCGCGCCCCTGTCCCCGACAGCCGCGACCGGTGGAACCGGGGGTCCACCGGTCGGTTGACCCCTGCCGGGAATTGCGGCGCGTACGGGCCGGGCTTCCGGCTCGTACGCGCCGGGCCCCGGGCCCCGTTGCTCAGTCCGCGGGCCGACCGTCCTCCGGGCCCGGCGCCGGGCCCCCGTCCCCGCCGTCGCCTTCGCCGTCGCCGCGGTCCCGCCCCGTGCCCCGGCCGCCCCGCAGCCGCCTCGCGAGCCCGCGGATCTGCAGCTCGAACTCCCCGTCGTAGTGCTGGTGTCCGGCCCGTACCGCCGTTTCGATCGCCTGCTCGCCCTCCTCGCCGATGAGGATCAGCTCGTCGTGCCGCAGGTCGCGCATCAGCGCCACGCACAGCATGATCATCACCAGCGTGAACGGCACCGCGACGAGGATCGTGAGGTTCTTCAGCCCGGTCAGCGCGGCGTCCCCGCCGCCCCCGACCAGCAGCATGACGGCGGCGACCGCGCCGGTCAGCACGCCCCAGACCACGATCACCATGCGCGTCGGCTCCAGCGTCCCCTTCTGCGACAGCGCGCCCATCACGATCGACGCGGCATCCGCGCCGGAGACGAAGAAGATGCCGACGAGGACCATCACCAGCAGCGTCGTGACACCGGCGATCGGGTACGCGTTCAGCACCGCGAACAACTGCCCCTCCTGCGTCGACTCCTCGGTGATAGCAGCCCCGTGGGCCTCCTGCTGCATCGCCGTGCCGCCGAGGATGCAGAACCACAGGAGGCTGACCACGCTGGGCACGAGGATCACGCCGCCGACGAACTGCCTGATGGTGCGCCCCCGGCTGATGCGCGCGATGAACATGCCGACGAACGGCGTCCACGAGATCCACCACGCCCAGTAGAAGACCGTCCAGCCGGAAAGCCAGCCGGCGACGTCCGAGCCGCCGCTGGCCTCCGTACGCGCCATCATCTGCGGCAGTTCGGCGAAGAACGACCCGATCGAGGTCGGGATGAGGTCGAGGATCAGGATCGTCGGTCCCGCGATGAAGACGAACACGGCGAGCACGGCGGCGAGCACCATGTTGATGTTCGACAGCCACTGGATGCCCCGCTCGATGCCGGAGACCGCGGAGGCGACGAACGCGGCGGTGAGCACGCCGATCACGAGGATCAGCAGCCCCTCGCCGACTTCCTCGGACGTCCAGCCGACTTCCTTGACACCGCTGCCGATCTGCAGCGCGCCGAGCCCGAGCGAGGCGGCGGAGCCGAAGAGGGTGGCGAAGATGGCGAGGATGTCGATGACCTTGCCGACGCCGCCGTTGGCGTGCCGCGGGCCGATGAGCGGGGTGAAGACGGCGCTGATGGTCTGCCGGCGGTTGCGGCGGAAGACGCTGTACGCCATGGCGAGGCCGACGGCGGCGTAGATGGCCCAGGGGTGCAGCGTCCAGTGGAAGAGGGTGGTCGCCATCGCGACCTCCATCCGCGAGGGGGCACCGGCGCTGGCGGAGACGGTGTCGGGCGGCGGGGTGGCGAAGTGCGCCAGGGGCTCGTTCACGCCGTAGAACATCAGGCCGATGCCCATGCCGGCGCTGAACATCATCGCGACCCACGACACCGTGCGGAACTCCGGCGGCTCGCCCTCCCGGCCGAGGGTGATGCGGCCGTAGCGGCTGAAGGCCAGCCACAGCGCGAAGATCACGAAGCCGGAGGCGGCGAGCACGAAGGCCCATCCGCCGTAGTGCATCGTGTCGTTGAGCAGGGACGTGGAGACGTCCTCCAGGGAGTCCGTCGCCACCGCGCCCCAGATCACGAACGCCAGCGTCAGCGCGGCGGCGACGCCGAAGACCACCGCGTCTGTACGCGGTGAGCGCCCCGGTGGGCCGCCGTCCGCGGGCGTCTCCACCCGTTCGTCGAGCACGTGCGGTCACCTTCTTCCTACGCTCCGTGTGCAGAACCCACTCACCATAGGGGAGAGCGGCCGGAGCGCCAGGGACCGGCGGCGTCAGCGCGCGGCTGCGGCGGCGGCCATCGCGGCGCCGACGATGCCCGCGTTGTTCTGCAGTTCGGCGGGGACGACGTCGGCGCGGATGCCGGTGATGTCGTCGAGGAACTTGTCCGCCTTGCGGCTCACGCCGCCGCCGATGACGAACAGTTCGGGCGTGAAGAGCATCTCCAGATGGGCGAGATAGCGCTGCACCCGGTGGGCCCAGTGCTTCCAGCTCAGGTCCTTGTCCTCGCGCTCCTTGGCGGAGGCGCGCTTCTCCGCCTCGTGGCCGTGCAGTTCCAGGTGGCCCAGCTCGGTGTTGGGGACGAGCCGGCCGCCGGTGAAGACGGCGCTGCCGATGCCGGTGCCGAAGGTCAGCACGATGACGGTGCCGGTACGGCCGCGGGCGGCGCCGAAGGTCAGTTCGGCGATCCCGGCGGCGTCGGCGTCGTTGACGATGTGGACGGGGCGGCCGAGGCGGTTGCCGAGGAGGGCGGCGGCGTCGACGCCGACCCAGCTCTTGTCGACGTTGGCGGCGGTGCGCACGACGCCGTCGGTGACGACTCCGGGGAAGGTGACGCCGACCGGGCCCTCGTGCCCGGCGAAGTACTCGACGACCGCGGCGACGCCGTCGGCGACGGCGTCGGGGGGCGAGGGGTGCGGGGTGAGCACCTTGTGCCGCTCCTCCGCGAGGGTGCCCGTGTCCAGGTCGGCCGGGGCGCCCTTGATGCCCGAGCCGCCGATGTCGACTCCCATGATGTTCATAGCCAGAGACGATACGGGGACGGGGGCCCGGCGCCGGTCAGGACGGTCGGCGGGGTCGTACGAACCGGGGCGGGCGGCGGCGCGGGGGCCGGCCCGGCGGCGTACGACGGGCGCGGGAGCGGGTGCGGGACCGGGCGCGACTGCGTACGACGGCGGGTGGCCGCGTACACCACCTGTCCGATAACCGGTTTTGCGCGACCGAATGGGTTCTTGACGCGGCCTCAACAGCTCCGCCAGCCTCATGTGCACGACAATCCCCCACCGTTGGGAGCACCCATGCCCCTCCGTCGTGCACGCCTCAGGTCGCGGCCGGCCGCCGCGCTCCTCGCCGGCGGGCTGCTGACCGCGCTGCTCGTGCCGGTCGCGGTCGCCGCCGAACCCGCGGCGCAGCCCGCGTCCGGCAGCGCAACCGCCGCCCCCGCGGCGCGCGTCGCGCCCGAGCAGGCGCCGGACATACCCGTCGCGAACGTCAAGGCGCACCTGTCGCAGTTCCAGTCCATCGCCGCCGCCAACGGCGGCAACCGCGCCCACGGCCGCCCCGGCTACCGGGCCTCGCTCGACTACGTGAAGGGCAAGCTGGACGCCGCCGGATTCACCACCAGGATCCAGCAGTTCAGCGCCGGCGGCGGCACCGGCTACAACCTCATCGCCGACTGGCCGGGCGGCGACGCGAACCAGGTCCTCATGGCCGGCGCGCACCTCGACTCGGTCTCCTCGGGAGCCGGCATCAACGACAACGGCACCGGCTCCGCCGCCGTTCTGGAGACCGCGCTGGCCGTCGCCCGGTCCGGCTACCAGCCGCGCGAGCACCTGCGCTTCGCCTGGTGGGGCGCGGAGGAACTGGGTCTGGTCGGCTCGCGGTACTACGTCAGCAACCTGCCGGCCGCCGACCGCGCCGCGCTCTCCGGCTACCTGAACTTCGACATGATCGGCTCGCCCAACCCCGGGTACTTCGTCTACGACGACGACCCGCAGATCGAGAAGGTCTTCAAGGACTACTACGCCGGCCTCGGCGTCCCCACCGAGATCGAGACCGAGGGTGACGGCCGGTCCGACCACGCGGCGTTCAAGAGCGCGGGCGTGCCGGTCGGCGGGCTGTTCACGGGCGCGAGCCGGACGAAGTCGGCGGCGCAGGCGGCGAAGTGGGGCGGCACGGCCGGCCAGGCATTCGACCGGTGCTACCACTCCTCGTGCGACACCACGTCGAACGTGAACGACACGGCACTGAACCGGAACAGCGACGCGCTCGCGCACGCGGTGTGGACGCTCTCCGAGTAAGGCGTACGCACCCTGCCCGCTCCGCTCCGGTGGACATGGTCCCCGGCGGCGGGGCGGGCACCCGCGCGGCGGCCTGCACCGCGGCGGGCGGGACGTACCGGCGGGCGTCAGGCTTCCGTGACGGCTTCCCGCGCCTTGTCCGCGGCGTCGCCCGCGGTGGCCTCACCGACGCCCTCCGCCTGATCCTCCGCGTCCTCTCCGTCCTCGGCCCGCGCCTGCGCGCAGATCGGCCGCAGCCCCTCCTTCACCGCGCCGCTGATCTCGCCGAGCTTCTGCTGCTGCTCGGGCGTGAGCACGTCGAAGAGGTGCTTGCGCACCTCCGTCACGTGCGCCGGAGCCGCCGCCTCCAGCACGCCGAATCCGGCGTCGGTGAGCTGCGCCACGGATCCGCGGCGGTCGGCGTCGGTGGTGCAGCGGGAGACGTACCCCGCCTTCTCCAAGGCCGCCACCGCATGCGACAGCCGGCTGCGCGAGGAGCGGCACAGCTCGGCGAGCTGGCTCATGCGCAGGCTGCGCCCGGGGGCCTCGGAGAGGTGCACCAGGATCTCGTAGTACGCCACGGGCATCCCGGAATCGCGCCGCAACTGGCGGTCCAGATGCGCGTTGAAGTCACGGACCGCGTCCATGAAGAGGCGCCATATCCGCTGTTCGTCCTCGGTGAGCCAGCGTACGTCGTTCATGTGTCCAGCATACCTATAGTTGAGTCCTCAACCAGAGAGTGCTAGAGTTTTGGGTGAAAGTTCAACCACTTGCCCAGTGGTGGGCACCGCTACGGAAGAGGCATTCCCCATGACTACTCACGCCGACCGGATTCCCGCTTACGAGACCGGCACCTGGACGATCGACCCGGTGCACTCCGACGTCTCCTTCGTCGTCCGGCACCTGGGCGTCACGCGGGTCCGCGGCACGTTCGACCATGTCGAGGGCACCATCGTGACCCACGAGGACCCGCTGCAGTCCGAGGTCAACGCGGTCATCCAGACCACCTCGGTCAACACGCGGAACGACATGCGCGACGACCACGTACGCACGGCGGACTTCCTGGACGTGGAGACGTACCCCGAGATGACCTTCAAGTCCACCGGGATCCGCGAGAAGGACGGCGTCTACCTGATCGACGGCGACCTGTCCCTGCGCGGCGTGACCCGCCCCGTGACCCTGGAGACCGAGGTCGGCGGCTTCGCACCGGGCCAGCAGGAGGGCAGCATGGTCGTCGGGTTCTCCGCGAGCACGGAGATCAGCCGCTCCGACTACGGCGTGACCGGCGGCGCGGCCGGCGCCGCGGTGAGCGACAAGATCAAGATCACGCTGGACATCGAGGCGGGCCGTTCCTGAGGCCACGCGCACAACGGCGGGCGGCCTCGGCGCCGCCCGCTGTGCCCGACACGGTGCGGGGCGACCCCGCCGGTGACTTCCGCTCAGTCGCCGGCCACGGAGTCGCCCCGCACCGTTGCCGTACCGGGCAGCGCCTCGGCCGGGTCCGAGCCGTGCCGGACGGGGCGGTTGTCGCCGTCCACGAAGACGATCCGCGGCAGCATCGCCTTCGCCTCCGCGTCTGCCACCGTCGCGTAGCTGATGACGATCACCAGGTCGCCGGGGCTGACCAGCCGGGCCGCCGCGCCGTTGATGCCGATCACGCCGCTGCCGCGGGGGCCGGGGATGACGTAGGTGGTGAGCCGGGCGCCGTTGTCGATGTCCACGACGTCGACCTGCTCGCCGGCCAGCAGGTCCGCGGCCTCCATGAGGTCCTCGTCGACGGTGAGGGACCCGACGTAGTGCAGGTCGGCCTGGGTCACGGTGGCGCGGTGGATCTTGGACTTCAGCATCGTCCGGAACACGTGCGGCCTCGCCTGCGGTCAGGGGGTACGGGAGCGACGCCAGGGTAACCGCGCCGCCGCGCCGCACCGGTCCCGCGGCCGGCGAACTGTGAGCGACACCACCGCAGGGCCCCGCACGGCCATGGCGTACACGGTCGTGGCGTACACGGCCATGGCGTACACGGCCATGGCGTGCACGGTCGTGGCGTACGAGGAGTCGGCGGCCCGCGGTCAGGGGCCCTGTCTCGCGCGGGGGGTGGTCTCGGCCAGGTACCTGACCGTCCGGCTGATGTCGGACAGCGACAGGATCCCGACAAGCCTGCCCTCCTCGGTGACCAGGACGCGGTGCTCGGGCCCCGGCGACATGCGGGGCAGCAGATCGGCCAGGGAGTCGTCCGGCCCTACGACGATGAGCTGCGCCAGCGGCACCATCACCTCGCCCACGGACACCGTCCCGCCGTGGTCGGGCCGCACGTGCCTGGCGCCGCGCAGCGTCACCAGGCCGACCGGCTCCCCGTCCCTGCCGAGGACCGGGAACGCCGAGTGCCGGTACATCGGGTCGTCCAGCAGGTGCGCGACGTCCAGGGTCGCCGCCACGACGACCGGATCCGCCGTCATGGCGTTCCGTACGGGGACACCGGAGAGCACGCCCCGCAACTGCGCCTGCCGGCTCTCGGCGGTGGCCGCCCCGATGAGGAACCAGCCGATCAGCGCCAGCCAGAGGCCGCTGAACCCGCCGCCCCTCAGGAACCACACGAACCCCAGCACGATGAGCAGCCAGCCCAGCGCACGGCCCGCCGCGGTGGCCCCCGCGGTCGCCCGCAGCCGGTCTCCCGTACGCCACCACAGCAGCGCGCGCAGCAGCCGCCCGCCGTCCAGCGGCGCGGCGGGCAGGGAGTTGAAGACGGCGAGCAGCAGGTTGATGCCCGCCAGCCAGCCCATCACCTGCACCACGAGCTCCGGCGCGGATGCGTGGTGGAGGAGCCAGGTGGCCAGCGCGAAGATTCCGCCCAGCACCAGGCTGACCAGGGGGCCGATCCCCGCGATCCGCAGTTCCGCCCCCGGGCTCGACGCCTCCGACTTCAGCCGGGCCACGCCGCCCAGCAGCCAGAGCACGATGTCGTCAGCGTCGACGCCGTTGCGCCGCGCGACGACGGCGTGCGCCAGCTCGTGGGCGAGGAGGGAGCCGAAGAAGACCACGGCGGCCACCAGGCCCGCAGCCCAGTACAGCGCCCGGGGACGGCCCGGATCGGAGTCCGGGAGCTGGCCCTGCGCGAGGCCGACCAGGATGATGCCGAAGATCAGGACTACGCTCCAGTGGACCCCGATCCGGATCCCGGCGATGCGCCCCAGCGTGAACGTCGCCCGCACGGCGTCTCTCCTCAGCTCGCGTTCGGCGCGGGGACGGTCCGGCGGGCCCTCGTGACGGCCGCGCTCCCGGCTCCGGCGCCGTTGTCAACGCTTCCAGTGAAGCCCGGTCCGGGCCCCGGCACGCTGTGGAAGGGGCCCGACCTGGGCCATTCGGCGTAGTGGGCGGGCCGTGTCCGCTCCGGCGGCCCGCCGTCAGCGGCCGGGTCGTGGCCCGTAGACCATCGCCGTACGACGTTCGCGCGGGCGGCCCGCGCGGCGGGACGAGACGCACAAGACGCCCCCGTTGCTACCGCGTTCCGGGTCTCCCCGCCACTCGCCGGGGCCCGATCCGGTGCTTCGCCGCGGCGCCCCGTGTCGCTGACCGGCTCTGGCTCCGCCTTGTGAGACCAGTTGGTCATGAAATATGACAAATACCCCACGCGGGGGTCCCCCGGCGCACCGCGCTCTGCCTGGGCCTGCTCGGCGCGTACCAGCTCGCCCTCGCCCCCGACGCGCACGCCCCCAGGTCGGGGACGGCGGCCGCCCGGACGGGACTGGCGGACGGCAAGCCGCTCAGCCGGGCCTCGTACGGGCTGCGCCCGGCCGGCGCCCGCGCCGGCACCGCACCGATGACGACGTCCGGCGGGATGGCCCGTATCACGGGACCGACCCGGCCGGTCGGGGTACGCGCGGCACCGCACACCACGCTCCGGGAGACCGGCAAAAAGATCGCGCTCACCTTCGACGACGGCCCGCACGCGACGCAGACGCCGGAGATCCTGCGGATCCTGCGCCGCCACGGGGCGCGCGCGACGTTCTTCGTCATCGGCGAGAACATCCCCTGGAACCGCGACGTGCTGCGCCGGATCGCCGCCGAGGGCCACGTCGTCGGCAACCACTCCTACACCCACCCGCAGCTCGACCTGATCAGCACGCCGCGGGTGCGCGACGAACTGGAGCAGACCTGCGAGCTGGTGGCGAAGGAGCTGGGTGCGCCGCCGCGGGTGGCGCGGGCGCCGTACGGGATGTGGCACGGGCCGAGCCTGGAGATCTGCGCGCAACTGCAGATGGAGCCCTTCCAGTGGGACATCGACACGCTCGACTGGGACCACCGCGACCAGGCGTTCATCGAGAGCAGGGTGCTCAGGAAGGCGCACGCGGGTGCGATCGTGCTGGCGCACGACGGCGGGGGCAACAGGTGGGCGACGGTACGGGCGTTGGAGTACTACCTGCCGCGACTGCTGGACGAGGGATACACGCTGGTACAGCCGGCGTAGCCACGAAAGCCCGCCGCCTGACCACTCCCGACACCCCGCACACCCGGCACACCCGGCACACCCGGCACACCCGGCACACCCGGCACACCCGGCACACCCGGCACACCCAGTGCACCCAGTGCACCCAGTGCACACAGCACCGGGCACACACAGAACATCCGGAACATCCCCCGCATACCCCCCGCACACCCGCCCAAGGGTAGGCCGCGCCCCCGACAGAAGCGCCCGCCGGCGGCGCGCCCGCGGGCCCGCCTCCCGTTGGCGTGGCGCGGCCGGGCGGCAGATCCGGCGGTTCGGGGGGCTGGTTCGTAGAAAGCGCTTGCGTCATGCTGGTGGCATGGCCGATCCCGCACTCCCGCCCCTTCCCGGCGGCGTCAGCGTCTCCCGGCTCCGCGTCTACGACTGGCAGGCCCCCGACGGCCTCCGCGGCGGCACCCCGCATCTGCACCTCGCCTGCACCGAGGCGTACGTCGTCCTCGGCGGCCACGGCGCGGTGCAGACGCTGACCGCCTCCGGGTACGCCGAGACCGAGCTGGTCGAGGACGCCGTCGTCTGGTTCACGCCCGGCACCATCCACCGGCTCGTCAACGCCGACGGCCGGCTCGACATCCTCGTCCTCATGCAGAACGCCGGACTGCCCGAGGCCGGCGACGCCGTCTTCCCCTTCCCGTCGGACGTCCTGCACGACGACGCCGCCTACGCCCGCGCCGCCGCGCTCGACCCGGCGGAGCCGGAGAAGTCCGCGCAGGCGCGCCGCGACCTGGCGCTGGCCGGCTTCGCCGAACTGGCCGGGGCCGCACGGGCGGGCGACCCGGCGCCGCTGGAGGCGTTCCACACGCGGGCGGTGGAGCTGGTACGGCCGCACCTGGACAACTGGCGCGAGCGCTGGGAACGGGGTCCGGCCGCCGCCGCGGCGGCGACGGAGGCGCACCTGACCGCGCTCCGCACGGACGGCGCCCACCTGCGGACGGCGTCGGTGCAGCGGACGGGGGCGGAGTCGCGGTACGGGATGTGCGGCCGGCTCCAGGCGTGCGACCTGGACGGCGCGGTGACGATCGGCACGTAACGGCGGAACAAAACCGCCGCCATCACAAGGCCGCCAGCCCCCATCCCACGTCCCCCGCACACCCCGCCCTAAGGTAGGCGCCCCCTCTGACACCGCGGTCACACCGACCGGCTCCCCAGCCCATCCGACGCCCGCCCATCCGACGTTCGCCCACCTGGCGCCCGCCGATCGGCGGGCGCCAGGTCCGCCGGTCCGCCCGTACGAGACCGCCCCCGCGGCAACGGCCGGAACCCGGGTGGCGTCCGGGTGGCGCCCGCCCACGCCGCGAGAAGAATGTCAGGTATGCACCGCTTCCTGGCCCCGCTCCTCGTCCTGCTCGCCGCGCTCCTCACGGCGCCCCCCGCGCACGCCCAGGACCCCGTAGGCGACGCCGCCGAGGCGCTGCGCGACCGCCCCGTCTACGTCCACCCCGACGTCCGGGGCGAGATGTCCGTCGACCGGGCCAACGCACTCGCCGCCCGGATCAAGGACGAGGACAGCCCCGTCTTCGTCGCCGTACTCCCCGCGGACTCGGGCGCCGCCGCCCGCGACGTGCTGCAGAACCTCCGCTCCCGTACCGGCATCGCCGGCGTCTACGCCGTCCGCCTCGGCAACGGCTTCGGCGCCGCCGCCGACGCCCGCGTGCTGTCCGCCCGTGCCGTCGACAACCTCCGCCGCGCCGCCGTCGGCGCCCACCCCGGCGACGCCACCGACCAGCTCGTCACCTTCGCCGACGACGCCGCCGGGCAGGCCGGCGGCAGCGCGCCCTCCGGCTGGGGCGACAGCACCGGCATCGGCGGTACCGGGGCCCTCACGGTCGGCGTCGTGCTCCTGCTGGTCGTCGGCGGCGTCCTGTTCGTCCGGCAGCGGGCCAGGCTGCGGGACGCGGAGCGGGCCAGGGCCGAGCTGGCGCGGCTGCGCGCCGTCGTCGACGAGGACATCACCGCGTACGGCGAGGAGATGACCCGTATCGCCTTCGACCCCGCCGACCCGGTGGCGGACGACGCAATGCGCGCGGACTACCAGAAGGCGCTCGACGCGTACGAAAAGGCCAAGTCCCGGATGGACGCGGCCGGCGGCCCCCGCGACGTACGCGGCGTGACGGAGGCGCTTGCGGAGGGGCGGTTCGCACTGACGACCCTGGAGGCCCGCCGCACCGGCGCCGCCCTCCCCGAGCGCCGCCCCCCGTGCTTCTTCGACCCCCGTCACGGCCCCTCGACCGCCGACGTGGAGTGGACACCGCCGGGCTCCGCCTCGCGCACCGTACCGGCGTGCACCGCGGACGCGAACCTGCTGGCCGCCGGCGAGGAGCCGATGATCCGCACGGTCGACACCGCCCGCGGCCCGCAGCCGTACTGGAACGCAGGCCCGGCGTACGCCCCCTGGGCGGGCGGCTACTTCGGCGGCGGCCTCCTCCCGGGGCTGCTGGTGGGCACGATGCTGGGGCAGGCGGTGTACGCCGCGGGCGGCTGGGCGACGGCGGACGGCATGGGCGAGGGCGGCTACGCGGGCGGGGACCACACCGGCGCCGACTTCGACCCCGGCGACTTCGACGGCGGCTTCGGCGGGGGCCACTTCGGCGGCGGAGGCTTCGGAGACGGGGGCTTCGGCGGCGGGGGGCTCGGGGACGGCGGCTTCGGCGGCTTCTGAGCACGGCGGGACGGCGGGACGGCAGCTCCGGCCCCTCCGAGCACGACCGGACGGCCCGTACCCGAAGCGGACGAACGGCAGCCGTCCGGGACTGGCCGAGTCGCGCCCTTCACGACCGGTGCCGCGTTCCTCACACTACGTCACAGCACCGACAACCGATCTGGGGGCGGGCGATGGCGGCACGACGACCACGGCGCACGGCCGCACGGCGGCGGCACGCGGCCCGCCTCAAGGCCGCCTTATCCGGCGGCGTGCTCCTGCCGGCGTTGCTCGTCCTGTACTGGTCCACGCTCTGGCCGTACGTCCTCGGCGCCCTCGCCGCCACGACGCTCGCGGCAACGGCCTTCTGGCTCCGGCGCACCGACCGCGTACTCCGGCGCGGCGACCGCCAGTGGCGCGCCCACGACCGGATCAGCGCCGGCCGCCGTACCCTCCCCGAGATCGACGCCATGTCCGGCGAGGAGTTCGAAGAGCACGTCGCACACCTGCTCCGCCGGGACGGCTGCACCGACGTACGCCGCGTCGGCCGGTCCGGCGACCACGGCGTCGACGTCATGGCCCGCCTCCCCGACGGCCGGCTGCTCATCACGCAGTGCAAGCGGTACGCGCCCAGCCGCCGGATCGCCGAACGCGACATGCGCGACCTGCTCGGCGCCAGGACCCACACCCGCGCCGACGTCGCCGTCTTCGTCACCACCGCCGGCTTCAGCGGGCCGTCGCTTGCGTACGCGCAGCAGAACGGCCTGATCGCCGTCCACCGCGACTACCTGGGCACCTGGAACAACGGGGCCACCCTCGAAGCCCTCGGCCGCGTCAACGGCGCCGGCCAGGGCGACCGAAGGCACCGCCGCCGCTGGAAGCACACCTACGGCCCCTGAGGCGGACCCGCGGACGCTACCGCCCCGGCTCCCGGCCCGAAGGCTCCCGCCCCGCCGGCTCCCGCCGCTTCCGCGCCCCCGCCGGCGCCGGACCCCGTACCGCACCGGGCGCCTGCCACTCCGCGCTGCGCCGCGCCCGCCGCTTGGCACGCTCGCTGGAGCCGAGCTGGTACGGCACCGACGTCACCATCACGCCCGGCGTGAACAGCAGCCGCGCCTTCAGCCGCAGCGCGCTCTGGTTATGCAGCAGGTGCTCGTACCAGTGCCCGACGACGTACTCCGGGATGTAGACGCTGATCACTGTGTCCGGCTTCTCCTGGCGCAGCCGCTTGACGTACTCGATCAGCGGCCTGGTGATCTCGCGGTACGGCGACTCGATGACGGTCAGCGGCACGTCCAGCTCGCTGTCCACCCACTGCTGCTGGAGCTTCCTCGTCTCCTCGGCGTCGACCCCGATGGTCAGCGCCTCCAGCTTGTCGGAACGTACGAGCTTCGCGTACGCCAGTGCGCGCATCGTCGGGCGGTGCAACTGGGAGACGAGCACGATGGAGTGCACGTGCCCGGGGCGCGGCATCGCGTCGTCCTCTTCGCCCTCGGCGACGGCGACCTCCTGCGCGACCCGGTCGTAGTGGCGGCGGATGGCCGCCATCACCAGGTAGAAGAAGAGCATGCCGGCCAGCGCGATCCACGCGCCGTGGCTGAACTTGGTGACCAGCACGACCACCAGCACCAGCGCGCAGAACACCGCGCCGAAGCCGTTCATCGCCCGCGACCGCAGGATGCGGCGGCGCGCGTCGGGCCGGTGCTCGGTCGTCAGCGCGCGGTTCCAGTGCCGCACCATGCCGGTCTGGCTGAAGGTGAAGGAGACGAAGACGCCGACGATGTAGAGCTGGATCAGCCGGGTGGAGTCGGCCCTGAACGCGTAGACGAGGGCGCCGGCGAGCAGGGCGACGAAGAGGATGCCGTTGCTGAACGCCAGCCGGTCGCCGCGGGTGTGCAACTGGCGCGGCAGGAAGCGGTCGTGGGCGAGGATCGAGCCGAGCACGGGGAAGCCGTTGTACGCGGTGTTGGCGGCCAGGAACAGCACGAGCGCCGTGGCCGCCGCCAGGATGACGAACGGCAGCGAGCCGTCGCCGAAGACCGCCGCGCCGACCTGCGCGATCACCGGGTTCTGGATGAAGTCGGAGCCGACCGCCTCGCCGTTCCGCAGCAGGTCCTCGGCGGGCCGCTCTGCCATCCGCACGTCGGTGTGGAGCGCGAGGATGATGATGCCGACGAACATGACGATCGCCAGCAGCCCCATCATCGACAGCGTCGTCGCCGCGTTGCGGCTCTTGGGCTTGCGGAAGGCGGGCACGCCGTTGCTGATCGCCTCGACGCCGGTCAGCGCGGCGCAGCCGGAGGAGAAGGCCCGTAGCAGCAGGAAGACCAGCGCGAAGCCGGCGAGGCCGCCCGCGTGCTCGCTGTGGACCTCCAGGTCGGCGGTGGGGGCGCGCATCGTGTCGTCGAGGGCGAGGGCGCGGAAGGCGCCCCACGCGATCATGATGAGGACACTGCCGACGAAGACGTAGGTGGGGATCGCGAAGAGGGTTCCCGACTCCTTCACGCCGCGCAGGTTCATGGTGGTGAGCAGGCCGATGACGATCAGCGCGCACAGCACCTTGTTGTCCGCGACGAATCCCCAGGCCGAGCCCAGGTTCTCCACACCCGCGGAGACCGACACCGCGACGGTCAGCACGTAGTCGACGAGTAGCGCGCTGGCCACCACCTGGCCGGCGCGGCGGCCGAGGTTGGTGGTGGCGACCTCGTAGTCGCCGCCGCCGCTGGGGTAGGCGTGCACCGTCTTGCGGTACGAGGCGACGACGACGACCATCAGCACGACGATGGCCCCGGTGATCCAGGGGCTGTACGTGTACGCGCCGACGCCGGCGATCGACAGGACGATCAGCACCTCGCCCGGGGCGTACGCGACCGAGGACAGCGGGTCGGAGGCGAAGACCGGGAGCGCGACGCGCTTGGGGAGCAGCGTCTCGCCCAGCCGGTCGCTGCGAAGCGCGCGGCCGATCAGTATGCGCTTCGGCAGTTCGGTCAGCTTGGGCACGGGGCGATCGTAAGTGATCCGAAATACCGCTCTGTGCAGCGAAGTGCGCTTTGTCCAGGACGACGCCGATGTTTTGACGCGACCCTAACGCCGGGCGTGCCGCCCGCGCTGCGGACCGCCGTCGCCGCCGTCGGTCGCGGGGGCCTCCGGGTGGCCCTCCGGCTCGTCCGCGGAAGGGGCCGCCGGGGGCGCCTTCTTGGCGCGGCTGCGGGCGCGCAGGAACTCGATGACGATCGGCAGCACCGACAGCAGCACGATGCCGATGAGGATGGCCTCGATGTTCTGGTGCACGAAGTCGATCTGGCCCAGGGCGGCGCCCAGAAGGGTGACGCCGACGCCCCAGAGGATGCCGCCGATGACGTTGAAGACGACGAACTGCCGGTAGTTCATCCGGCTGACGCCGGCGATGATCGGGGTGAAGGTGCGCACGATGGGCACGAAGCGTGCGAGCACCAGCGACTTCGGGCCGTGCTTTTCGAAGAATTCGTGCGCCTTCTGCACGTTCTCCTGTTTGAAGAGTCTGGAGTCCGGGCGGTTGAAGAGGGAGGGGCCGACCTTGCGGCCGAAGAGGTAGCCGACCTGGTCGCCGACGATGGCCGCGAGGGCGATGAGCACGCACATCAGCCACAGCGGGAAGTCGAGCACGTCCGAGGTGATCAGCAGGCCGGTGGTGAACAGCAGCGAGTCGCCCGGCAGGAAGAACCCGATGAGGAGCCCGGACTCGGCGAAGACGATCGCAAGCACGCCGAGCACGCCGAACTTGTCGATCAGGAAGTCGGGATCCAGCCATCCCGGTCCGAGCGCGAGCGTGTTCATGGGTTCGGGACTCCAGACATCTGGGACAGGCGGCAGGGAGAAGAGTGGGCCACCTACGGGGGAGAACGCAAGCCGGGTGCGTGCGGTTCCGGACGCGGCGCGTACGGGTGGGGGGCGGGCAGGTACGGAGGGGTGCGGAGCGGCGGCGGGGCCTGGTGGGAAGGGTGGCCTGGTGGGAGGGCGGCGCGCTCGCGGTGGCGCGTGGCTAGATCGGCTGGTCCGGCCAGCCGAGGAGACGGGCACCCATGGCGGCCGTCTCCAGGGTGTAGCGGTGCAGGGAGTCGCCCACGTCGTAGCCGGTCAGGGTACGTATCCGGTCCAGCCGGTACGACAGCGTCCGCACGCTCACGCCCAGCCGCCGGGCCGCCTCGGCGTTGACGTAGCCGGCGTCCGCGCACGTCTGCAGCGTGGCGAGCAGCGGCTCGGCGCCGCCGCGGGCCTGCGTCAGCGGCCCGAGGACGGTCCGTACCAGATCGGCCATCGCCGCCCGGTCGCGCAGCAGCACGGGGAAGACCAGCAGCTCGGCGGCCTGCAGCACGGGCTGCGCGAGGCCGAGCGCGGCGGCCATGTCGAGCGCGCCGAGCGCCTCCTCGTAGCTGCGTACGACCCCGCCGGGGCCCGTGTGCTCGCGGCCCATGGCGACGCGGGTGGCGCCGGCGTAGCCGCTGCCCGGCTCCAGGGCCACCTTGGCGAAGGCGTCGAGCAGCGCGCGCTGACTGCTGCCGGCGACGCAGACGAGCTGGCCCTCCTTGGTGGTCAGCAGCACGTCACGCTCGACGAAGCGGCCCAGCAGTTCCCGCTCGATACGCCGCACCAGGGGGTGGACGTCGGCGAAGGGCTCCTCGCCGGCGGCGACCGCGACGGCGTGGGCGCGGGCCAGCCGCAGCCCGAAGCGCTCCGCGCGCTCGGCGAGCCGGCCGAGGTCGCTGCGGCCGTAGAGGAGGTCGTCGACGAACTCACGGCGCTCGGCCTCCTCCTGCCGGACCGCGAGCCGCTGGGCGCGCTCGTGGCCCTCGCCGAGCGCGCTGACGGCCGCCTCGACCGCGGCCAGCACCGCGTCGCCGCTGCGGGCCCGCTCGGTGGCGCTCGTGGCCCTGGCCACGCCGGGCAGGGTGGCCCAGGTGCGGCGGGTCTCGGCGAGGTGTGCCGCGACCAGCTCGCGCAGGCTGCGTCCTGACTCGGCGGCCTGCTCGCCCAGCTCGCGCAGCGCGTCCAGCTCGGGGCGGCGCAGCAGCCGGCCGGTGGCGGACACGTCGGCCAGCAGGTCCGCATAACCGACGAGGACCTCGGGGGGTGACCCCGCCACGCGCGCTTGCGCCACCACCGCTCCCGGTTGCCGGATCCTGGAGACGGGACACCGCGGTCGCTGCCGGGTCCCGGAAATGTGGCGCCAAGAGTACGTCACGGGATTCGGGCGGGAAAGCGCGGCCCGTACGGGGCCGGGGCGGCGGGAGCCCGCTTTCCGCCGCCCCGGGCCGGCCGGCCCGTACGTCCGTGTATCGCTCCGCGAGGTGCGTCCGCGGAGCCGGTCCGTACGCCGGCCGGCGCGTCCGCGGAGCCGGTCCGTCAGCCCGTCAGCTCGACCGCCTGCCGGACGGTCTCGGCCAGGTCGCCCACGGCCGGATCCTCGGTCTCGGCGGCCAGGTCCTCGGCGTGACCGGCGAGTTCGTCGACCGTGGGCGCTCCGGGCAGCGGCAGGTACCCGGCGCCGGTGGTACCGGTGCCCTCCTTGCCGTCCGCTGACGGCTCGGGGGTGGTGCCGGCGCCGGAGCCGCCGCGCAGGGCGTCGGCGAAGTAGGCGGCCAGCGCGGTGAGCTGCAGCCGGGGCGGGGCCGCGCCCCACAGGTCGCCGGTCAGGGCGCCCGCGTCGACGGTGCTGGACTCCTCGTGCGGGGCGCGGGTGTCGGGGTCGAGCCAGCGTACGGTGGCCGTCGCGACGCTGCCGGAGGCGCCCTCGGCGAGCCGGACGGCGTAGAGCGCGGTGACGGTGTGGCCGGGGCCGACCTCGCCGCCATCGACCGCGTCGTTGCGGAAGTCCTCGTCGGCCACCTGGCGGTTGTCGTAGCCGATCAGCCGGTAGTCGGAGACGGCGTCCGGGTCGAAGACGACCTGCGCCTTGGCGTCCCGGGCACGCAGGTCGACGTTGCGCGGCAGGTCCTCGACGAAGACCTTGCGGGCCTCTTCGGTCCCGGAGACGTAGGCGGTGTGCCCGTCGCCCTGGTTGGTCAGCCGCTCCATCAGCGCGTCGCCGTACTCGCTGCCGACGCCGACGCCGAACAGGGTGATGCCGTAGTCCTCCCGGGCCGCGGCGATGCGGTCGAGGATCGTCCCGGCGTCGGTGGCGCCGGTGTTGGCGAGGGCGTCGGAGAGCAGGACGACGCGGTTGGTGGCGCCCTTGCGGTGGCCGTCGACCGCCTCGTCGTAGCCGCGGGCCACGCCCGCCTCGAGGTTGGTGCTCTCGGTGGGCTGCAACGCCTCCACCGCGTCGTGGATACGGTCCTCCGCCCCGCCGACGGCCGTCATCGGCAGCACCGTACGGGCCTCGTCGCTGAACGCCACGAGCGCCAGCGCGTCGTCGTCGCGCAGCTCGTCGACCGCCGTGTGCAGGGCCTCCCGTACGAGGCTGAGCCGGCCGGGCTCCGCCATCGAGCCGGAGACGTCCACGACGAAGGTCAGCGCGGCGGGCCGGCGCGCCTGCGTGCCGTACTCGTTGCTCTCCGGGCGGGTCGCCAGCCCCACGCGCATCAGCGACCAGCCGTCGTCCGCGGCGCGGGCGCCGTCGGTGGTGACGGAGAATCCGTCGTCCTCGGGCGCGGGATAGTCCTGGCGGAAGCTGTTGATGAACTCCTCGTGGCGCACGGTGTCCGGCTGCGGCAGCGCCCCGGTGTCGATGGTGCGGCGGGCGTAGCTGTACGAGGCGGTGTCCACGTCGAGCGCGAAGGTGGAGACCATGTCGGGCTCCGGTACGAAGGAGTCCGCCCGCTCCTTGCCCGCGGCCTCCGGGGCGGTGTCGTACGCACCCTCCGGGGCCGCGGAGGGCACCGCGGGGGCCGGCAGCGGCGCGCTCCCGCCACCGGCGCGGTCACTGGATAGCTGCTCCTTCTTCGCACCGTTCCCGCCCCCGCTGCAGCCCGTCAGCAGCAGCGGCACCGTCATCAGTCCTGCCAGTCCCGTGAGCACCACGCGTCTCATCGCGCCCCTCCCTCGCACCGTCCTCATCGGGACTGTGACGAAGGAGGGGGCGATTCGGTGCCGTTACTCCGTCGACTCGCGGATCCCGGCCCGGGACATCAGTGACACGGCATCAGCTCCTCGCACACACGACGGTTGATGGTGGAGGCGGTGCGGAACACCGGAACCGTCCGGATCCCGATGCCGCAGACATGTCGCACCGTTACTCGCAAAGTACCCCCCGACCGCACGATCTGCCTCCCCAACGGCGGCACCGGTCTCAGCGGGACGTCGGGAAGCCCAGGTCGACACCGCCGTCCGCGGGGTCGGGCCAGCGGGTCGTGACGACCTTCGCCCGGGTGTAGAAGCGGACGCCGTCCTCGCCGTAGATGTGGTGGTCGCCGAAGAGGGAGTCCTTCCAGCCGCCGAAGGAGTGGTAGCCCACGGGCACCGGGATCGGTACGTTCACGCCGACCATCCCGGCCGTGGCCTCAAGCTGGAAGCGGCGCGCGGCGCCGCCGTCGCGGGTGAAGATGGCGGTGCCGTTGCCCCACGGCGAGCCGTTGACGAGCCGCACCCCCTCCTCGTACGTCTCCGCCCGCACCACGCACAGCACCGGCCCGAAGATCTCGTCCCGGTACGCGTCGGACTCCACCGGCACCCGGTCCAGCAGGCTGACCCCGATCCAGTGGCCGTCCTCGCGGCCGGGAACGGTGTAGCCCGTGCCGTCCACGACCACCTCGGCGCCCTGCGCCGCGGCCCCCCGCACATAGCCGGCGACCTTGTCGCGGTGCTCGCGGGTGATGAGGGGGCCCATCTCCGAGTCGGGGTCGTCACCGGGGCCGATACGGACCTTGCGCGCCCGCTCGGCGATCTTCGTCACCAGCTCGTCGCCGGTGTCCCCGACCGCGACCACCGCGGAGACCGCCATGCAGCGCTCCCCAGCCGACCCGTACGCCGCCGAGACCGCGGCGTCCGCGGCCGCGTCCAGATCGGCGTCGGGCAGCACCAGCATGTGGTTCTTCGCGCCGCCGAGCGCCTGGACGCGCTTGCCGTGGGAGGTGCCGGTGGTGAAGACGTACCGGGCGATCGGGGTGGAGCCGACGAAGCTGAGCGCGGCGACGTCGGGGTGCTCCAGCAGCCGGTCGACGGCCTCCTTGTCGCCGTGGACGACGTTGAACACCCCCTCCGGCAGCCCCGCCTCGGCCAGCAGCTCGGCGAGCAGCCCGGACGCCGACGGGTCCTTCTCGCTGGGCTTCAGCACGCAGGTGTTGCCGCAGGCGATGGCCAGCGGGAACATCCACATCGGCACCATGGCGGGGAAGTTGAACGGCGTGATGCCGGCGACCACGCCGACGGGCTGCCGGATCGAGGCGACGTCGATACGGGTGGAGACCTGCGTGGACAGCTCGCCCTTGAGCAACTGCGGGATGCCGCAGGCGACCTCGACGATCTCCAGCCCGCGGGCCACCTCCCCGAGGGCGTCGGAGTGCACCTTGCCGTGCTCGGCGGTGATCAGCCGGGCGACGTCCTCGCGGCGGGCGGCGAGCAGTTCGCGGAAGCGGAACAACACGGTGGTGCGCCGCGCGAGCGACGACACGCCCCACTCCGCGAACGCCTCGCGGGCGGCGGCGACGGCGGCGTCCACCTCGGCGGCGGAGGCGAACGCGACCTCGGCGGCCTGCGCCCCGGTGGCGGGGTCGTAGACCGGCCCCGACCGTCCCGAGGCGCCCTCGACTGCCTTGCCGCCGATCCAGTGGCCGATGGTCTTCATGGGCAATCCCTTCGTCCAGCAACGGTTTCGGTCTAACCGCCGCCGAGGAGCCGTGTCAATCATGCGTCGATCACGTCGCGTGCGTGTCTCGTCACCAATGTCACGGTTACGTCGGTTCCCCACCACATCTGCTCGACAACCCCTCGGCGAGGGTCGGCCGGGTTTCCCGGCGGGCACAGGGTCACTGATCACCAGGGGCGCTGCCCCGGCGCCCCGCCGGGAGGTACAGAGATGACGGACAGTCTGTGGTCGTACAAGGAGATCGCGGCCCACATCGGCGTGCAGACCGAGACGGTGCGGTCGTACCGGAAGCACGGGATGCTGCCGGCGCCCGACGTCGTCGAGCACGGCAAGCCCTACTGGTATCCGGACACGGTGCGCGCCTGGGTCGCCCAGCGCCCCAGCAGCCGCAACCGCCGCAACCGCCGCAACCGCCGGTGACGCCCCGCCCCGGGTGTCATCGCCCGCCGACAGGCGTGAGGTCGTCGGACTTGTCCGTCGGCCGCTCCTGCTCCTGACCGGTCGCCCGGGGGCCGCCTTCGCCGAATCCGCTGCGCTCGACGCGCTCGTGGAACCGGCGCAGCGGCCCGGGCGCCCACCACGTGGCGGCCCCGGTCAGCTTCAGCACCGCGGGCACCAGCAGCCCGCGCACCACCATCGCGTCCATCAGCACCGCGAGCGCGAGGCCGATGCCCAGCATCTTGGTGTTGGTGACCCGGGAGGTGCCTATCGCGAACATCACCACCGCGAGGATCACCGCGGCGGCGGTGATGAGCCCGCCGGTCCGCCGCAGCCCGAAGACCACGGCGCCGTCCCGGTCCCCGGTGCGGTCGTACTCCTCCTTGATGCGGGAGAGCAGGAAGACGCCGTAGTCCATGGACAGGCCGAAGGCGACGCAGAACATCAGCACCGGCAGCGTCGTCTCGATGTCGCCGGTGGCGGTGAAGTTCAGCAGCCCGGACAGATTGCCGTCCTGGAAGACCCACACGATGGCGCCGAACATCGCGGTGAGGCTCAGCGCGTTGAGCACAACGGCCACGAACGGTATGAGAACGCTGCCGGTGAGCAGGAAGAGCAGGATCAGCGTGGCCAGCACGATCATGAGCGCGGCCCAGGGCAGGACGGACTGGATGGAGTCCTTGGCGTCGACCAGATCGGCGGCAGAGCCCGCCACCGACGCCTCGAACGGCGGTCCGAGGTCCCGGATGTCGCGCACCAGGTCCTGGCTGGATGCCTCCACCGCCTCGCCCTCGGCGGTCACGGTCAGATAGCCGGCGCCGGCGTTCATCGCGGAGCCGTCGACCCGCTCCACCCCGTCCAGGGCGGCGATCCGCTCCTGGTACGCCGCGATGTCCGCGGCGGCCGGGTCGCCCTCGACGTAGATCTCGATCGTCCCGCCGGGAGTGCCCGGGAAGCCGTCCCTGATGTGCTCCTGCACCACGTGGGACTCGGCCGACCCGGGAAGCTGCCGGTCGTCCGCCGTACCGAACTGCACTCCCAGGAACGGCAGTCCGAGCAGCATCAGCCCTCCGGTCGTGAGGACCGCGAAGACCGGCGCCCGGCGCATCACGACCTTCGCCAGCCGCGCCCAGCCGCGCCCGCTCTCGGCACCGCCGGGCGTCTCGCCGCCCCGCTTGGGCAGAATGCGCCAGGCGTTGACCCGCGGGCCGAGCAGCACCAGCGCGGCGGGCAGCACCGTCAGCGCCGCCACCGCGGCCAGCAGCACCACCGCTATCCCGGCGTACGCGAACGAGCGCAGGAAGTACTGCGGGAAGAGCAGCATCGCCGAGAGCGACACCGCGACCGTCAGCGCCGAGAACAGCACCGTGCGGCCGGCGGTCCGCAGCGTCGTGCCCACTGCGCCGAGCGGATCCGCGCCCGCCGCCAGTTCCTCCCGGTAGCGCCGGACGATGAACAGCGCGTAGTCGATGGCGAGTCCGAGTCCGAGGGCGGTGGTCAGGTTCTGCGCGAAGACCGACACGTCCGCGAACTCGGTGATGCCGCGCAGCACCGCGTTCGTCCCCAGGATGGCGATGATGCCCACAGCCAGCGGCAGCAGCGCGGCGACCGCGCTGCCGAAGACCACGATGAGCAGCAGGAGCGTCACCGGCAGGGCGATGATCTCGGCCCGCAGCAGGTCCTCCTGGATGGTGCCCTGCAACTCGTCGTAGATCGCGGCCTGGCCGCCGAGGCGGACCTCCACCGGGCCGTGCTCACCACGGAAGTCCGGCGCCAGCTCGTCGAAGACCTCGCTGTTACGCGTCTCGTCCCCGGTGATCCGCGCGGCGATCAGCGCCTCGCTGCCGTCCTCGGACCGCAGTCCGGCGGCCGCGGCCGCCGCGCCCCGCGCCTCCCCCGCGCCTTCCGCGCCCTCGGCCGGGCCGGCCTCCGCCTGTCCGGCGGCCTGGGCCGCCGCCCAGTACGACGTCACCCCTTCGACCGAGTCCACCGCCGCGAGCCGCGCGGCCAGCCGCTCCGCCTCGGCGGCGACGGCGGGATCGTCCACCCCGTCCGGCCGGCCGCTGTCCACGAGCAGCAGCAGGTTCGGCCGGGCGCCGGGGAACTGCTCGTCCAGCGCGTCCGCGGCGTACGCAGACTCGGACGCAGGATCCTGCCACCCCCCGCCGCTCATGCGGTCCGCCACCCCGCTCCCGGCAAACACGGCCAGCGCTGTGAAGACCAGCGCCAGCAGCAGCGACAGCCTGGGCCGCGCCGTGACGATCCGCGTCCAGCGGCTCACCTCGGCCGTCCCCCCGTTCGTCCCCTCGGCCATCGGTCCCGCCCTCTCGTTGCACAGCGCAATAGAATGAGACACGAGCCGGAATACGAGTCCGCGCTCGCGTTTCCTCAGAATGCGAGCGGGCGCTCGTGTTTGTCAACTCCTACCCGGAGGCTGTGGATAGCCGTGTCGAATCCAGCACCGGCCGTCGGCGGGCACACCCCCGCCGACCGGCCGCCCCGCCGCCGGCAGGCGCGCGGCGAGCGGCGCGTACAGCAGTTGCTCGACGCCGCCGCGGCCGTGTTCGCCCGCAGCGGATACGCCGCCGCGTCCACGAACGCCATCGCCCGCGAGGCCGGCGTCTCCCCCGGCACGCTGTACCAGTTCTTCCCGAACAAGGAGGCGGTGGCCGTCGAGTTGGGCCGCCGCTACAACCACGAACTCCACGAGACGAACAGCGAGGCGTTCACCGCCGCCAACGCCGCGCTCCCGCTCGACGCGCTGCTCGACGCCGCCCTCGACCCGGTGATCGACTTCTGCGCCGCCAACCCCGGCTTCGAGGTGCTGCTGCAGAGCGCGGACGCCCCGGGCCTGGTCGCGGAGGAGCACGAGGCGGTGCACACCACGATCGTGGCCGCCGTCGAGGGCATGCTCACCCTGCGCGCGCCGGAGCTCTCAAGCACCGAGATCGCCCGCACCACCACCATGTCTTTCAGCATCTTCAAGGCGGGCCTGGAGCTGTTCATGAGCGCCGGGGCCGCCGAACGGGAGCCGTACCGCAGGGAGATCAAGCGGGCCCTGTTCGGCTATCTCGCGCCGGTCGTCGGCACCGACGCCATAGCCCCACCGGGCTGACCGCGGGATCCGCGCGGATGGGAAATACCCCTAGGGGGTATACTCTGGAATGCAGGGAGCAGGACACGGCTGCGCCCACCGTCGACAAGGGAGACTCCCATGAGCGCTCAGACCTCCGTCACCACCGTCTACAAGGTCACCGGCATGACCTGCGGCCACTGCGAGGGTGCCGTGAGCGCGGAGATCTCCGAGCTCGACGGCGTCTCCTCGGTCAAGGCCGTGGCCGCCACCGGCGAGGTGACCGTCACCTCCGCCGCCCCGCTCGACGAGGAGAAGGTTCGCGCCGCGGTCGACGAGGCCGGGTACGAGCTGGCCGGCAGGGCCTGATCCGTACGGCCCACGGCGAACGCCGCCCCCGCACACGCGTCATGGGGGCGGCGTCGGCGCGTGAGGCCGCCGGCTGCACAGCCTCGGGCGAGTGACTTAGATCACACGGATCGGGGGGTAACCATCGGCGCCATTCGCGTGTCTATTCGGGTGACGTCGACACCCGGCGGAGTCGACGTGCACGAGGCCGGGACGGCACGTGCGAGGAGCATTGAGCGGCCCCTCCCGCGGCGGCGTCCCGGCGGCA
The DNA here is from genome assembly GCF_002847285.1 of Streptomyces sp. CMB-StM0423. Taxonomy (NCBI): domain Bacteria; kingdom Bacillati; phylum Actinomycetota; class Actinomycetes; order Kitasatosporales; family Streptomycetaceae; genus Streptomyces; species Streptomyces sp. CMB-StM0423. The sequence goes on along the minus strand of NZ_CP025407.1, from coordinate 5,607,844 downwards.
TGAAGGCGCCCGGCCCCTACCGGGGCCGGGAGAGCGAAGCGCCCCGTCGACTGATCCGTGGGGGGATCGCAGACGGGGCGCCTTCGCGTTCTTGCGCGGCGTTGCCGGCGTGCGGGTGGCCGGCAGCTCAGCGCTCTTCGACCGGGACGAAGTCCCGCAGCACCTCACCGGTGTAGATCTGCCGGGGGCGGCCGATGCGGGAGCCCGGCTCCTTGATCATCTCGTGCCACTGGGCGACCCAGCCCGGCAGCCGCCCGAGCGCGAAGAGCACCGTGAACATCTCGGTCGGGAAGCCCATCGCGCGGTAGATCAGGCCGGTGTAGAAGTCGACGTTCGGGTACAGCTTGCGCTCGACGAAGTAGTCGTCGGCGAGCGCGTGCTCCTCCAGCTTGAGGGCGATGTCCAGCAGCTCGTCGGACTTGCCCAGCGCGGAGAGGACATCGTGCGCCGCCGCCTTGATGATCTTCGCCCGGGGGTCGAAGTTCTTGTAGACGCGGTGCCCGAAGCCCATGAGCTTCACGCCGTCTTCCTTGTTCTTCACCTTGCGGATGAAGGTGTCGACGTCGCCGCCCGTGGCCTGGATGCCCTCCAGCATCTCCAGCACGCTCTGGTTGGCGCCGCCGTGCAGGGGCCCCCACAGCGCGCTGATGCCCGCCGAGATGGAGGCGAACAGGTTGGCCTGCGAGGAACCGACCAGCCGCACGGTGGAGGTCGAACAGTTCTGCTCGTGGTCGGCGTGCAGGATCAGCAGCTTGTCGAGCGCGCTGACCACGACCGGGTCCAGCTCGTACTCGGCAGCGGGCACCGAGAAGGTCATGCGCAGGAAGTTCTCGACGTACCCGAGGTCGTTGCGCGGGTAGACCACCGGATGGCCGACGGACTTCTTGTACGCGTACGCCGCGATCGTCGGCAGCTTGGCCAGCAGCCGGATCGTCGACAGGTGCCGCTGCTGCTCGTCGAACGGGTTGTGGCTGTCCTGGTAGAAGGTCGACAGCGCGCTGACCACGGAGGACAGCATCGCCATCGGGTGTGCGTCCCGCGGGAAGCCGTCGTAGAAGCGCTTGACGTCCTCGTGCAGGAGGGTGTGGCGGGTGATCTCGCCCTTGAACACCGACAGCTCGTCGACGCTGGGCAGCTCACCGTTGATCAGCAGGTAGGCGACTTCCAGGAACGTGCTGCGCTCGGCGAGCTGTTCGATGGGGTAGCCGCGGTAACGCAGAATCCCCTGCTCGCCGTCCAGATAGGTGATGGCCGACTTGTACGCCGCGGTGTTGCCGTAGCCGCTGTCCAGGGTCACCAGCCCGGTCTGGGAGCGCAGCTTTCCGATGTCGACGCCGGTGTCACCGACGGTGCTGTCGACGATCGGGAAGGTGTACTCGCCGTCGCCGTACCGAAGTACTGCAGATTTGTCGCTCACTCTGTCCTCACCCGACGTATCGTGCCTCTTCTTTGAGGTGTGCTTGAGGTGCCCTGACTACCCTCCAGCTTCCCCCATGCGGAGCTCTTCCGTGCACTCGGGGTCGGCTGCCGGATCAACATACGGCACTGCGTGCCACATACGGACCATCGTGCCCTGTCGGAGCGCGTTATGGGAGACCCACTCGCCCACGCAGCCGATGGTCCAGCGCCGTACAACGCCGGCCAGCGGAAACGGTCCGCACCGCCTGGCCCAGGGCTTTACGGGAGCCGACCAGCACGACCAGCTTCTTGGCCCGGGTGACGGCCGTGTACAGCAGGTTCCGTTGGAGCATCATCCAGGCACCGGTGGTGACGGGGATCACCACCGCCGGATACTCGCTGCCCTGTGAACGGTGGATGGTGACGGCGTACGCGTGCGTCAGCTCGTCCAGCTCGTCGAAGTCGTACGGCACCTCCTCGTCCTCGTCGGTGAGCACCGTCAGCCGCTGCTCGTCGGCGTCCAGGGCGGTGACGACGCCGACGGTGCCGTTGAAGACCCCGTTGCTGCCCTTCTCGTAGTTGTTCCGTATCTGCGTGACCTTGTCGCCGACGCGGAACGTACGGCCGCCGAAGCGCTTCTCGGCCAGCCCGGGCCGGCCGGGGGTGACGGCCTCCTGGAGCAGCCCGTTGAGCGCGCCGGCGCCCGCGGGGCCGCGGTGCATGGGGGCGAGGACCTGCACATCGCGGCGCGGGTCGAGGCCGAACTTGGCCGGAACCCGACGTGCCGCCACGTCCACCGTGAGCCTGCCGGCGGCCTCCGTGTCGTCCTCGGCGAAGAGGAAGAAGTCGGCGAGGCCCTGGGTGAGGGGCTGCACCCCGGAGTTGATGCGGTGCGCGTTCGTCACCACGCCGGACTGCCGGGCCTGGCGGAAGATCCGGGTCAGCCGGACCGCGGGCACCGGGCCGCCGTCGGCCAGCAGGTCGCGCAGCACCTCCCCGGCGCCGACGGACGGCAGTTGGTCGACATCGCCGACGAGCAGCAGGTGCGCCCCCGGGGGCACGGCCTTGGCCAGCTTGTTCGCCAGCAGCAGGTCGAGCATCGATGCCTCGTCGACGACGACCAGGTCGGCGTCGAGGGGACGGTCCCTGTCGTACGCGGCGTCGCCGCCCGGCTTGAGCTCCAGCAGCCGGTGGACCGTCGACGCCTCGGCGCCGGTCAGCTCCGCCAGCCGCTTGGCCGCGCGGCCCGTGGGCGCCGCCAACACCACCTTCGCCTGCTTGGCCCGGGCCAGCTCCACGATCGAGCGGACCGTGAACGACTTGCCGCAGCCCGGACCGCCGGTCAGCACCGCGACTTTCTCCGTCAGCGCCAGCCGGACCGCCTGCTCCTGCTCGGACGCCAGCTCCGCGCCGGTGCGCCCGCCGAGCCAGCTCAGCGCCCGGTCCCAGTCGACGTCCTGGAAGGCGGGCATCCGGTCCCGCTCGGTACGCAGCAGGCGGAGCAACTGGGCGGCCAGAGAGACCTCCGCGCGGTGGAACGGCACCAGATAGATCCCCTGCACGGCCTCCTCCCCGGCCGGCCCGGGCACCGTCTCCCGGACGACGCCCTCCTCCTTCGCCAGCTCGTCGAGGCACTCGATGACCAGGCCCGTGTCGACCTGGAGCAGCTTGACCGCCCCGGTGATGAGTTGCTGCTCGGGCAGGAAGCAGTTGCCCTGGTCGGAAGACTGCGACAGCGCGTACTGCAGACCGGCCTTGACCCGGTCCGGGCTGTCGTGCGGGATGCCCACGGAGCGGGCGATCCGGTCGGCGGTGAGGAAGCCGATGCCCCAGACATCGGCCGCCAGCCGGTACGGCTCGTTCTTCACCACGGAGATGGAGGCGTCCCCGTACGACTTGTAGATCCGCACGGCGATGGAGGTGGAGACGCCGACGCCCTGGAGGAAGAGCATGACCTCCTTGATGGCCTTCTGCTCCTCCCAGGCGGCGCCGATCAGCTTCGTCCGCTTCGGGCCGAGGCCGGGGACCTCGACGAGCCGGGCGGGATCCTGCTCGATGACGTCGAGGGTGTCGACGCCGAAGTGGTCGACGATGCGCTCGGCGATGCGGGGGCCGATTCCCTTGATCAGCCCGGAGCCGAGATAGCGGCGGATGCCCTGGACGGTGGCGGGGAGGACTGTCCGGTAATTCTCGACGGTGAACTGTTTGCCGTACTGCGGGTGGGAACCCCAGCGGCCCTCCATACGCAGCGACTCGCCGGGCTGGGCGCCGAGGAGGGCGCCGACGACCGTGAGCAGGTCGCCGCCGCCGCGGCCGGTGTCGACGCGGGCGACCGTGTACCCGTTGTCCTCGTTGGCGTACGTGATCCGCTCGAGGACCCCCTCCACCACCGCCAGTTGCGTCATGGGAACGACGCTATCGCCGGGCGCCGACATCGCGGGCCGGCCTGTGGACTACTCGCCGGTTGTGGAAAACCCATGACGGACGCAGCGAGGGGGCCCGGCCTTGCGGCCGGGCCCCCTCGCTTGTCCCCCTCCGAAGGCTCCCCCACCCCCCTGGTACTCCCCCCGGGAAGCCTGATGCCCTATACGACCCCGATCGGCGGCGAAGGGTTGCACGGCTTCGGCACTTTATCGATCTGTAACCCGACGTGCCGACATCGGTGATCGGTCGTAATGTTTCCGGCATGAGGGACAAATCCATACACAAAGCTGTCCTGGACGACCTCAGTACGGAGCAGATGCACCAGGTCGCCGCCGAGCTGGGCACCGGCAGCCGGGGCGCCAGGCGGGTCGTCGGCGAGACGGTCGCCGCCCTCACCGGGTCGCTCGCCGAGGAGGCCGCCTCCCCGCACGGGGCACACGAGGTCGAGCAGGCGCTCGACGAGGCTCAGGGGGCGACGCCCGCGGGCGCGGCAGCGGCCGCCCGCCCGGCGAAGGGCTCGGCCGCGCTGGCGAGCGCCGGAACGTTCGCCGGGAGTGCCCTCGGCGGCGGGATGCTGGCGACGATCGTCGGCAGGACGAGCATGCCGGTGGCCCGCGCGGTCTCGCAGCGCACGGGCATCCCCATGGCGCAGGTGTCCCGGGCGCTGAAGATCCTCACGCCCGTCGCCATGGCCGCCGTCTCCCGGGCCGCGCAGAACCGCAGCGTCGGGGCGGACGGGCTGTCCGAGATGCTCAAGGAGGAGCAGCAGGCGACCCGCAGGCCGGGCGGGGCGCTCGGCGTGCTGGCGCGGCTGTTCGGTGGCGGGCAGTCCTACGGCGGCGGGCGCCACCGCGCCTGACGGCACGGCCGGGTCCGGCCCGTACCCGGCGAACTTCCCGGGAACCGCCACCGCCAGGACCCACCGCCACCCCGGCTCAACGCCGCACCGGCCGGCCGCTCAGCGCACGACAAGCCGCTCGTACCGTTCGACGATCTCCGCCAGCACCTCCGCGCCGTCGCGCGCCCACAGCCCCGGGTTGAAGATCTCGACCTCGACGAAGCCCGCGTACCCCGCCTCGTCCACCCGCTCCCGGAACCAGCGCAGGTCGACGCTCCCTTCGCCCAGTTGGCCCCGCCCCAGCAGCACCCCTTCCGGCAGCGGCGTCACCCAGTCCGCCAGTTGGAAGGCCGCGATCCGGCCGGACTCCCCCGCGCGCGTGATCTGCGCCGCGACGGTGTCGTCCCACCACAGGTGGTACGTGTCCACCACCACGCCCACCCGGTCCGCCGGGAAGCGCTCGGCCAGGTCCAGCGACTGGGCCAGCGTGGAGACCACGCACCGGTCGGCGGCGTACATCGGGTGCAGCGGCTCGATCGCCAGCCGCACGGCGCGCTCCGCCGCGTACGGCGCGAGGGCGCCCAGCGCATCCGCGATGCGCTCCCGTGCGCCGTGCAGATCGCGACTGCCCGCGGGCAGGCCGCCGGAGACGAGCACGAGTGTGTCGGTGCCCAGCGTGGCGGCCTCGTCGATGGCGCGGCGGTTGTCGTCGAGGGCGGCGGCGCGCTCCCCCGGGTCGCCGGTGGTGAAGAACCCGCCGCGGCACAGACTCGTCACCGTCAGCCCGGCGTCGCGGAAGAGCTTGGCGGCGGCCTCCACCCCGAACTCCTGGACGGGCGCGCGCCACAGCCCCACGCCGCGCACCCCGGCCGCGGTGCAGCCGTCCGCGAGTTCGGGGAGCGACCACTGCCTGATGGTCTCCTGGTTGAGGCTGAGGCGGGCCGGCCCGCCGGCCGGGTGTCCGGTACTCACAGGGCGACTCCGTGGACGGCGAGGAAGGAGGTCATGCGCTGTGCCGCGAGCCGCGGGTCGGGGAACAGGCCGAGGGCGTCGGCCAGTTCGTACGCGCGCGCGAGGTGCGGCAGGGAGCGGGCCGACTGCTGCCCGCCGACCATCGTGAAGTGGCTCTGGTGGCCGCCGAGCCAGGCCAGGAACACGACGCCCGTCTTGTAGAAGCGCGTCGGCGCCTGGAAGAGGTGGCGGGCCAGCGGCACGGTCGGGTCCATGACCTTGCGGAAGCCGGCCGCGTCGCCGGTGTCGAGGGTCCGTACCGCCTCCGCGGCAAGCGGGGCGAGGGGGTCGAAGACACCGAGCAGAGCGTGGCTGAAACCGTGCTCGTCACCCTCGATGAGCTCGGGGTAGTGGAAGTCGTCACCCGTGTAGCAGCGGACCCCGCGCGGCAGCCTGCGGCGCAGGTCCACTTCGCGGGAGGCGTCGAGGAGGGAGACCTTGACGCCGTCGACCTTGTCCGGGTGCTGGGCGATGACGTCGAGGAACGTGCCGGTGGCGGCGTCGAGATCGGAGCTGCCCCAGTACCCGGCGAGCGCCGGGTCGAACATGTCGCCCAGCCAGTGCAGGATCACCGGCTCGCGCGCCTGGCGCAGCAGCGCGCCGTACGTCTCCACGTAGTCCTCGGGCCCGCGGGCGCACGCCGCCAGCGCGCGGGAGGCCATGAGCACCGCCTGCGCGCCCGCGTCCTCGACAAGGGTGAGCTGCTCCTCGTACGCGGCGCGCACGCCGTCGAGGGTGGCGCCCTGGGGCGCGAGCTGGTCGGTGCCGGCGCCGCAGGCGACGCGGCCGCCGTGGGCCCTGGCCTCGGCGGCGGAGCGGCGCATCAGCTCGGCGGCGCGGGTCCAGTCCAGGCCCATGCCGCGCTGCGCGGTGTCCATGGCCTCGGCGACGGCGAGACCGTGGGACCACAGGTGGCGGCGGAAGGCGAGGGTGGCGTCCCAGTCGACCGCGGCGGGGCTGTCCGGGTCGCCGGGGCCGGCGTCCGCGTACGGGTCGGCGACGACGTGTGCGGCGGCGAAGACCGTACGGGAGGAGGGACGCGGGCCGCGGGTCGCGAGCGCCGGCGCGGGCTCCGCGCGCGGTTCGTACACCTCCAGCACGCCCCCCGGCCTGGGCAGCCGGATCGTCGTCATCGGGCCAGCTCCGGCACCTCGACGCGCCGCCCCTCCGCGGCGGCCTTGAGGCCCAGCTCGGCGAGCTGCACCCCGCGCGCGCCTGCGAGCAGGTCCCACTGGTACGGCTCGTCGAGCATCAGGTGCCGCAGGAACAGCTCCCACTGGGCGCGGAAGCCGTTGGGGAACCCGGCGGGACCGGCGTTGTCCGGCACCTCCTGCCACTGGTCGCGGAAGGTCTCCGAGACCGGCAGGTCCGGGTTCCACACCGGCTTCGGCGTGGCCGCCCGGTGCTGTACGCGGCAGCCGCGCAGGCCCGCGACGGCGGAGCCCTCGGTGCCGTCGACCTGGAACTCGACCAGCTCGTCGCGGTGGACGCGGACCGTCCAGGAGGAGTTGATCTGCGCCACGACGGGGCCGCCGGGCGCGGCGAGTTCGAAGATGCCGTACGCCGCGTCGTCCGCGGTCGCCTCGTACGCCTCGCCGTGCTCGTCCCAGCGGCGCGGCACGTGCGTGGTGACGTGTGCCTGCACGCTGCGGACGGGGCCGAACAGCTCGTGCAGGATGTACTCCCAGTGCGGGAACATGTCCAGCACCATTCCGCCGCCGTCCTGCGCGCGGTAATTCCAGGAGGGCCGCTGGGCGGGCTGCCAGTCGCCCTCGAAGACCCAGTAGCCGAACTCGCCGCGGACCGACAGGATGCGGCCGAAGAAGCCGCCGTCGATGAGGCGCTTGAGCTTCAGCAGCCCCGGCAGGAACAGCTTGTCCTGCACCACGCCGTGCTTGATGCCGGCGCCCTGCGCCATCCGGGCGAGTTCGAGGGCGGCGGAGGCGGACGTGGCGGTCGGCTTCTCCACATAGATGTGCTTGCCGGCCGCGACGGCCTTCTTCACCGCCTCCTCGCGGGCGGAGGTGACCTGGGCGTCGAAGTACAGCTCCACGGAGTCGTCCGCGAGGACGGCGTCGAGGTCGGTGGTGTACTCCGGCAGGTCGTGCCGGCGGGCGATGTCCTCCAGCGCGTGCTCCCTGCGACCCACCAGGACCGGCTCGGGCCACAGCACGTCGCCACCGCCGAGATCCAGCCCGCCTTCCTCGCGAATGGCAAGAATCGAACGGACGAGGTGCTGTCGATACCCCATCCGGCCGGTGACGCCGTTCATGGCGATACGCAGCGTCCTACGTGGCATCTGGTCTCCCATAGTAAGCGCTTTCTGCCCCGGGAGAAAGTTATCCCCGCCCGGCCTGCAGCGCAAGAGCCCGGCCGGGTACGCACAAAGGCGTGCACACTCCTGCCACCCTCGCGACGCGGGCGCCGCGACGTGCAAGACTTCCGCTCACAGTTCGGACCGGCGACCGGCGCCGGGCGGGGCCCGCGCGGGCCCCGGGGGATTCCGGCCACCGGGCCGGGACGCCGTATCCAACGGGAGGCAGAGCGATGGCAGTCACCCTCGCGGACGTCGCGGCACGCGCCCGCGTCTCCGCCGCGACCGTCTCCCGGGTGCTCAGCGGCAACTACCCGGTGGCCGAGGCCACCCGCGCGCGCGTGCTCGCCGCCGTGGACGAGCTGGACTACGTCATCAACGGCCCCGCGAGCGCGCTCGCCGCCGCCACCTCCGACCTCGTCGGCGTCCTCGTCAACGACGTCGCCGACCCCTTCTTCGGCATCATGGCCAGCGCCGTGCAGTCCGAACTGGGCAGCGAGAAGCTGGCCGTCGTCTGCAACACCGGCGGCTCCCCGGAGCGCGAGCTGACCTACCTCACGCTCCTGCTGCGCCAGCGCGCCGCCGCCGTCGTGATCACCGGAAGCGCCGTCGAGACGCCCGAGTACGCCGCGGCCAGCGCGGCGAAGGTGGGGCGGCTCGCGGCGAACGGCACGCAGGTCGTCCTCCTCGGCCGGCCGGCGAGCGCCGCGCCCGAGGGCTCCGCTTTCGCCGTCGAGTTCGGCAACCGCGAGGGCGGACGCCGGCTCACCGAGCACCTGATCTCCCTCGGCCACCGCCGCATCGGCTACGTCGCGGGCCCCGCCGACCGCACCACCACCCGGCACCGCCTCGAAGGCCACCGTGCCGCGCTCGACGCCCACGGCCTCGGCGGCGACGCCGGCGAACTCGGCCGGCTGACGGTGCACGGCCCGTACTCCCGGAAGTCCGGCTACGACGGCGCGCTCGAACTGCTGGACCGGGAGCCGGGGCTGACGGCCGTCGTCGGCTCGAACGACGCGGTGGCACTGGGCATCTGCGCGGCACTTCGCGAGAAGGGTCTCGACATCCCCGGCGACATCTCCGTGGCGGGCTTCGACGACCTGCCGTTCAGCGCGGACGCGACGCCGGCGCTGACGACGGTGCGGCTGCCGCTCCAGGAGGCGGCGGCGCGGGCGGCGCGGCTGGCGCTGGGGCGGGAGGAGTCGCCGGCGGGCGGGCGCTACATGGTGCCGGCGGAGCTGGTGGCGCGGGCGTCGACGGCGGCGCCGCGGGCGTAGCGGAAGCCGGGGGCCGGGTCGATCATCCGACCGGCCGACACGGTCTGTGGATAACTCTGCACAGCGTCGACGCATGGGGGTACCTTTGACTCAGTCAAGGAAAAGTGCGCGCCAGGAGGTGGGGTTCCGTGACCATCGAGGACATCCGCTCGTTCAACCGCTTCTACACGAATCTGATCGGCGCCCTCGATTACAGCCGCCAGCTCCACACGCCGTACACGCTCACCGAGGCCCGCGTGCTCTACGAGCTGAGCTATGCCCGGCAGGCCGACGCCGCGGACCTGCGCGGGGCGCTCACGCTGGACGCGGGGTATCTCAGCAGGCTGCTCGGCAAGTTCGAGAAGGACGGCCTGATCACGCGCGGGCCGTCGGCCGCCGACGCGCGGCGGCAGCGGGTGGAGCTGACGCCGCGCGGGCGGGAGGCGGCGCATCTGCTGGAGGAGCGCTCGCGCGAGCAGGTGGGGACGCTGCTGGCGCAGGTCCCGCTCGAACGGCGCGCCCGGCTGGCGGCCGCGATGAGCACGGTGCGGGAACTGCTGTCGGAGTCGGCCGTGCCGAGCCCGGTCGAGGAGGCCGAGCTGCGCGAGCCCGGCCCCGGCGAGCTGGGCTGGATCGTCAAGCGCCACGGCGAGCTGTATGCGCAGGAGTACGGGTGGGACGCGGACTTCGAGGCGCTGGTGGCCCGGATCGTCGCGGACCACGCGGCGCAGCGGGACCCGTCGTGCGAGCGCACCTGGATAGCGGACCTGGGCGGCCGCCCGGTCGGCACGGTCATGTGCGTACGGGACGACGCCCCGGAGACGGCGCGGCTGCGGCTGCTGCTGGTGGACCCGGAGGTGCGGGGGCACCGGCTGGGGGCGCGGCTGGTCGACGAGTGCGTCCGCTTCGCCCGTGAGGCGGGATACCGCGAGCTGGTGCTGTGGACGAACTCGGTGCTGGAGTCGGCCCGCCGCCTCTACGAGCGGGCGGGGTTCGAGCTGGTGGCCGAGAAGCCACACCACAGCTACGGGGCGGACCTGGTGGGCCAGGACTGGCGGCTGACGCTCTGACGGATTCGGCCGGATGGCCGCCGCGGGCGCGTCGGCGGCGGTGATGGCAGCGGCCGGGCGGGACCGGGCGGCTCGGGGCGCGGCGGGCGTGGCCGTACGGCTCCGGGTTGCCGGCGAAGGCGTGCTGCGTGGGGCCGGCGAGGGCGTGCCGGGGGTGCTTCCGCCGGGCGGCGGAACGCCCCGGGGACGGGGCGCGCAACGGCGGGGTGCGGGCGCGCGCGGCCCGGCGTGCGACCAGGTGCCGACGGGGGCTCCGGGGGAGGTGGCCGCGGGGTTGCCAGGTGCGGTGGGGTCTGATCGACTCACGGCATGCGACTCGCCTTCTCGACCCTCGGCCTGCCTCAGCTCCCCGTCGCCGAGGTCGCTCGGCTCACCCGCGATGCCGGCTACCAGGGCGTGGAGCTGCGGTGCCACCCCGAGGAGCCCGTGCACACCGGGCTCGGGATCGGGGAGCGGGCCGACGTGGTCGAGGAGTTCGCCGCGGCCGGAGTGGAGATCCTGACGCTGGCGAGCTACGCGGGCGTCGCCGCGGCCGGGGACGACGAGCCGGTGGTCACCGAGATGCGCGAGTTGCTGGCGCTCGCCCGGGACTTGGGCGCCGCCCACGTCCGGGTCTTCCCGCGCGGCGGGGACCAGCCGGCCGTCGAGGCGGATCCCACCGCCGCGCGGCGGCTCGCCGCCGTGGCCCCGTACGCCGCGGACCTCGGCGTGCGCGTGCTGCTGGAGACGCACGACTCGCACCGCACCGGCGCGGACGTCGCCCGCATCCTGGACCGCGTCGGGCACAAGAGCACCGGCGCGCTGTGGGACGTGATGCTCACCTGGCTCGGCGGCGAGGAGCCGCAGGAGTCGTTCGCGGCCCTCTCGCCGTACCTCGGCTACGTGCAGGTCAAGGACGCGGCGTCGCGGGAGGAGCTGGCGCCGCTGGCCCTGGGCGAGGGGACCGTGCCGCTGGCGGAGTGCCTGGCGGTGCTCACGGAGGCGGGCTGGGACGGCTGGCTGTGCTGGGAGTACGAGAAGCGCTGGTTCCCCGAGGCCCGGGAGCTCGCGCCGCTGCTGGCCGGAGGCCGCGAGCATCTGCTCCGGCTGCTGGCCGACGTGGCCTGAATACGCGGCCCTCCCCGGCGCGCGCCGGGCACCGGCGGGCGCCCCGCAACTGCGGGTGACCGCGCAACTCCGCACCTCGGCACGGATATAGGGGCCGGGGGCCCCGACGGCCTTGTGTCACAGGACGGTTGTGAAACCAAGGGGCCGACTGGCCCAATCCTTGCGCCGCTGCCTACGCTGAGGCGCGACTTGCACATGCATACGGGGAAACGGGGGTTCGATCCGTCATGAAGCTCTGCGCACCGGCGAGTGCCGTGGCACTGGCCGCGGCGGTCACGCTGCTGACGGCGTGCGGGTCGTCGGACGACAAGCCGGACCGGATCACGGGCGCCAAGGAAACCGCAGCGGAGTCGGGGGAATCCTCGTCCGCCTCGCCGTCCCCGGCCGCGGACGACGGCGCCGACGCACCGGAGTTCGACTTCCCCGACGACGTCAAGGTCGAGGTGGAGAGCGAGCCGACGGGCGACGCCGCCGAGGACGCGATCCTGCGCGACCACGGCTACGCCGTGCAGTCGATCCGCCTCGGCTACGCGAAGCAGGACCCGCGCCTGGATGTCATGGAGCAGTACCTCGGCGGCGACGCCCTGCTGGGCTGGCGGGCGGGCATCGACGAGTTCGTCCAGGACGGCAAGACGGTCTCCGGCACCGTGCGTTACTACGACCGCGAAGTCACCTCGCAGAAGGGCGACGTGGCGTCCGTCGTGTACTGCGAGGACCAGACGAACTCGTACGCGAAGATCGCCGAATCCGGCAAGGTGCTGAAGACCGAGCCGAGCGCCGACGACTTCATCCGGCACGTCTCGACGATGCGCAAGACGGCGGACGGCCTCTGGCAGATGGTCCACGAGTCCGACGAACAGGGAGCAGCGCAGTGCGGAACCTCCTGAGCACCCGGCGTACGGCGGCCGTGTCCATAGCCGGCGTGGCACTCGCCCTCGTCGCGACCGGGCCTGCGACGGCGGGCGACGGGACGGGCCAGGGCGGCTCCAACCAGATCGGCTCCCGGGTGGACTTCAACCGCAGCAGCCCGGGCTCCGGCGAGACCTCGCCCATGACGCCGATCGGCGGCAGTTGGTCGCCGCCGGTGTGCTGGTACGAGCCGCGCTACACGCCGGACCAGATGGACGACTACGTCCACGAGAACTTCAACGCCGAGCACCACGCCACCGCGTCCATCTCCGAACTCGTCACCGACGACAGCACCTTCGACCTCCGCAAGGACAAGGAAGGGCTGTGGTGGCAGCTCGTCTACCAGGACGACGGGGTGACGGCCGAGGCGTGCCCGGCGACGAAGTCGTTCATGTTCGTCGGCCCCGAGGAGCCCGCGGAGCCGAACACCCGGGTGATCGACCCGGAGACCCTGGCCGCGCTCGCGTACAACGAGACCGAACTGCCCGCCCCTCCGGTGGACCTGAAGCCCAACGCCGCCCGCCAGGTGGTGAACCTGGAGACCCTCGCCGTGCTCGACCCGGCCGAGTTGCAGCGCGTCTGGGTCACCGCCTACATCGACCCGCCGGGCATGGGCCGGATCGCCGCCACCACCGTCGCCACCCCGCAGCGGCTGCGGCTGGAGGCCGGCACGGAGTACGCGGACCCGAACGTCTGCGAGTACGACCTCGTGCGCAAGGGCGGCGGCTTCGCCGTGGACACCGAGGACGCGGGCTGCAACATCACGTACCGCAAGTCCTCCGGCGGGGGGACGTACGAGTTGCAAGCCTCGCTCACCTGGAACGTCAACTGGAACGCGACCGAGAGCCCGGACGGGACGCCCGTGCACGAGGACTTCCCCGACGGCCAGTCCACCACCGAGATCCCGGTGACCGTCAAGGAGATCCAGACGGTGGTGCGCTAGCGCCGCCCGACTGCGCCGGTACGGCGGGGCGGTGCGGCACGGCACCGCCCCGCGGGCCGGCTCTGCGGCCGGCCCGCCGGCCGCCCAGCGACGTCACGGCCACCCCGCCGACCAGCAGCAGCGCCGCCGTCCAGCGCAGCCCCGTGATCTCCTCGCCCAGGAACAGCGCCGCCGAGGACATTCCCGCGACCGGCACCAGCAGCGAGAACGGCGCCACCGTCGAGGCGTCGTACGTACGCAGCAGGTACCCCCACACCCCGAAGCCGAATATCGTGACGATCCACGCGATGTAGACGACCGCGCCGGCGCCCGCCCAGTCCAGCGACCGCAGTGCCTCCCAGTCCCGCTCCGGCCCCTCGAACACCAGCGACAGCGCGAGCAGCGGCAGCACGGGCACACAGGACACCCACACCATGAAGCGCAGCCCGTCCGGCGGCGCGGCCTTGCGCATGATCACGTTCGAGATACCCCAGCAGAACGCCGCCGCCAGCACGATCGCGAACGCCCCCAGCGGCCCGGAGCCGCCCTCGTCCACCGCGGCCAGCGCCACCCCGCACAGCGCGACGCCCATCCCCGCCAGCCGCACCCGCCCCGGCCGCTCCCCCAGCACCACCGCCGCGAGGCACGCCGTGAACACCGCCTGGATCTGCAGCACCAGCGACGACAACCCCGGCGGCATCCCCTGCTCCATGCCGACGAACAGCAGCCCGAACTTCGCCACCCCCAGCACCAGCCCGACCGCCAGGATCCACTTGAACGCGACCTGCGGCCGGCCGACGAGGAACACCGCAGGCAGCGCCGCCACCAGGAAGCGCAGGGCGGTGAACAGCAGCGGCGGGAAGTGGTCGAGGCCCACTTCGATGACGACGAAGTTCAGCCCCCAGAAGAAGGCGACGAGGACGGCGAGTGCGATGTGCAGCGGACGCATGCAGCCAGGATCGGGCCGGACGACCGTGAAGCACCAGCATGTATTACTTCATGATTGGATGTAGCAACGCTGAACCCTGGGGGTGGCCATGCTCGATCTGTCCCGGCTGCGGGCGCTGCACGCCGTCGCCGTCCACGGCTCCGTCGGCTCCGCCGCGGCCGCCCTCGGCTACACCCCGTCCGCCGTCTCCCAGCAGATCGCCAAGCTGGAGCGCGAGACCCGCACGCCGCTGCTGGAGCGCCGCGGCCGCGGGGTGACGCTCACCGACGCCGCCCAGCACCTCGCCGCCACGGCGGAGCAGTTGCTCGCCATCGTCGAGGAGGCCGAGACCTCGCTGGAGGAGCGCCGCGGCCGGCCCATGGGGCGGCTGACGGTGGCCTGCTTCGCGACCGCCGCCCGCGGCCTGCTGCCCGCGGCGCTCGCCGCGCTCGCCGCGGAGCACCCCGCGCTCGACACCCGCATGCTGGAGGCCGACCCGCACCTCTCCCCCGGCATGGTCACCCGCGGTGTGGCCGACCTCGCCGTCGCCCACGACTGGGACAGCGCCCCGCTGCCCACCCCCGAGGGGATGGAGCTGGCGCCCATCGGCGACGACCTGTGCGACATCTGCGTCCCGGCCGGCCACCCCTTCGCCGAGCGCGACGCGCTCGTCCGGGCGGATCTCGTGGGCGAGCGCTGGATCTGCCAGCCGCCCGGCTCGACGTGCCACGACTGGCTCGTACGCACCCTGCGCACCTCCGGCCACGAGCCGGATCTCGCCTACCAGGTCGCCGAGTACGCCTCGCAGCTCGCGCTGGTCGCGGCCGGTCTGGGCATCGCGCTGGTGCCGCGGCTGGGCCGCGGTCCGCTGCCGGCGGGGGTGGTCGCGGTGCCGCTGGAGCCGGTGCCGGTGCGGCGGGTGTACGCGCTGTGGCGTACGGGCGCGGCGCGCCGGCCGGCGATCCGGGAGGCGGTGCGGCTGCTGCAGCGGGAGTGGAAGGAACGGGTCGGCTGACGGTACGAGGACGCGTGTCCGTACGTCACGGCCGCGCCCGCGGGCGGTGACACCCGCGGGCGCGGCTTCGTGCGGCTCAGCGGCCCGGGATCACGGCCGGAGCGACTGCTCCCGCAGCTCCTTCTTCGTCACCTTGTCCAGCCCGCTGTCGTACGCGGCCAGCGGCTTCGCCTTCGTGGTGCCGGCCTCGACACCGGCCCAGTCGAGGATCCGCTCGGTCGCCTTGGCGCGCTGCTCCGCCGGGAGCTGGCTGACCCGGGCGCCGTGGTTGGCGCCGGGCGCGGTGTAGACGTACGAGTCGTGCGCGCCCTTCCCGAGGCGGAACGGCTCGGCGCCCCACGGGTCGTTCTCGCCGTAGACGAAGAGCATCTGGTCCGCGTTCCTGCGCACCCACTTGTCGACGTCGTTCATCACCGACGGCTCGAAGCGCATGTCGATGTCGCGCGGGACGAAGTTCCGCGGCGGCTGGTAGCCGTAGCGGCTCAGGTCCTTCAGGTGCGGCAACTGGATGGTGGGCGCGCCCAGTTCGGTGCCCGCCTGGTAGTAGTACGGCGTGTACGGTGCGAGCCCCTGGTCGGTGTAGAAGGACCAGCCGGCGATGGCGTCGACGTAGTCGTACAGCTCCTGGTCGGAGACGGTGGCGGCGTCCGGCACGTCGGCGCAGTCGGCGGCCGAGCTGTACTGCCAGAAGCCCCACACGAGGTCGAGGACGGTCGCCTCGAACGCCTTGTCCAGGCTGCCGATCGTGGTGAACGTCGCGCCCGACTCCGCGGCCCAGGCCGCGTACTTCTCCGACAGCGCGTCCCGCCGCACCAGCGCCTCGCGCTGAACGGCGTTGAGCGCGTCGCGGCACTCCTTAGTCCCGACCTGCTCGAAGAACCGGTCGTAGGCCGAGTCCTCCTTGTTCACCACGTCGTTCGGCGCGACGTAGGCGACGACGCCGTCCATGTCGCGCGGGTAGAAGCGCTCGTAGTACGTGGCGGTCATGCCGCCCTTGCTGCCGCCGGTGGCCAGCCAGTTCTCGTCGTAGATGTCGTTCAGCGCCCCGAAGATGCGGTGCTGGTCGCTGGCGGCCTGCCAGATGTCGAGCTTCTTCCAGTCCGCGGGGTCGGGCCGGGACGGGGTGAAGAACCGGTACTCCATCGAGACCTGGTTGCCGTCGATGATCTGCGTGGGCTCGCTGCGCGACGGCGTCGTGGACACGTTGTAGCCGCCGGTGGAGAAGACCGTGGGCCGGTCGGTGTCCTTGTGCAGCACGGTGATCCGCTGCTGGAAGGTCTGGCCGTGCGGCTTCCGGTGGTCCACGGGCTGTGTGTAGTTCAGAACGAAGTAGCGGTAGCCGTCGACCGGCTTCTCCTGGATCAGGCTCATGCCCTTGATCGAGAGGAGCCGGTCCTTGATGTCGGCCTCGTCCGCGGTGGCGGCACCGACCGGCGAACTGCCCAGCCCCACCGTGCCGGTGAGCACGGCCAGACTCAGCAGCCATCCGAGCTTCCTGCGCATCTTCCCTCCCCGGGTTCACAATGACCCTCGGAACCTAGCCGCGTTGGCCACGCCGGAGAAGAACGCCGAGCACCCTGTGGATAACTTTCCACGCATTGCGCTGCTTCGATTACTCTGAGTAGCGGAATGAGGGGTCTGGGACAGAGAAGGCAGGGGGCCAAGCGATGCTACAGAACCGCCCGGGGCGATTCCGGGAGCTACGCCGCCGGATTCGCCGGCTGCGTCACCGGCTCCACCGGCTCCGGCTACGCCGCCGCGGGTTCCACCGAGCCCGCGTAGGTCCGCCACAGTTCCGCGTACCGGCCGCCGCGGGCGAGCAGTTCCTCGTGCGTCCCGTCCTCGGCGACGCGCCCGTGGTCGAGGACCACGACGCGGTCGGCGCGGGCGGCCGTCGTCAGGCGGTGGGCGACGACGAGGGTCGTGCGGCGGCCGGCGAGGCGGTCCGTGGCGCTGTTGACCGCGGCCTCGGTGGCGAGGTCGAGCGCGGCGGTGGCCTCATCGAGGAGCAGGATGTCGGGATCGACCAACTCGGCCCGGGCCAGGGCGATGAGCTGGCGCTGCCCCGCGGAGAGGTTGCGGCCCCGCTCGGCGACGTCGTGGAGGTAGCCGCCGGGCAGCGAGGCGATCATGTCGTGCGCGCCGACGGCCCGCGCGGCGGCCTCGACCCCGGCGTCGGAGGCGTCGGGGCGGCCGTAGGCGATGGCGTCGCGCACGGTGCCGGAGAAGAGGTACGACTCCTGCGGGACGACGCCGAGGCGGTGGCGGTAGCCGGTGAGGTCGAGCTCGCGCACGTCGGTGCCGTCGACGCGGACGGCGCCGCGGGTCGGGTCGTAGAACCGGGCGGCGAGCTTGACCAGCGTCGACTTGCCGGCGCCGGTCTCCCCGACGAACGCGACGGTCTGCCCGGCCGGGATCGTCAGGTCGAGCCCGGTCAGCGCCGCCTCGGCGGCACCCTCGGTCTGCCCGTCGTACGCGAAGTGCACGTCGTCGAAGGCGATCTCGCCGCTCAGTTGCCCGACCGGCCGCGGCTTCGCGGCCGGCGGCGTGGACGGCTTCTCGTGCAGCAGTTCCTGGATGCGGCCGAGCGCGACGGCCGCTTGCTGGTAGCCGTCGAAGACCTGGGAGAGCTGCTGCACGGGGGCGAAGAACAGATCGATGTACAGCAGGTACGCGACGAGCGCGCCCGCGGTGAGCGTCCCCGCGGCCACCCGGTCGGACCCGGCCCACAGCACGCCGACGGTGGCGAAGGAGGCGAGGAGCTGCACGAACGGGAAGTAGACGGAGATGAGCCACTGGCCGCGTACGCGGGCCTGGCGGTAGCCGTCGCTGCGCTCGGCGAACCGGGCGGCGCCGCCGTCCTCGCGGCGGAACGCCTGCACGATGCGCAGCCCGGCGACCGACTCCTGGAGGTCGCCGTTGACGACGCTGACGCGCTCGCGCGCCAGTTCGTACGCCTTGACGCTCTGCCGCCGGAAGAAGAACGTGCCGACGATCAGCGGCGGCAGGGCGGCGAAGACGATCAGGGCGAGCTGGAGGTCGATGACCAGCAGCGCGACCAGGATGCCGAAGAAGGTGAGCAGCGAGACGACGGCGGTGACCAGGCCGGTCTGCAGGAACGTGGACAGGGCGTCCACGTCCGTGGTCATCCGGGTCATGATCTTGCCGGTCAGATGGCGCTCGTAGTAGTCGAGCCCGAGCCGCTGGAGCTGGGCGAAGATCTTGACGCGCAGGGCGTAGAGAACCCGCTCGCCCGTGCGGCCGGTGAGCCGGGTGGCGCCGACCTGGGCCGCCCACTGGCCGAGCACGACGGCGAGCGCGAGGCCCGCGGCCGTCCACACGGCGCCGAGGGAGAGCTTCTGGACGCCGTCATCGATGCCGTGCCGGATGAGGACGGGCAGCAGCAGACCGGCGACCGCGTCGCCGGCGACGAAGAGCAGGGCGATGGCGAGCGGTCCGCCGAAGCCGCGCAGCAGCCGGCGGAGGCCGTACGAGACCTCCGGCGCCTCGGCCTGGTCCTCGTCCACGTCGGGGCTCTCGGTGGCGGGCGGCAGGGCGGCGACCTTGGCCAGCAGTTCGGGGCTGCCGGGCGAGCCGGCGAGCATGCCGGCGAAGCCGGAGGGGTCGCCGGCGGAGGCCGTGGAGTTGCCGCCCCCTTCGGCGCTCTTCCCGCCGGTCTCCTTGCGCACCCACAGGTCGGGGGTGACCCCGTCGACGCTGGCGTGGGTGTCGGCGGCGACCTGTCCCGCGGGGTCGCGCTCGCGGTCCGCCAGCTCGTCCGGGTCGGTCAGCAGCCGCCGGTAGAGCGGGCAGCGGGCCTGCAGCTCCTCGTGGGTGCCGACATCGGCCAGCCGGCCGCCGTCGAGGACGGCGATGCGGTCGGCGAGCGCCAGGGTGGACTGGCGGTGGGCGATGAGCAGGGTGGTGCGGCCGGCCATGACGCTGCGGAGCGCCTCGTGGATCTCGTGCTCGACGCGGGCGTCGACCGCGGAGGTGGCGTCGTCCAGGAGCAGCAGCCGGGGGTCGGTGAGGATCGCGCGGGCCAGCGCGATGCGCTGGCGCTGGCCGCCGGAGAGGGTCATGCCCTGCTCGCCGACGACGGTGTCGTAGCCCTCCGGGAGGCCGGTGCCCGGGCCTTCGTCCGCGGTCCCGGCAGCGGCATCGTCGCCGGGGGCGGCAGCGGCGCCGTTGCCCAGCGCGGTGATGAAGCCGTCGGCCTGCGCGGCACGGGCGGCGGCGCGGATCTCCTCGTCGGTGGCGTCGGGCTTGCCGTAGGCGATGTTGTCCCGGATGGACTCGGAGAACAGGAAGCTGTTCTCGGGGACGAGGCCGATGGCCGCCCGCAGCGAGGGCAGCGTGAGGTCGCGTACGTCGTGGCCGCCGATGCGGACGGCGCCGCCGCCGGGTGCGACGTCGTAGTAGCGGGGTATCAGCATCGACAGCGTCGACTTACCGCTGCCGGAGGCGCCGACGACGGCCATCGTCTCGCCGGGCTCGACGCGCAGCGTCAGCCGGTCGAGGACCGGGTGGTCGGGGTCGTAGCCGAAGGTGACGGCGTCGAACTCGACGTCGGCGGGGGCGTCGGCCGGCAGCTCGTGGGCGCCGGGCCGGTCGGACAGCTCAGGCTCGGTGTCGATCAGCTCGTAGACCCGCTCCACGCCCGCGCGGGCCTGCTGCCCGACGGTGAGCATCATCGCGAGCATCCGGACCGGGCCGACGAGCTGCGCGAGATAAGTGGAGAAGGCGACGAAGGTGCCGAGGGTGATCTGCCCGCGGGTGGCCATCCAGCCGCCGAGCGCGAGCATCCCGACCTGGCCGAGGGAGGGCACGGCCTGGAGGGCGGGGGTGTAGCGGGCGTTCATGCGGACGGTGCGCAGCCGGGCTGCGTAGAGCTTCCGGCTGATGGCGCGGAGCTTGCCGGTCTCCTGCCGCTCCTGGCCGAAGCCCTTGACGACGCGGACGCCGCCGACGGCGCCGTCCACGACGGAGGCGACGGTGCCGGCCTGCTGCTGGGCGTACCAGGTGGCGGGGAAGAGGCGGGTGCGGCTGCGGTTGGCAATCCACCACAGGGCGGGGGCGACGCCGAGGGCGACGAGGGTGAGCGTCGGGGACAGCACGATCATGACGACCAGGGAGACCGCGAAGAGCAGCACGTTGCCGATCATCATCGGGACCATGAAGAGCAGGCCCTGGACGAGCTGCAGGTCGGTGGTGCCGCGGCCGACGACCTGGCCGGTGGACAATTCGTCCTGGCGGCGGCCGTCGAGCCGGACGATCGCGTCGTACATCTGGGTGCGCAGGTCGTGCTGCACGTCGAGGGCGAGCCGGCCGCCGTAGTAGCGCCGGACATAGGTGAGGCCGTAGACGGCGAGTGCGGCGAGGACCATGAGGGCGGCCAGGGGCGCGAGCGGCCGGTCGCCGGAGACGATCACGTCGTCGATGATCAGCTTGGGGATGAGCGGGACGAGGGCCATGATGCCCATCCCCGCGAGGGAGGCGCCGAGGGAGAGCAGAACGTTGCGGCGATAGCGCAGACAGTGCCGGAGGAGCCGCCGTGCCCAGCCCTCGGGTGCGTCCCGCGAAGGCTTTTGCCCGGCTATGTCCCCGTTCGAGGGGGTCTCGTCCGATGGGGTCCGTGCCGCAGGGATCTTCCCCGATGGTTCCGCCACCGGCCGCCTCCGCCTCAGTGTCGATGGTCCTGGTCCAGGAACCACAACCTACGGGCGCCGGGTTTTGTTTCTCGGGTGCGTACGGAATGTTGCCCGCGGCCGGCCGCGGGCGCTCGGGCGCAGGTCAGGCCACTGCCTGCAACTGGGGCGGGCTACTGCCCGTGAGCACCTCGACGAGTACCAGCAACCGGGTGAGGGGCTGCTCGACGCCGTGTTCCTCCGCCGGGGACGCGGCTCTGCCGCCCTCGGAGAAGCGGGCCCAGACGGCCTTGCCGTAGGGGCCCGGCTCGCTCCAGCCCCAACTGTCGCTGAGGGACTCCACGATCTGCATCCCGCGGCCGGACTCCGCGAACGGGTCGGCGACGCACACCCGCGGGACGCCGGTCCCGGGGTCGAAGACCGCGCACACGACCTCCGAGCCGCGGCGCAGCAGGCTGAGGACGACCGGGTGGGGGGCCTGGCTCCAGGACGGTTCGCAGAGACCGTGCCGCAGCGCGTTGGCCACCAGCTCGGAGGCGACCGAGGCGACGTCGTCGACCAGGTCCTCCAACTGCCACCCGCGGAGCGTCGCCCTGGCGACGTTGCGGGCGATCGATATCGACCGGGGGTCGTCCTCAAGCGTGCACGCTGCAAACTCGGAGGCGGTCACCCACCCTTCAGCCGGTGCGGTCATCTCCAACTCCCCAGTCTCACGTGCACGTTGATGAAACAGGTTGCGATGCCATAGTGATCGATGTGCACTTGCCGCTGCAAGTACGGATGCAATTTCATTCGCAAGAACAGGTGCACGTACATTGGAGTCGCGATCATAGAAGGAGACAGGATGCAGCAGGTCATGAACGGTGTACCGGCGGATCAACTGGCCGGAATCACCTGGCGGAAGAGCCGATTCAGCAATCCGAACGGCGAGTGCGTGGAGGTCGCCGGACTCCCCGGCGGGGACATCGCGATGCGCAACTCGCGCGATCCGGGCGGACCGGCCCTCATCTACACACAGGCGGAGATCACCGCCTTCCTGCTCGGCGCGAAGGACGGCCAGTTCGACGATCTGATCGTCAACAGCGCGGCGCGGGGCCCCGGTTGAACCCCGTAGTAGCTGTACACCGAACCCTCCACAGTGAGAGACTGAGCGGTCGATTCACCACACCGCGGGACAGGGGCAGGCCAGATGTCAGCGTCACCGGAGCAGACGTCATCGGTACGCAGGGCACTCTCTCAGCAGCACGGAGGGCCCACGGTTCTTCGCATCCTGCTGGGCACACACCTGCGTCGGCTCCGGGAGGCCGCCGGCGTCTCCCGTGAGGCGGCCGGTGATGCGATCCGGGCGTCGCACGCCAAGATCAGCCGCCTTGAGCTCGGCCGCGTGGGGTACAAGGACCGCGACGTCTCCGACCTCCTCAGCCTCTACGGCGTCACGGACGAGCAGGAGCGCTCCGAGTTCCTGGCCCTCGCCCGCCGCGCCAGTTCCCCCGGCTGGTGGCAGAAGTACGGCGACGTGCTGCCCGGCTGGTTCGAGACGCTGCTCGGCCTCGAAGAGGCCGCGGGGCTGATCCGTAACTACCAGGTCCAGTTCGTCCCCGGGCTGCTCCAGACCGCGGACTACGCCCGCGCCGTCACGCTGCTGGCCAACGCGGGCGCGCCCGAGCAGGAGATCCAGCGCAAGGTCGACGTACGGCTGCGCCGCCAGCAGGTGCTGGACCGGCCGGACGCGCCGAAGCTGTGGGTCGTCGTCGACGAGGCCGCGCTGCGCCGTCCGCTCGGCGGGGCGGATGTCATGCGGGGCCAGGTCAGGCACCTGCTGGAGATGGGCACCCGGAAGAACATCACCATCCAGATCGCGCCCTTCGACATCGGCGGCCTCGCGGCGGCCGGCGGGCCGATACACATCATGCGCTTCACCGAGCCGGACCTGCCCGACGTCGTCTATCTGGAGCAGCTCACCAGCGCGCTCTACCTGGACAAGCCGGACGAGGTGGAGAACTACAAGCTGGTCATGGACCGGCTCTGCGCCACTGCCGAGACGCACGCGGGAAGCATGCGGATACTGGAGCGCCTGGCCGACGAGTTCTGACGGACTCCCGGCACGCAGGGCACCCACGCACACCCGGCAGGGTTGCGCACACAGCATCAGAGGATCAGGCGCGGCGGCGCCTGGTCCGTGGTGCTCTAGCCCGCGTCCCGCTCAGCGGCGATCTGCCGCGCCATCAGCGTCGTCAGCTCGTACGCCGTGTGGGACGCCGCCACCGACGTGATCTCGGCGTGGTCGTACGCCGGCGCCACCTCCACCAGGTCCGCGGAGACCAGCCGGCAGCCCGCCAGCCCGCGCAGGATCTCCAGCAGCTCGCGCGAAGTGAGCCCGCCGGCCTCCGGGGTGCCGGTGCCCGGGGCGTGCGCCGGGTCCAGGACGTCGATGTCGACGGACACGTACAGCGGCCGGTCCCCGATCCGCTGCCGCAACTGGTCGGTGACCTCGTCCACGCCGCGGCGCATCACGTCCGCCGAGGTGACGATGCCGAAGCCCAGCTTCTCGTCGTCGTCCAGGTCCTTGCGCCCGTAGAGCGGCCCGCGGATGCCGACGTGCGAGAGCGCCGCGGTGTCGACCACGCCCTCCTCCACCGCGCGCCGGAACGGCGTGCCGTGGGTGTACGCGGCGCCGAAGTAGGTGTCCCAGGTGTCCAGGTGCGCGTCGAAGTGCAGCAGCGCGACCGGCCCGTGCCGGCGGGCGACGGCCCGCAGCAGCGGCAGCGCGATGGTGTGGTCGCCGCCCAGCGTCATCAGCCGGGCGCCGGTGGCGAGCAGTTCGTCCGCCGCGCCCTCGACGGTGGCCACCGCCTCGCCGATGTCGAACGGGTTGACGGCGATGTCGCCCGCGTCCGCGACCTGGGCCAGCGTGAAGGGCGCGGCGTCCTGCGCCGGGTTGTACGGCCGCAGCAGCCGGGACGCCTCGCGGATCGCGTTGCCGCCGAAGCGGGCGCCGGGACGGTAGGAGACGCCGCTGTCGAAGGGGACGCCGACGACGGCGACGTCCGTACGCGCCACCTGGTCCAGGCGGGGCAGCCGCGCGAAGGTGGCGGGGCCCGCGTAGCGCGGGACGCGGGAGGAGTCGACGGGGCCGCGAGGGGTGCCGGTGCTGCTCATGCCTTCGACGATAAGCGCAGGGCAGCACGGCGGCCGCTGTACAGAGTGGACACTTGCGCCCCCGCACATGTGTCCGGGTGACAATGACACCATGGCCCTCATGTCCCTGCCTGACGCACCCAGCCGCCCCGCCCTCGCCGACCACCTCGTACGCACCCGGATCGCGGGCGACGTCGCCACGCCCCGCGAGGGGAACCTGCGCCACTACCGCGAGCTCAGCCAGGGCAACCTGCGCTTCTGGCTCGGCCTCGACCTCGGCGACCGCTGGACCGACGAGCGGGACGTGCTGGCCGTCATGGCCGAGCGCGTCGGCGTCGTCGCCGACCCCGCGCACACCCAGGGCCAGGACCGGATCGACCCCGAGCTGACCGTGGACGGCCTGGACCGGATGGCGGCCGAGCTGCGCAAGGCCGCCGAGGGCCGGCAGCGGGTGCTGCTGGCGACGGGCCACCCCGGCGGGCTGCTGGAGGTGCACAGCAGGACGGCGGCGGCGCTGCGCGCGGCGGGCTGCGACATCGTCACCGTGCCGCCGGGGCTGCGGACGGGCGAGGGCGACGACGGGACGTACGGCAACGTCCAGCAGTTCTGCGACGTGGCCGTGCTGGAGCGGGGCGCGACGCTGTGGCACACGCACGCGCCGCAGCCGGTGCGGCAGATCCTCGACGCGCTGGAGCGGGCCGGCGAGCCGCTGCCCGACCTGGTGGTCGCCGACCACGGCTGGGCGGGCGGCGCGGCGCAGCGCGGCGTGCACGCAGTGGGCTACGCGGACTGCAACGACCCGGCGCTGTTCCTCGGCGAGGCGGAGGGCACGCTCGCGGTGGCGGTGCCGATGGACGACCACGTCACGGATCCGGGGGCGTACGCGCTGATGACGGCGTACCTGCTGGAGGCGGCGGGGCTGGAGCTGCCGTAGCGGGGGCAGGCAGGGCCCACGTAGAGCCGCGGCGCCCGGTCCGTACGCCCACCCGGTCCGTACGCCCACCCGATCCGTACGCCCACCCGGTCCGTACGCCCACCCGGTCCGTACCGCACCCGGGCCGGACGGCGCCGTACGCCCGTCAGGTCCGCGGGACGCGGATCACGCCCTCCTGGATCACCGACGCCGCCAGCCGCCCGTCGCGGGTGAAGATCCGCCCCGTACTCAGCCCCCGCCCGCCCTGCGACGTCGGCGACTCCTGGTCGTACAGCAGCCACTCGTCCGCCCGGAACGGCCGGTGGAACCACATCGCGTGGTCCAGGCTCGCGCCCACGACGTCGCCGACGGCCCAGCCGCCGCGGCCGTGCGCCAGCAGCACGGAGTCGAGCAGGGTCATGTCCGAGACGTACGTCATCAGGCAGACGTGCAGCAGCGGGGTGTCGATGGCGCCGGCGAGCTTGCCGTTCGTACGGAACCACACCTGCGAGCGCGGCTCCCGCGGCACCCCGGCCTCGCCGCCCCACGGCGGCGGCTCGGCGTACCGCAGGTCGACCGCCGCGCGCGCCTCCAGCAGCCGGCGCGCGAGGGCGGGGTCGAGGAAGTTGACCGCGTAACGCGGCATCGCCTCCTCGGCGGTGGGCAGCGTCTCGGGGTCGGGCGCCGGCGGCATGGGCACCTGGTGCTCCAGGCCCTCCTCGTGGAGCTGGAACGACGCCGACAGGTTGAAGATCGGCTGGCCGTGCTGGACGGCGACCACGCGGCGGGTGGTGAAGGAGCGGCCGTCGCGGATGCGGTCGACGGTGTAGACGAGGGGCGCGCCGGGGTCGCCGGGGCGCAGGAAGTAGGCGTGCAGCGAGTGCGGCGGCCGGTCGGCGGGCACGGTGCGGCCTGCGGCGACCAGCGCCTGCGCGGCGACCTGCCCGCCGAAGACGCGCGGGACGACGGCGGCGCGGGAGTGGCCGCGGTAGATGTCCTGCTCGATCTGCTCCAGGTCCAGCAGGTCGACCAGTGCGGTGAGTGCGGCGTCGTCCATGGGGCGAGTCTCGCAGAGCCCGCGGCCCTACAGGCCCATCGACTTGGCGACGATGGAGCGCATGACCTCGCTGGTGCCGCCGTAGATGCGGGTGACGCGGGTGTCGGCGTAGAGGCGGGAGATGGGGTACTCGTTCATGTAGCCGTAGCCGCCGTGCAGTTGCAGGCACTTGTCGATGACGACGGCCGCGCGCTCGGTGCAGAAGAGCTTGACGGCGGCGGCGTCGGCGACGCTCAGGTCGCCCGCGTCGTGCGCCTCCAGCGCGCGGTCGACGTACGCCTCCATGGCGTCGGCCTCGGCCTTGCAGTCGGCGAGGACGAACTTGGTGTTCTGGAACTCCGCCACCGTCCGGCCGAAGACGGTGCGCTCCTTGACGTACTCCACCGCGAACCGCACGGCCGCGGCGGCCTGGGCGTACGCGCCGACGGCGATGCCGAGGCGCTCCTGCGGGAGGTTGTGGGTCAGGTACGTGAACGCCTGGCCCTCCTCGCCCAGCAGGTCGCCGACGGGCACCTTGACGTCGGTGAAGCTCAGCTCCGCGGTGTCGGAGGACTTCAGCCCCAGCTTGTCGAGCTTGCGCCCGACCGCGTAGCCGGCGGAGGAGGTGTCGACGACGAGGATGGAGATGCCGCCGCGGCGGTCCTCGGGCGCCGGCGGCGCGGTGCGGGCGCAGACGAGGACGCGGTCGGCCTGGACGCCGCCGGTGATGAAGGTCTTGGCGCCGTTGAGCACGTAGTGCGTGCCGTCACCGGAGAGCTTCGCGGTGGTCTTCATGCCGGCGAGGTCGGAGCCCGTGCCGGGCTCGGTCATGGCGATGGCGGTCATCATGTCGCCGGAGACGAAGGCGGGCAGCCAGCGGCGCTTCTGCTCCTCGCTGCCGTACTTGAGCAGGTACGGCAGGCAGAGCGCGGTGTGGACGGAGGAGCCGCCGAAGGAGACGCCGGCGCGGGCGCACTCCTCGCTGATGACGGCGTTGAACTTGAAGCTGTGCTCCCCGGCCCCGCCGTACTCCTCGGGCACCTCGATGCCGAAGACCCCCAGCTCGCCGAGCTTCTTGTACAGCTCGCGGGGGACGGCGCCGGCCTCCATCCAGTCGTGGTAGTACGGCACGACCTCGGCGGCGATGAAGTCGCGGATCGTCTCGCGGAACGCCTCGTGGTCCTCGTTGAACACCGTCCGCCGCATGGTCCTCGCCTCCCGGGCCTCGCCGACTAAGCGCTTGCTCAGCGCCTCGCAGACGAAGTTACCTGCGGGTCACCACGGCTGTCCAGGCCACGCCCCTGCGGCGGCCGTCACAACCCGACGCACTGCACCGGTGACGGCTCCGGCCACCGCTACGGCTGCGGGGCCGCCGCGAAGGCGCCGCGGGCCAGGCGGTGGAGGAGGGCGGCGGTGGCGGTGCGGTCGGGGAGGGTGCCGCGGGCGCCGAGGTGGGGGGTGGAGTTGAGGAGGCCGAAGACCGCGTGCACCGCGGTACGGGCCGCACCCTCGGTCAGCGTCGGGTAGACCTCCCGTACGACGTCGACCCACAGCTCGACGTACTGCCGCTGCAACTGGCGTACCAGCTTGCGGTCCTCGTCCCGCAGCCGGTCCAGCTCGCGGTCGTGCAGGGTGATCAGCGGGCGGTCGTCGAGCGCGAAGTCGATGTGCCCGGTGATCAGCGCGTCCAGCGGCGCGTCCGGGCCGGCCCCGCGCACCTCCGCCCGCGCGCGGCCGGCCTCCAGCAGCCGCTCGCTGATGCCGACCAGCAGCTCCGCGAGCATGGCGTCCTTGCCCGCGAAGTGCCGGTAGAGACCAGGTCCGCTGATGCCGACCGCCGCGCCTATCTCGTCCACGCCGACCCCGTGGAAGCCGCGGTCCGCGAAGAGGCGCGCGGCCTCCTTCAGGATCTGCTCACGTCTGGTGGGGGCGGGGGCCTCGGTGCTCATACGGTCCATTGTAGACAGCCCGGTTAGTGAGCGTTAACCTTGGGCACACGGGGTTAACGACAGCTAACCTGCTTGTCGGCCCGTACGGCCGTACGGGCTCATCTAGGGAAGGGCGCGCCCCCGTGGACCACGCACCCGTGCTGACGACCGCCGCGGACCCCGCAGGCCCGGCCGGCGCCGCCTGGCGGACCAACGAGGCGGCGCACCGCGCGCTCGCCGCCGAGCTGTACGACAAGCTCGCCGCCGCCCGCGCCGGCGGCGGCGAGAAGGCCCGCGCCCGGCACACCGCCCGCGGCAAGCTGCTCCCCCGCGACCGCGTCGACGGCCTGCTCGACCCCGGTTCGCCGTTCCTGGAGCTGGCCCCGCTCGCCGCCGACGGGATGTACGGCGGCGCCGCGCCCGCCGCCGGCGTCATCGCCGGCATCGGCCGGGTCAGCGGCCGGGCCTGCGTCGTCATCGCCAACGACGCCACCGTCAAGGGCGGCACGTACTACCCGATGACGGTCAAGAAGCACCTGCGCGCCCAGGAGATCGCCCTGGAGAACCGGCTGCCCTGCGTCTACCTCGTCGACTCCGGCGGCGCCTTCCTGCCCATGCAGGACGAGGTCTTCCCCGACCGCGAGCACTTCGGCCGGATCTTCTACAACCAGGCCCGCATGTCCGGCGCCGGCATCCCGCAGATCGCCGCCGTCCTCGGCTCCTGCACCGCGGGCGGCGCGTACGTCCCGGCGATGAGCGACGAGGCGGTCATCGTCCGCAACCAGGGCACGATCTTCCTCGGCGGCCCGCCCCTGGTGAAGGCCGCCACCGGCGAGGTCGTCACCGCCGAGGAGCTGGGCGGCGGCGAGGTGCACGCGCGCACCTCCGGCGTCACCGACCACCTCGCCGAGGACGACCCGCACGCGCTGCGCATCGTCCGCGGCATCGTCGACACCCTCCCGGAACCCGGCCCGCCACCCTGGTCCGTACGCGCCGCGGTGGAACCCAAGCACGACCCCGCCGGCCTCTACGGCGTCGTGCCGGTCGACTCCCGGACGCCGTACGACGTGCGCGAGGTCATCGCGCGGGTGGTCGACGGCTCGCGCTTCCAGGAGTTCAAGGCCGAGTACGGCACGACGCTGGTCACCGGCTTCGCCCGCATCCACGGCCACGCCGTCGGCATCGTCGCCAACAACGGCATCCTGTTCTCCGAGTCCGCCCAGAAGGGCGCCCACTTCATCGAGCTGTGCGACCAGCGCGGCATCCCGCTGCTGTTCCTGCAGAACATCTCGGGGTTCATGGTCGGCCGCAGCTACGAGGCCGGCGGCATCGCCAAGCACGGCGCCAAGATGGTGACCGCCGTGGCCTGCACCCGGGTGCCGAAGCTGACCGTCGTCATCGGCGGCTCGTACGGCGCCGGGAACTACTCGATGTGCGGCCGGGCCTACTCCCCCCGTTTCCTGTGGATGTGGCCCAACGCGAAGATCTCCGTCATGGGCGGCGAGCAGGCGGCGTCGGTCCTCGCGACCGTCAAGCGCGACCAGTTGGAGGCGCGCGGCGAGGAGTGGCCGGCGGCGGCGGAGACGGAGTTCAAGGCGCCCATCCGGGAGCAGTACGAGACGCAGGGCAACGCCTACTACGCGACCGCCCGCCTCTGGGACGACGGCGTCATCGACCCGCTCGACACCCGCCGGGTGCTCGGGCTCGCGCTGACCGCCTGCGCCCACGCGCCGCTGCCCGCCAGGGACGGCGCCGCGCAGGGCTTCGGCGTCTTCCGGATGTGAGGGGGAGGGTGGCGATGTTCGAGACGGTGCTGCTGGCCAACCGGGGTGAGATCGCGGTACGGGTCATCCGTACGCTGCGGGCGCTCGGCATCCGCTCCGCGGCGGTCTTCACCGACGCGGACGCGGACGCGCGGCACGTCCGCGAGGCGGACACGGCCGTGCGGATCGAGAGCTATCTGTCGGCCGGCGAACTGCTGCGCGCGGCGCGCGAGACGGGCGCGGAGGCGGTGCACCCGGGGTACGGGTTCCTCGCCGAGAACGCGGAGTTCGCGCGGGCCTGCACGGCGGCGGGGCTGGTCTTCGTCGGCCCGCCGGCGGACGCGATCGAGCTGATGGGCGACAAGATCCGCGCGAAGGAGACGGTACGGGCGGCGGGCGTGCCGGTGGTGCCGGGCTCGACGGGCAGCGGCCTGTCGGACGCGGAACTGGCGGCGGCGGCGCGGAAGATCGGTATGCCGGTGCTGCTGAAGCCCTCGGCGGGCGGCGGCGGCAAGGGCATGCGGCTCGTACGGGACGAGGGCGCGCTGGCGGATGAGATCGCGGGAGCGCGGCGCGAGGCGCGGGGCTCGTTCGGCGACGACACGCTGCTGGTGGAGCGGTGGATCGACCGGCCGCGGCACATCGAGATCCAGGTGCTGGCGGACGGCCACGGGAACGTGGTGCACCTCGCGGAGCGGGAGTGCTCGCTGCAGCGCCGGCATCAGAAGATCGTCGAGGAGGCGCCGTCGCCGCTGCTGGACGAGGCGACGCGGGCGGCGATGGGCGCGGCGGCGGTGGAGGCGGCGCGGTCGTGCGGATATGCGGGCGCGGGGACGGTGGAGTTCATCGTGCCGGGCGGCGGCGGGGGCCCGGTCGCGTACTACTTCATGGAGATGAACACACGGCTGCAGGTCGAGCATCCGGTCACGGAGCTGGTGACGGGGCTCGACCTGGTGGAGTGGCAGCTCCGGGTGGCCGCCGGGGAGCAACTGACCTTCACGTCCGCGGATGTGCCGCTGAAGGGGCACGCGGTGGAGGCGCGGATCTACGCGGAGACGGCGCGGGTGGCGGAGGGCGGCGAGCGGGTCGACTTCCTGCCCTCGGCGGGCCGCGTCCGGCTGCTGCGCGAGCCGTCGGGGCCGGGGGTGCGGGTCGACTCGGGGCTGCTGGAGGGCACGGAGGTCGGCACGGCGTACGACCCGATGCTGGCGAAGGTCGTCGCGTGGGGCCCTGACCGGGACGCGGCGCTGCGGAGGCTGCGGGCGGCGCTGGCGGAGACGGTGGTGCTGGGCCTGGACACCAACACGGGCTTCCTCCGCCGCCTGCTGGCGCACCCGGCGGTGGCGTCGGGCGACCTGGACACGGGCCTGGTGGACCGCACGGGCGCGAGCCTGGCGGCGGCCCCGGTGCCACCGGAGGCGTACGCGGCGGCGGCCCTGCTGGCGCAGTCGGCCCTGGAGTCGGCATCCCGCCGCGCTACGGGCCCGGCGGGCTGGACGGACCCCTTCGCGGACCCGTCGGGCTGGCGCCCGGGCGGCCCCCCGGCCTGGACGACGCGGTGGTTCCGCGGGGCGGGCCGGGACCCGGTGGAGGTACGGGTCCGGGGCCTGACGTCGGCGGCGGAGATCTGCACCGGGGCTACGCCCCGGACCCCGCACGCGGCTACGCCCCAGACCCCGGACCGCGCCTTCGGCGCAAGCCCGGGGATCCCGGGTGGCTCGGTGGACGCGGCACCGGGCGCAGCGTCGGTGTCCGCCCCGGCGGGCGGCGAAGCCGAGGGCGAAGGGGCGCAGGCCCGCGGGGGTGCGGGCGCGGAGCCCCGCGGAGGGTCCCGGGGGCGGAGCCCCCGGGTTTCGGGAAGGGGCGGGGTCGGGGAACACCCCCTTCGCGCCGCCCGCCTCGCGCACGCCGACGACTCCTCCGTCACCTTCGAACTCGACGGTGTCACCCACCGGTTCAGCATCGCCGCCTCCCCCGGCGGGATCTGGCTCGGCCGCGACGGCGACGTCTGGCATCTCCTCGACCACGACCCCGTCGAAGCCGCCCTCCGCGGCGGTGCCCTCGTCGCCGGGGCCGACGCGCTCACCGCGCCCATGCCCGGGACCGTGACCGTCGTCAAGGCCGCCGTGGGCGACCGGGTCGCCGCCGGGCAGAGTCTGCTCGTCGTCGAGGCGATGAAGATGGAGCACGTCATCGCCGCCCCGCACGCCGGCACCGTCGCCGAGCTGGACGTCGTCGCCGGCGGGACCGTGGCCATGGACCAGGTGCTCGCCCTGGTCGTACCGGACGACGGACAGGACGACGGACAGAGCGACGGACAGAGCGACGGACAGGAGGATCCGCGATGACACCCCAGCCCCTCCCCATGCGCGTGCCCGCCGCCGGGCTGCCCGCCCGGGTCCGTATCCACGAAGTCGGCCCCCGCGACGGCCTCCAGAACGAGAAGGCCACCGTCCCCACCGACGTCAAGGCCGCGTTCGTGCACCGCCTCGCCGCCGCCGGTCTCACCACCGTCGAGGCGACCAGCTTCGTGCACCCCAAGTGGGTCCCCCAGCTCGCCGACGCCGAGGACCTGTACCCCCGCCTCGCCGGCCTCACCGCCAAAGGCGCCGTCGACCTCCCCGTCCTCGTCCCCAACATCCGCGGCCTGGAGCGCGCCACCACCCTCGGTGCCCGCCGCGTCGCCGTCTTCGCCAGCGCCACCGAGACCTTCGCCCGCCGCAACCTCAACCGCACCGTGGACGAGTCGCTTGAGATGTTCGCTCCCGTCGTCGCGCAGGCCAAGAACGACGGCCTGCACGTCCGCGGCTATCTCTCGATGTGCTTCGGCGACCCGTGGGAGGGCCAGGTCCCCCTCCCCCAGGTGGTACGGACCGCCCGCGCGCTCGCCGGCATGGGCTGCGACGAGCTGAGCCTCGGCGACACCATCGGCGTCGCCACCCCCGGCCACGTCACCGCGCTGCTCGACGCCCTCGCCGAGGACGGCATCCCCGTCGACCGCCTCGGCGTCCACTTCCACGACACGTACGGCCAGGCCCTGGCCAACACCCTCGCCGCGCTGCAGCACGGCGTCACCACCGTCGACGCCTCCGCAGGCGGTCTCGGCGGCTGCCCGTTCGCCAGGAGCGCGACCGGCAACCTCGCCACCGAAGACCTCGTGTGGATGCTGCAGGGGCTCGGCGTCGAGACCGGCGTCGACCTCGACGCGCTCGTCGCCACCAGCGTCTGGATGGCCGACCGCCTCGGCCGCCCGAGCCCGTCCCGCACCGTGACCGCCCTCTCCCACAAGGAGTGACCCCGATGACGCCCAGCCTCGACCACCGCCTCTCCCCCGAGCTGGAGCAGCTCCGCCGCACCATCGAGGAGTTCGCGCACGACGTGGTGGCGCCGAAGATCGGCGACTACTACGAGCGGCACGAGTTCCCGTACGACATCGTGCGCGAGATGGGCCGCATGGGCCTGTTCGGGCTGCCGTTCCCGGAGGAGTACGGCGGCATGGGCGGCGACTACCTGGCGCTCGGCGTCGTGCTGGAGGAGCTGGCCCGCGTCGACTCCTCGGTGGCGATCACCCTGGAGGCGGCCTGCTCGCTGGGCGCGATGCCCATTTACCACTTCGGTACGGAGGAGCAGAAGCGCACCTGGCTGCCGAAGCTGTGCACCGGCGAGATGCTGGGCGCGTTCGGGCTGACGGAGCCGGAGTGCGGCTCGGACGCGGGCGGTACGCGGACCACGGCCCGCCTGGACGAGGCGACCGGCGAGTGGGTGATCAACGGCACGAAGTGCTTCATCACCAACTCCGGTACGGACATCACAAGACTGGTCACCGTCACGGCGGTCACCGGCAGGAGCGAGTCGGGCAAGCCGGAGATCTCGGCGATCATCGTGCCGTCCGGCACCCCCGGCTTCACGGTCGCCGCCCCGTACTCCAAGGTCGGCTGGAACGCCTCCGACACCCGCGAGCTGTCCTTCTCCGACGTCCGCGTCCCGGCCGCGAACCTGCTGGGCGAACGCGGCCGCGGCTACGCCCAGTTCCTGCGCATCCTGGACGAGGGCCGCATCGCCATCGCCGCGCTCGCCACCGGTCTCGCGCAGGGCTGCGTGGACGAGTCGCTGGCGTACGCGGAGCAGCGCCACGCCTTCGGCCGGCCCATCGGCGCCAACCAGGCCATCCAGTTCAAGCTGGCCGACATGGAGCTGCGCGCCCACACCGCCCGCCTCTCCTGGCGGGACGCGGCGTCGCGGCTGGTGCACGGCGAGCCGTTCAAGAAGGCCGCGGCGCTGGCGAAGCTGCACACCTCGACGGTGGCGGTGGACAACGCGCGCGAGGCCACGCAGATCCACGGCGGTTACGGGTTCATGAACGAGTACCCGGTGGCGCGGATGTGGCGGGACTCCAAGATCCTGGAGATCGGCGAGGGCACGAGCGAGGTACAGCGCATGCTGATCGCCCGCGAACTGGGCCTGCCGCCCACGGCCTGACACCGTCGGCAGCGCACCCGGCGCTCACGGCCAGAGCCGCGCCTTGTGCACGTACCGGAAGCCGGACCGCCACTGCAGCTCGACGTACGCCATCGGCCGGCCCTTCGGGTTCCCGTACGCGTCGAAGCCGATGGGCCCGCTGAGGCCCCGTACCTCCTTCGTGGTGCCGAGTTGCAGCAGCATCTGCCGTACCGCGCCCGCGTCCACGGGGTCGCCGCCGTCCGGCCCCGTGGCGAACTCCACGGCCTTGACCAGCGCCAGCATCGCGTCGTGCCCCATGATCGCCTGCCCGCTCTGCAGCGGCCCGTCGCCCGCCGCGCAGGCGCCGCGCCGGGCGCCGGGGCGGAAGTCGGCGCAGTAGCGGTCGGCGAAGTCCGCGAGGGCGGCGGGGTCGCCGGCCTTCGGGTGCGCGTAGGCCGTGTACCGGATGCGCAACCCCTGGGCGCCCCAGCGCCGCAGGTCGGGCGAGTCGAAGTACAGGCCGAGTGCGCTGGATCCCGACACCACCGCCAGGGTGCAGCCGGGCTGCTCCCCGAGGGCCTGGACGAACTGCCGCAGGGCGCGCCCGCGCGCGGCGAAGTACACGGCGTCCAGCTCCTCCCTGGCGCGGCAGACCTGGTCGGCGATGTACGTCAGCGCGCTGGCCGTCGAGGTGCGGCCGGACTCGAAGGAGTAGCCGTCGGCGGTGGCGAGCCGTACCCCGCGCGCGGCGGCGGCCTTCTCGAAGCCGTCGCGCAGCGACTTGTTGTACGTGTCCCCCTCCTTGACGTCCTTGACGACGTCGACGCGGTAGCCGGGGTCCGCGCGCTGCCGCCCGGCCAGCTCGCGGGCGGCGATGGCGGCCTGCTGCGCGGTGGGCTGGGAGACGCGGAAGAAGTCGGGGTCCTTGCGGGCGAGTTCGTCGGCGGCGACGGTCGCGCCGACCATGGGTATCCCGGCGCGGCGCAGCCGCTCCACCGTCGCGACGGTGGAGTCGACGCTCTGGCCGAGGCCGGTGACGGCGACCAGACGCTCGTCACCGCGCGCCAGCCCCTCCAGGTCGCGTACGACCCGCTCGTAGTGCGCCCCGCCCTCCCCGGTGTTCGCGAGCAGCAGCCGCACCTTGGGCGAGGGGCCCTCGTCGGCGCGCGGGTCCTCGGCGTCGAGCCGGTTGTGCGCCCGCTGGGCGAGGTACGCGCCCTCCAGCGCCTGCCGGACGACGGCCGGGTCGCGGTCGTCGGCCCGTTCGCCGCCGCGGCGGCCGTCCGCGCCGTGGGTCATGGACTCGACGTACGCGATGCTCACCGACGCGGCGCCGGAAGCCTCGACGCGCTCGTTCTCCGCGCGGATCCGCCGGGTGACCTCGTCCAGTTCCCCGTCGAAGGAGTACGCGCCGTCGGTGATGCCCACGCACTCGCCGCCCAGCCGCACCACCCCGGCGGCGCACTTCTCGTCGCCGCCCAGCGTCTTCGGCAGGAACCAGGCCAGCGCGGCGACCGCGACGAGGGCCACGAGCACCACCGCTCCCCAGGGCGTCGTGCCGCCGCGCCCCAGCCGCCTGTCACTCACCGGGCTTCTCCTCGTACTGCCGCGCCTGGTCGAGCAGCGCGGGGGTGCCGCCGCCGAAGGGCCCGTACGCCAGCGTCATGAAGCGGGCGTTGATCTCGCCGTAGAGCTGGCCGTAGGGGTCTGCGAGCGGATTGCGGTACGGATCGCCGACATGGTCGGTCTCGGGCGACTCGGCGGGCTCGGGCGCCATCCAGCTCGCCACCAGCAGCCGGGTCACGGTGCGCTCGCGGCTCTCGACCTCGTCGGTGCTGAGGAAGCCGAGCAGTCCCTCGTACCGCTGCTGCGGCGAGTCGGCCTGCGGGGCGTGCGCGTGGATCCGGGCGCGTACGGGCGCGCGGCGCAGCCGGACGAGGAGGCGGCACCAGCGGACGGTGTCCGCGCCGCCGAAGCGGTCGTTGAGGAAGCGGGCGGCGGCGTGCAGGTCCTCCAGCGCGAGCCGGTGGTACGCCTCGATCTCCGGCAGCCCGCGCTCCGCGGCGTCCAGCCGCAGGGCCTCGTGCGCGTGCCGCCAGCCGCCGGTGGCCTCCAGGCGGCGCAGCAGGAGGAGCCGCAGCAGCGGGTGGAGGGTCTGGAGCGGGCCGTCGGCGGCGCTGTCGCGGGTGCGTACGTGCATGGTCTGCAGGACATCGCCGGAGAACGCGCCGACGGCGTTGCGCAGGGCAGTCCCGCCCTCCGCCCAGAGCGGTCCGGCGGCGACGGCGCGGGCGAGGTCGGTGGCGGCGGCGCAGCGCGGCAGGGCGTCCCACAGTCCGGTCTCGCGTGCGTCCCGGGGCAGCAGGCGCTCCAGCAGGGCGGTGACGAGGGGCGAGTCGGGGGCGAGCGCGCGCTGGATGCGGGTCTCCCACGGCTGGCGGTCGTCGGTGGCGAGGAGTTCGTCGAAGAGGTGGCGGGTGGCGAGGGGGTGGCCGCGGGTCACCTCGTACGCGGCCCAGCCGAGCCACTTCACGCCGGCGTCGGGCAGGAGTTCGCCGGCGCCACCGCCACCGCCGCCGTCGCCCTCTGCGGCGGACTCCGCCGCCGTGCCGTCGGCGCGCAGCACTTCGAGCGCCTGCGCCTCCACCTCGTCGCGCCGCAGGTCGCGCAGTTGGCCGACGCAGAGCCCGGGCGCGAGCCGCTTGGGCCGGAAGGCGGGGTCGTCGGGGTCCCACCAGCCGGGATACCGGCCGGGCTGCGGCTTGTAGCCGAGCGCCGGCTTCTTCAGCGCCTTGGGGTACGCGGCCGCGGCGGCGAGGACGACGAGCGGGTCGGTGCGTCCGGTGGGCTCCTCCGGCGCCCCCGGCCGCCGCGGCTGCGCGCCGGGGCCCTCCTCCCGGTCCTGCCGGGCGTCGAGCAGCAGCTCCAGCAGGTCGCCGCCGAGCTGGTGTTCCGCGTTGTCGAGGAGCACGAGGCAGCGGGTGTCGTGGACGCGGGCGGCGTGCCCGCGCCCGTACGCGCGGCAGAGGTCGTCCAGGAACGCGCGGGCGAGGTCCTGTTCCGCACCGCGGCGGGTGGCCGGGTCGTGGAACCGCTTCTTCAGGTCGACCAGGTAGTCCAGGTAGCTGCGGTGGCGCGAGTCGCGCAGCGCCCGGCCCAGGCGCAGCCGCGCGAGCCCGAGCGCGAGGGCCCGCCTGCCGCCCGGTACGAGCAGCAGGGGCGCCCGCAGCAGCGCCGGTACGCCCAGCATCCCGGCCGCCTCCACCAGCCGGTTGAGGAACGCGCCGTCTCCGCTGTCCGCCGGGGCCGGCGCGAGGGCGCTGACCATGGCGCGGGCCGCCGCCTTCCGGCTGTCCAGCGGCACGTCGGCGCGTATCGCGACGGCCTGGACGCCGAAGGAGGGGAAGGTGAGCCGGGGCCAGCCGCGCTTGCGGGCGTGCAGGTCGAAGACCACCTCGGCGAGGACGTCGAAGCAGGTGGCGCCGCGCTGCCGGTGCACGGCAACGTCCTGGAGGGACGCGGGTACGTCGTCCCACGCGGTCCGTAAGTGCCGCAGGAGGGTGCTCTTGCCGCTGCCGCGCGGCCCGAGCACGAGGGTCACCGGCTGCTGCTCGTCGACGGGCGCGGGGTACGTCAGCCGCAGGAAAGCGGGCCGGAAGCGCCGCCGCAGCGCGGCGCCCACGTACTCCGTCACGACCCGGTCGCGCCGGGAGCGCCCCTCCCACCCCTGGCTCATGCGGCAGCTCCTCGTTCCCGTCCGCGTCGACGGGGCACCAGATTATGGGAACGTACCTTCATCCGACGGCTTATTGTCGGACTGATCCGGTTCGTGAACCACCTCACGGGAGAGGCGGACGCACATGGCCGACCGTACGGAGCAGACGCACGGGCCCGCGGCGCCCCGGGAGTTGACCTGGCTGGGCGGCAACCCCGGCGACGGCTGGTACGAGATGACCGGCGGTCTCATCCGGCTCCTCGACGGCCGCGACCCGGCGCTGCGCCTGACCCTGGCCGCCGGCGGCGGGCGGGAGAACCTGATCCGGATCCGGGACGGCGCGGGCCACCTGGGCATGAGCACGGACGTCGTGGTGGCCGCGGCGTACAACGGCGGCCCGCCCTTCGACGCCCCCATGGCCGGGCTGCGGGTGCTCGGCACCGGCTGGTCGGCGCTGCCGTACAACCTGCTGTGCGCCGCGGACGCCGGTGCCGGGCTCGGCGAGGCGATCGCCGGGCCGCGCGCCGGCCGGTTCGGCGCACCGCCCGCCGACACCACGGACGAGCTGATGTTCCGAGCCGTCGTCGCCCACTACGGCGCCACGTACGACGATGTCCGCGCCCGCGGCGGCCGGGTGCTCCTCGACGGCTACGACGCACTGGTCCGCGCGCTGCACGCGGGCGAGGTCGACTACGTCTTCGGCGCGACGACGCTGCCCGCGCCGAGCATCGCCGCCGCGGCCTGCGGCGGCCGGCGCGCCGAACTCGCCCCGCTGCCGGCCGGGCTCCGGGCCCACCTCACCCGCCGCTACGGCTGCGCCCCGGGCGCGATCCCTGCCGGTACGTATCCGGGCCTGCACACCGGGGACGTGGCGACGTGCTTCGCCGAGACCGTCCTGGTGGTCTCCGCGGAGCTGGCGGACGGCACGGCGTACGCGCTGACCCGGCTGCTGCTCGGCGCCCTCGGCGGGCTGCCCGGCGTACACCCGTCGCTGGCGGGGTTCAATCCCGCCACGGCGTGGCGGAACGTCCCGGCGCCGCTGCACCCGGGCGCCGCGCGGGCGTACCGGGAGGCGGGGTTCATGGCCTGATTCCGGCGCCTGGGCACGGGAGTTAGGTTAGGTTAGCCTAATCTGCGTTCCCGGCCCTTCCGTGCGCGGGACGCGGCCGCAGCCCTCGCACCTGCCCGGAAGGTGAGCCCGACGTGACCACGGAACCGACCACGCAGACGGCGGAGCCGGCGCCCGGCGCCACCGAGCCGTTCCGCACCGGCGTGCGCTTCCGGCTGCCCGAGGGCGCGGATCACGTCATCGTCGCCGCCGACGAGACGGCGCTGCCGGCCGCCGCGGCGATCCTGGAGTCGCTGCCCGCCGGGCTGCCGGTGAAGGCGTGGATACGGGTGCCGCACGCCGACGACGCGATCGCTCTGCACACCGCCGCGGACGCCGAGATCACCTGGCTGACCGGCCCCGCCGCCGGCGTGGTCGACGCGCTGCGCGCCGCGGACCTGCCCGCGGGCACGCCGTACGCCTGGCTCGCGGGCGAGGCGGGGTTGGTGCGGGAGCTGCGCCGCCAGCTCGTACGGGGGCGGAAGTTCGACCGCGATGCGGTCGTCTTCACCGGCTACTGGCGCCGCGGCGCCTCCGAGGACCAGTTCCGCTACGAGTCCGAGGCGGCGGCCGACGACGGCGCAGCCGGGGCCGACGATGCCGCGGCTGCGGACGGATGAGCCGGCGGGACGTGGCCGAAACGACGGGGGCGGGAGCCTAGGACCAATTACTTAGGTTAGGCTTCCCTAAGTTTTTGGCCCCCGTCGTGAGGACACCATCCATGAGGTCCCACCTGCTCAACGACCGCACCGCCGGTGCCTACCGTCGTACGGTCACCGCAGGCGTCGAGCACATCGCGGCCCGACTGGCCCATGCAGACCGCCCGTTCACGGGCATCACACCCCCCGCCCTCGCCCCGGTCGTCGACGCCGTCGACCTCGACCTCCCCCTCGGCGACACCGGCGCCGCGCTGGCCGAGCTGGACCGGGTCTACCTGCGCGACGCCGTCTACTTCCACCACCCGCGCTACCTCGCCCACCTCAACTGCCCCGTCGTCATCCCCGCCGTCCTCGGCGAGGCGGTGCTCTCCGCCGTCAACTCCTCCCTGGACACCTGGGACCAGTCCGCCGGCGCCACCCTCATCGAGCGCCGCCTGATCGACTGGACCGCCGCCCGCATCGGCCTCGGCCCGGCCGCGGACGGCGTGTTCACCTCCGGCGGCACCCAGTCCAACCTGCACGCCCTCCTGCTCGCCCGCGAGGAGGCGTGCGACGGCGTACGCAAGCAGCGGGGCGCCGGGCTGCGCACCGCCGAGATCCTGCCCCGGCTGCGCGTCCTCGCCTCCGCGCACGGCCACTTCAGCGTCCGCAAGGCCGCCGCGCTGCTCGGCCTCGGGGAGGAGGCCGTCGTCGAGGTGCCGTGCGACGCGGAGCGCCGGATGCGGCCCGCCGCGCTGGCCGCGGCGCTCGCGCAGCTCCAGCGCGACGACCTCGTCCCCATGGCCGTCGTCGCCACCGCGGGCACCACCGACTTCGGCAGCGTCGACCCGCCGGCGCAGCTCGCGGAGGTGTGCGCCGGGTACGGCGTGTGGCTGCACGTGGACGCGGCGTACGGCTGCGGACTGCTGGTCTCGGGCCGCCGCCGGCACCTGCTCGCCGGCATCGAGCGCGCCGACTCGGTGACCGTCGACTTCCACAAGTCCTTCTTCCAGCCGGTCAGTTCCTCGGCCGTGCTGGTACGGGACCGGGCGACCCTGCGGCACGCGACGTACCACGCCGACTACCTCAACCCCGAGCGCATGGCCGCCGAGCAGATCCCCAACCAGGTCGACAAGTCGCTCCAGACCACCCGCAGGTTCGACGCGCTCAAGCTGTGGCTGACGCTGCGCGTCATGGGCGCCGACGGCGTCGGCGCGCTCTTCGACGAGGTCTGCGACCTCGCCGGGGCCGGGTGGCGGCTGCTGGACGCGGACCCCCGCTTCGAGGTCGTCGTACGGCCGCAGTTGTCGACGCTCGTCTTCCGCTACGTCCCGGACGGCCCGGCCGGCGCCGACCCCGCTCTCGCCGACGCCGCCAACCTGCGCGCCCGCGAACGGCTGGCCGCCTCAGGCGCCGCGATGGTCGCCGGCACCAAGGTCGACGGCCGGCACCACCTGAAGTTCACGCTGCTCAACCCCGAGACCACCACCGAGGACCTGGCCGCCGTCCTCGACCTCATAGCCGCGCACGCCGCCGACCACACCGGAGAATCCCTTGTCCCCGACGTCCCCGCCGCCTCCGCCGCCTCCGCCGACGCAGCAGCAGTCCCGGCAGTCCCGGCAGCCCCGGCAGTCCCCGCCCGCTGAGTCGCCTGAGTCGCGCGTCCACGACTTCGTCGCCGTCGGCCTCGGCCCGTTCAACCTGGGCCTGGCCTGCCTGACCGCACCGGTCGACGGCCTCGACGGCGTCTTCCTGGAGCGCAAGCCCGACTTCGACTGGCACTCCGGGATGTTCATCGAGGGCAGCACGCTCCAGACGCCGTTCATGTCGGACCTCGTCACGCTGGCCGACCCCACGTCCCCGTACTCCTTCCTGAACTACCTGAAGGAGACCGGGCGGCTGTACTCCTTCTACATCCGCGAGAGCTTCTATCCGCTGCGCGAGGAGTTCAACGACTACTGCCGCTGGGCCGCCGCCAAACTCCCGAACATCCGCTTCGGCGAGGAGGTCACCTCGGTCGTACGGGACGCGGTGGACGGCACGTACGCCGTCCGCACCCCGCGCGGCACGTACCGAGGCCGCCGCCTCGTCCTCGGCACCGGCACGCCGCCGTACGTGCCCGGGCCCTGCCGCGGCCTCGGCGGCGACCTCCTCCACAACAGCCGCTATCTGGAGCACCGCGAGCAACTGCGGGCCAAGGAGTCGGTCACGGTCGTCGGCAGCGGGCAGAGCGCCGCCGAGATCTACTACGACCTGCTCCAGGACCTCGGCCCCGACGGCTACCACCTCACCTGGGTGACCCGCTCGCCGCGGTTCTTCCCGCTGGAGTACACGAAGCTGACGCTGGAGATGACCTCCCCCGAGTACGTCGACTACTTCCACGCGCTGCCGGCGCCCGTCCGCGACCGTCTCGGCGCCGCGCAGAAGAGCCTCTACAAGGGCATCAACACCGAGCTGATCGACGCCATCTTCGACCTGCTGTACGTCAAGTCCCGCCGCGGTCCGGTGCCGACCCGGCTGCTCACCAACACCGCCCTCGTCTCCGCCGGGTACGCGGACGGCACGTACACCCTGGGGCTGCGCCAGGAGGAGCAGGGCCGGGACTTCGAGCTGGCCACCCAGGGCCTGGTGCTGGCCACCGGCTACCGCTACGCCGAACCGCCCTTCCTCGCCGGCATCGCCGACCGCCTCGCGCGCGACGAGCAGGGGCGCTTCGCCGTCGCCCGCAACTACACCGTCGACCACGCGGGCCGCGAGGTCTTCGTCCAGAACGCCGAGCTGCACACCCACGGCTTCGCCGCCCCCGACCTGGGGATGGCCGCGTACCGCAACGCCTGCATCATCCGGGAGATGACCGGCCGCGAGGTCTACCCGGTCGAGAAGTCCATCGCCTTCCAGGAGTTCGGAGCGCCGGCCCGATGAAACTCACCCTGCGCCCCCTGGACCCGGTCCTGGACGCGCCGCTGCTGCACACCTGGGTCACCCATCCGAAGGCCGCGTTCTGGCTGATGCAGGGGTGCACGCCGGCGGAGGTCGAGAAGGAGTACGCGCGGATCGCCGCCGATCCGCACCACGACGCCTTCCTCGGCCTCGCCGACGGCACCCCCGCCTTCCTCGCCGAGCGCTACGACCCGGCACACCGCGAGCTGACCGGCGTCTACGCCGCCGAGGACGGCGACGTCGGGATGCACTTCCTCACCGCGCCCGCCGACACCCCCGTGCACGGCTTCACCCGGGCGGTGATCACGGCGGTGATGGAGTGGCTCTTCGCCGACCCGGCGGTGCGCCGGGTCGTGGTCGAACCCGACGCGCGCAACACCGCGGTGCACGCGCTCAACGAGGCCGTGGGCTTCCGCGTCGCGCGCCGCGTACGGATGCCGGGCGCCCCGGGGAAGCCGGGCAAGGAGGCGCTGCTGAGCTTCTGCACCCGCGAGCAGTTCGCCGCCTCGCAGGCGGCCGCGCCCCCGGACCCCACCGGGCACCTCACCCCCGGCCGCTGGGCGGAGGCCACCCGCAGGCTGCTGGCCAAGGCCATCGGGGAGTTCGCCCACGAGCGGCTGCTGACGCCGGAGCCGCGGGGGGTCGGCTCGTACGCCCTACGGGCGGGGGACGCCGAATACCGCTTCGAGGCCCGGCGCTACGCCCTGGACCACTGGCGCGTCGACCCGCGCACCGTCACCCGCCACGCCCCCGGCGACCCGCCGGAGGGCTCGGCGCCCGACGCGCTGCGGTTCTTCGCCGAACTCCGGGAGCCGCTGGGGCTGAGCGCCGAGGTGCTGCCGGTGTACCTGGAGGAGATCACGTCCACGCTGGCGAGCACCGCGTACAAGCTCACCGGGCCCGAGGACGCGGACCTGGCGGGCGCGGACTTCCAGCGGATCGAGGCGGGGATGACGGAGGGCCACCCCTGCTTCGTCGCCAACAACGGCCGCCTGGGGCTGGGCGCGGCGGACTACCGCGCGTACGCCCCCGAGACCGGCGCCCGCACCCGCCTGGTCTGGCTCGCCGCCCACCGCGAGCGGGCGGCCTTCACCTGCGCCGCCGACCTCGACTACGACACGCTGCTGCGCGCGGAGCTGGGGCCCGCGGCGCTGGACGGCTTCGCGGCCCGGCTGCGGGCCCTGGGCCTGGACCCGGACGACTACCT
Organism: Streptomyces sp. CMB-StM0423; assembly: GCF_002847285.1. NCBI lineage: Bacteria > Bacillati > Actinomycetota > Actinomycetes > Kitasatosporales > Streptomycetaceae > Streptomyces > Streptomyces sp. CMB-StM0423. The sequence continues at coordinate 5,564,178 of NZ_CP025407.1, read as the reverse complement.
GCTGATGCCCGCGCACCCCTGGCAGTGGGAGCACAAGCTCTCCGTCACCTTTGCGGGCGAGGTCGCCGCGCGCCGGCTGGTGTACCTCGGCGAGAGCGGGGACACGTACCAGCCGCAGCAGTCGATACGCACCTTCTTCAACACCTCCGCGCCCCGGAAGCACTACGTCAAGACGGCGCTGTCAGTACTCAACATGGGCTTCATGCGCGGGCTGTCGGCCGCGTACATGGAGGCCACCCCGGCGATCAACGACTGGGTCGCGGGACTGGTCGACCAGGACGAGGTGCTGCGCGGCACGGGCCTGGTGGTCCTGCGCGAACTGGCCGCCGTCGGCTACCGCCACGAGGCGTACGAGGCCGCCACCGCGCCCGGCTCGCCGTACCGCAAGATGCTCGCCGCGCTGTGGCGGGAGAGCCCGGTGCCGCGGCTCGCCGGGGGCGAGCGGTTGGCGACGATGGCGGCGCTGCTGCACACCGACCGCGCCGGCCGGCCGCTGGCGGCGGCGCTGATCGAGGGCTCGGGGCTGGCGCCCGAGGTGTGGCTGCGGCGGTATCTCGACGCGTATCTGACGCCGCTGCTGCACTCCTTCTACGCGTACGGGCTGGCGTTCATGCCGCACGGCGAGAACGTCATCCTGGTCCTGGACGAGGCGGGGACCGTGGTGCGCGCGCTGTTCAAGGACATCGCGGAGGAGGTCGTGGTCATGGACCCGGACCTGCCGCTGCCGCCGGCGGCGGAGCGGATCCGCGCCGAGGTCCCGGACGACATGCAACTGCTGTCCGTTTTCACGGACGTCTTCGACTGCTTCTTCCGCTTCCTGGCACCGCTGCTGGACGAGGCGGGGGTGCTGGGCGAGGGGGACTTCTGGCGGACGGTCGCGGAGTGCGCGCGGGACTACCGGGAGGCGGTGCCGGACCTGGCGGACCGGTTCGAGCGGCACGACCTGTTCGCGCCGGAGTTCGCGCTGTCGTGCCTCAACAGGCTGCAGTTGCGGGACAACCGGCAGATGGTCGACCTGACGGACCCGTCGGCGGCCCTGCAGTTGGTGGGCACCCTGCGCAACCCCCTGGCCCCCTACCGCCCCCGCACACCGGCCCGCTGAACACCGAAACCACCCCCGACCCCCGCACACCCGCCCCAGAGTAGGTCGCCCCACCGACATCAGCCCGGGCCACTGGCGACGCGACGCCGGTGGCCCGGCAGCCACGCGCCCGACCGCGCCCGAACCCGAACGCCGAAGCCCGCCCCCCGAACCCCGCACACCCACCCCAGGGTAGGCCGCTCCACCGACAGAACCCCCGCCCCGGCCGCCCCCTCAACCCACCCGTACCGCCGCCCCCTTCACCCCCGCAGCCGCGCGTTCAGCCGCGCTGCCTGCCGCGTCAGGTGGTCCCGCTCCGGTATGTTCGGCGCCGAGCGGGCCGCCTGCGCGTACAGCCCGGCCGCCGTCTCCGTGTCGCCGTCCCGCTCGTGCAGGTACGCCGCCACCGCCGCGTACCGCGGCAGCGACGGATCGAGTTCCGCCAGCGCCGCCAGCCCCGCCCGCGCCCCGTCCGCCTCGCCCACCGCCACCGCCCGGTTGAGCCTGGCCACCGGGCTGTCCGTGAGACGTACCAGCTCGTCGTACCACTCCACGATCTGCACCCAGTCCGTCTCGCACGCCCTCGGGGCGTCCGCGTGCAGCGCGGCGATCGCCGCCTGCGCCTGGAACTCCCCCAGGCGGTCCCGCGCCAGCGCCGCCTGGAGGATCCCGATGCCCTCGGCGATCAGCCCGGTGTCCCACAGCCCGCGGTCCTGCTCGGCAAGCGGTACGAGCCTGCCGTCGGGGCCGGTACGCGCCGGCCGCCGCGCGTGGTGGAGCAGCATGAGCGCCAGCAGCCCCGCGACCTCCTCACCACCGGCCCCGGCACCCTCGCCCCCGGCACCCGCTCCCCCGGTCCCGCCCGCCGCCACAGCCGCGCCCGTCCTCGCCGCCAACTGCCGCGTCAGCCGGATCGCCTCCGCCGACAGGTCGACGTCCCCGGAGTAGCCCTCGTTGAACACCAGGTACAGCACCCGCAGTACCGTCGCCAGGTCCCCGGGCTGCTCGAACCGCACCCCGGAGACCGTCCGCTTCGCCCTGCTGATCCGCTGCCCCATGGTCGCCTCGGGCACCAGATACGCCCGCGCGATCTGCCGCGTCGTCAGCCCGCCGACCGCGCGCAGCGTCAGCGCGACGGCCGAGGCCGGCGTCAGGGACGGGTGCGCGCACAGGAAGTAGAGCTGGAGGGTGTCATCCACCGCCCCGCCCCCGTCCGGCGCGGGTTCGGCCTCGACGCGTTCCTCGCGCCGCCGCCGCGAGCTTTCGGCCCGTACGGTGTCGAGGAACTTGCGCCACGCCACCGTGATCAGCCACCCCTTGGGGTCCCGCGGCTCGTCGCCGTCCGGCCTGCCGCGTACGGCCTCGACCAGGGCGTCCTGTACGGCGTCCTCGGCCGCCGCGAAGTCTGCTCCGCGGCGGACGAGGACGCCGATGACCTCCGGCACCAGCTCCCGGAGCAGCGACTCGTTCACTCGGTCGCCGTGGCCTGCACGCCGTACGCCGGGCGGATCTCCAGCCACTCGTGGATCGGCTTGCCGCCCGCGCCCGGCGCGGCGGACAGCTCGGCGGCCAGCTCCAGCGCGCGGTCGTAGGTCTCGACGTCGATCACCATCCAGCCGGCGATCAGGTCCTTGGTCTCCGCGAACGGCCCGTCGGTGACCGGGGGCCGGCCCTCGCCGTCGTAGCGGACGAAGGTGCCCTCCGGGGCGAGCGCCTGCTCGCCGGCGAACTCGCCGGTCTCCTCCAGCCGGGCGGCGAAGTCACGCATGTACTGGATGTGGGCCGTGACCTCCTCCGGCTCCCACTGGTCCATCGGTACGTCGTTGACCGCCGCCGGCGCGCCGCGGTAGTGCTTGAGCAGCAGGTACTTGGCCATGATCTTCTCCTTGCCGAGGTACGGCCCATTGTGGGCCGCGTTCACCCCGGGGACGGAGCCGCGCGCCGGTTCTCGACATCCCGCCGAAAAAATCTTGGAGAAGGCTTCAGCGCAGCGCGTCCGCGCCCCGGGCCGCCGCCCGCAGGAAGAACGGGACCGTCAGCAGCGAGGCCACCGCGAAGAACCCGAACGCCGCCCGCGGCCCGGCGAGTTCCGCGAGCAGCCCGACCAGCCCGGCGCCCAGCGGCATCGCGCCCCAGGCGAACATCCGGTTCGCCGAGCTGAACCGGCCGAGCATCGCGTCCGGCACCGCCCGCTGGATGACCGTGCGGCTGTTGACCGTCCACAGCGTGCCGCCGAGCCCGCCGAGGAACGCGGCCGCGGCGACGGCGCGCGCGTCGGCGGTGAGCGCGGGGACGGCGGCCATCGCGGCGGTGCCGAAGAGGTCGGCGAGCATCACGCGGCGGCGGCCCAGCACCCGGTTGAGCCAGGTCACGGTGACGGCGCCGAGGAGCCCGCCGATGCCGAGCGCGCTGAGCAGCACGCCGTACTCGCCGGGGGTGAGGCCCATGTCGCGGGTCGCGTACAGCGGGATGAGCGCGAGCCACGCGCCCCAGGTGCCGGAGAGGACGGTGAGGATGAGGGAGAGGGAGCGCAGCAGGCGGTGCTGCCAGAGGTAGCGGAGCCCTTCGGCGATCTGCCCGTTGACGGTGGTGGCGGGGGCCTCGCCCCCGTTCTCGTACGCTACGGCCCCCGCCCGGAACCGCCCGACGAGCAGCAGCAGCACGAGCGCCGCCGCGGCGTACGCGGCCCAGGTCGCACCCAGCGCCCACCCGGCACCCAGTGCGATGAGCAGCCCGCCGACGAACGGCCCGGCGAACTCGCTGAACACGGTCTCGGCCCCGGCCATCCACGCGTTCGCCTTGTCCCGCCCGGCGGCCGGCACGGCGGCGGGGACCAGCGCGGTGGCCGCGGTGGAGGCGACGACGTCGGCGACGCCGATGGCCGCACCGGCGGCGGCGAGCAGCGCGATGGACAGGTCGCCGCTCGCGGCGGCGGCGAGCAGCGGCACCATCGCGAGCAGCCGGAGCACGTTGACGATCCACAGCAGCCGGCGCCGGTCGACGCGGTCGACGAGCACGCCCGCGTGCAGGGCGACGAGCAGCCAGGGCAGCGAGATGGCCAGCGCCACCCCGGTGACCTGCGCGGGAGAGCCGCCGACGCGGACGGCGAGCAGCGGCAGGGCCATCTTCACGACGCCGTCGGCGAGGTTCGTCACGGCGGTGAACCCGACGAGGACGGCGGTGTTGCGCCGCCCGGCGTCCCGTAGCCGATCGCCCTCCAGAACCGCAGACGCGCTCATGACTCCCCCTCTAACCATCAAAGCCGTTTGCCGGTGAGATGAAGTTACCACCAAACGCGATAGCCGGTAAAGTGGTCTGCATGCGTACACCTCCTCGGGCCGCCGAGCTGGTGGCCGACTTCGCCAACACCCTGGACGTCTACGCCGGCACGGACACGCTGAGCACCCCGGACGAGCTGGCCACCTGGCTGACGACGCACGGCCTGCCGGTCACCGGCAGCCCCGACCCCGGCCTGCACGAAGCGGCCGTCGCCCTGCGCGCGGGCATCCGCGAGCACCTGGGCACCCACGTGGGCGACACCGCAGAACCCGCCGTCACGGCGGCGGCCGACGCGGCCCTGACCCGCTTCCCCCTCCACCCCACCGCCGCCGGCCCCCCGGTCCCCGCCCCCGGCCTCACACCCGCGGAGCGGGCGGTCGCGGAGCTGGCCCTCGCCTGGAGCACGCTGACGATCACCGGCGACGCCGCCCGCCTCAAGCGCTGCGCGGAGCACACCTGCCACGAGGTGTTCTGGGACACGTCGAAGAACCGCAGCAAACGCTGGTGCTCGATGCAGGGCTGCGGCAACCGCGCCAAGGCCCGCACCTACGCCGCCCGCCGCGCCGCCACCTCCGGCTGAACGGCCACGCACCGTAGCGCCCCGGAACGCGTCAGGGCCCGCACCGCCGAGGCGATACGGGCCCTGATCGAAGAGGGTGAGTGACGGGACTTGAACCCGCGGCCACCTGGACCACAACCAGGTGCTCTACCATCTGAGCTACACCCACCGTGAGCTGATGCTTCCGCACCGGCCGTGTAGAAGTGTACAGGGTCGCCGGTGGTGCTCGCCTCCGGCTTTCGCCGGGCTGCGGGGGGTTCGTTACGAGCCGTCCGCCGCCAGTGTGTGGCGGGCAGCGAGGGCCTTGGCGGTCTCCGAATCCGGGCCCGGCGGGGGGACGAAGACCGCCTCGCGGTAGTAGCGGAGTTCGGCGATGCTCTCCCGGATGTCGGCCAGCGCGCGGTGGTTGCCCGCCTTCTCGGGGCTGTTGAAGTAGGCCCGCGGGTACCAGCGGCGGGCCAGCTCCTTGACGGACGAGACGTCCACGATGCGGTAGTGCAGGTACCCCTCCAGGTCCGGCATGTCCCGGCTGAGGAAGCCGCGGTCGGTGCCGACGGAGTTGCCGCAGAGCGGGGCGCGGCCGGGCTCGGGGACGAACTCGCGTACGTAGGCGAGCACCTGCCGCTCCGCGTCCGCCAGCGTCGTGCCGCCGGCCAGCTCGTCGAGCAGGCCGGAGGCGGTGTGCATGGCGCGTACGACGTCGGGCATGGAGGCGAGGGCCGCGGCCGGGGGGCGGATGACGATGTCGACGCCGTCACCGAGCACGTTGAGCTCCGAGTCGGTGACGAGCGCGGCCACCTCGACGAGCGCGTCGCCGGTCAGCGAGAGGCCCGTCATCTCGCAGTCGATCCAGACCATCCGATCGTTCATGGCCCTCACCCTACGTGCCGGTCCCGCTGTCCCGGCACGGTCGCGCGCCTGGCAAGCGCTCCCCGGTGCCGCGGCGGGTGCGGCTCGGGGTGGCCGGGCGCGTACGCGTCGGACTGCGGCTTCTCCGCGCCGTCCACGCCGCCGCCCGAGACCCCCGCGGGCCCGCCCGCGCCGGGCGGCTGCGGGCGCCGCGGCGCCGGCACCGTGGGGGGTTCCGGCGGCGGTACGGCCTGGGGGTTACGGGCCCGGTAGGCGGCCCGGTACGCGGCCGGGGAGGAGCCGAGCTGGCGGCGGAAGTGCCCGCGCAGCGCGACCGGCGAGCGGAAGCCGCAGCGCCCCGCCACTTCGTCCACGGAGAAGTCCGACGTCTCCAGCAGCCGCTGCGCCTGAAGCACCCGCTGGGTGATCAGCCACTGCAGCGGTGCGCTGCCGGTGAGCGAGCGGAACCGCCGGTCGAACGTGCGTCGGCTCATGTACGCGCGGGCCGCCAGAGTCTCCACGTCGAACTGCTCGTGCAGGTTCTCCAGCGCCCAGGCCACGACCTCCGCCAGCGGGTCTCCGCCGATCTCCTCGGGTAAAGACCTGTCCAGGTAGCGCTCCTGGCCGCTGCCGCGCCGCGCGGGCACCACCAGCCTCCGGGAGAGCGCGGCGGCGGCCTCGGCGCCGTGGTCCTGGCGCACCAGGTGCAGGCAGAGGTCGATGCCGGCGGCCGTGCTCGCCGAGGTCAGGATGTCGCCGTCGTCGACGAACAGCTCGCGCGGGTCCATGTGGACCGACGGGTAGCGCTTGGCGAGCGTCGGCGCGTACATCCAGTGCGTGGTCGCCGGGCGGCCGTCGAGCAGCCCGGCCGCGGCGAGCGCGAAGGCGCCGGTGCACAGCCCGACGATGCGGGCGCCGTCCTCGTGCGCCCTGCGCAGCGCGTCCAGCGCCGCGGCGGGCGGCGGCTGGGTGATGGAGCGCCACGCGGGCACGACGACCGTGCCGGCCCTGGCCAGCGCTTCCAGCCCGTACGGGGCCGAGAGCTCCAGGCCGCCGGTGGTACGCAGCGGGCCGTCCTCACCGGCGCAGACCAGCAGCCGGTACCGGGGGGTACCGGCGTCCTGGCGGTCGACTCCGAAGACGGAGAGGGGGATGGAGTTCTCGAAGACCGGGCCACCGCTGAACAACAGCACGGCGACGACCTCACGGCGCCGCCGGGGCGGGCGCGGTGCCTCGCCCCGCACCGCCTCGGCCCGCACCGTGGCTGCCGCCACCTCGGGTGTGCGTGGCCCGCCGGACCGGATCGTTGCGCCCGCTCCGGTGGAGTCCTGGCTCATGACGCTAAGCCCCCTCGCTTCTCTCTTCCTCCGCGTCCTGCACCTACACCCCCGGGACGATCTCGGTCTCTCGGCCAAGATCAAATCTACTGTGTGTTGTCCGACGGACCGGACAGGTTCAAGCCCGCATCTATAACGACAGGTAGAGCGCGTCTTGTGTGACACGCGTGCCAGGTTCGGCCCTACCTCTATGTCGACAAGGAAACCTGGCGTGAAGCTTTCGATCGCGAACGGTTCCACTGGTTCACGCGACAGGGAAGGCCACCCCCCTCCGTTCTCCGACGTGCAAGGCTCGTGCGCCCCGACTGCGCCCCCAGCCCCCCGAGCCCGGAACGTTCCAGCCTTAAGTCTTGCAACTCCGGTGTGCAGAAGGGAAGTTGGCCGAAAAGATCGGGTCACAGGAGGTTGTCCCCTCAACCACGGGCGTACGCCTGCGCCCAGCCGCGAAAACGCCGGTGACCGCCGCGGCCCCGCCGTGTCCTGCGGCGCGACCCCGGCGCACGTGCCACGTTTGCCTTCGCGGCGGCGACGACGCACCCCGGGGGCGCGGCGACAGCGCACGGAAGCGTGGGGGGCGGCACGAAGGGCGGCGGCGTGATCCCCGAGCGCCGCCGCCGTGCGCCCCCGACGGCGCCCGGGACCGATCGCCGGGCCGCAGCGCCGCCCCGTCGGCGTTGCGCGGGACGCCGCACTGGGGCATGCTCCTGTGAACCGTTCGCCGGGGCCACTGGCATACCGCCGCCCGCCCCTGGGCAAGGGAGGTAGTGTCGCCGTACCCTTGTTGTACGGGATTGGGAAGATGATTCCCGGACACAGGAAGCGCGGACACAGCAAGCCGTGTCCCTCCAGCCACGAGGATTCCCTTCGCCGAGACACCGATGGCCGGTCACGAATTCCCCGAACCCGCGGACCGCAAGCCGGTCGCCGATCCCACGGCGGACCTGGAGGCGGCGGCCGAGCCCGCCCAAGGCTGCGATCCCGCCTTCAAGCACGGCGTCGTCTGCGGCTTCGACGGCTCCATGTCCAGTGAACGCGCCCTGGCCTACGCGGTCGGGATGGCGCGGCGCCTGGGCTGCGGTCTGATCATCGTGCACGTGGCCAACCGGCTGCCCACCACCGTCTGGGCCGGCTGCGAGCCGCCCGTCTTCGTGGACGTCCCCGACCACCGCACCGAAGTCCTCGGGCTGGAACTCGCCTGCGCCGACTACCTGTCGGACGTGCCCTGGATCCTCGTCGAGCGCGGCGGCGACATCTGCCACGAACTGGAGGAAGTCGGCCGGGAGTACGAGGCCGACGCCATCGTGGTCGGCTCCACGCAGGGCATCGTGGGCCGCATCTTCGGCTCGGTCGCGGGCCGCCTCGCCCGGCGGGCGCAACGGCCCGTCGTCGTCGTTCCGTAGCCGCCCCCGCGCGCGTTTGCGCCGGTCGCGCCGGTGGTGCGCGCGGTCACGCCTCCCCGGAGAAATCTACTCGCGAGTAGATGTGGGTTGTGAATTTGTGAGGGGCATATAGGGGACACGACGACGCGCTGCCGACCGGGAGGTGACGGTCCCCGGTACGGCAGCGGCACCGCCGGCGTATTGGGCGACGCCGGCACAGGGGAGGCGGCCCTCTGCGCGACGTGGTGGCACGCGCAGAGGGCCGCTCTTTCGTCTCCCGCCGAGGGGCCGCGGGTTGAGGGGGCCCGCACCGGGGTCAGCGGTCGCGGTGGCGGGTCGCCTGGGATCCGTTCGTGCGGCGGGCGGGGTTGAGGACCAGGCGGGCCAGGCGGGCGATGAACTCCGTCTGCAGGGCGGTCTGGTCGCGTACGGGGATCCAGCGGGGCCCGAAGTCGGCCGCGTAGCTGCGGCGCCAGCGGGTGAGCAGCGTCTCCGCCGCCGGGCCGAGGGGATGTCCTTCCGTCGCGCGGGCGAACATCGCCGCCGCCCGCAGCGGCAGCCGCTGGGCGGCCATCCGCAGCGCGAGGGCGCCGCCCGCGGTCGCCGCGGGCGGCGGGCTGCCCGGCGAGGGCGGCGCCGACCACTGCGCGGCGTTGGTGAAGCAGGCTTCGGTGAGCCAGGCCGCGGCGTCCAGCAACGGCCCGGGGGCGGCGCCGAGTCCGGTACGGGCCTCGTCCAGCAGCCCCGCCAACCGGTCGGCCTGCGCCCGCAGATGCCCCACGGCCCGCCCCACGACCAGGCCGGGCGCCCCGGTGGGCCGGAGGTCGGCGACGCCCTCGACGGCCCAGACGGGCGTCTCGACGACGGCGGTGACCGTGCCGTGCCGCAGCGGGTGGAACCACGTCGAACGGGTCAGCCAGTCGCGGTGCACGACGTTGGCGTCGAGCCCCGCGCCCGCGGCCATGAGGAAGACGCCCGGCCCCGCGCCGGGCATGTGCAGCGTGTCCACCGGCGCCGCGGCCAGCGGCACGGCGAGCCCGGCGGCGGGGTCCGCGAGCGCCGCGCGGGCGCCCGGCAGGTCGTGGGTGAGCTGCGCCCAGGCGCCGCCGACGTCGTTGGCGTGCAGGGAGAACTGCACCGCCGGGCGCAGCTCGTCCAGCACGGTCAGCAGCGCCCTGGTCTCGGGCAGCGGCGCGGCCCGTCCGCCGGGCGGCGGCAGCCACTCGGGCTGCTGGTCGGCGGCGGGCCGGTAGAAGTGGCGGAGCTGGCGCTCCAGGGTGCCGGGGTGGCGGGTCCAGGGCTCGGTGTGGCGGGCGCCGTCCGGGTCCAGGCAGAGCAGGAAGTGCCAGGCGGCGTCGCGGTCCTGCCGGCGGTCGCGCGCGCCGGCCCCGACGCGCCCGCTGCGCCCGTTTCGTACGGCTTGGTAGGCCAGGTCGGCGACGGCCGCGCCCCCGGCCGGCTCGTTCGGGTGCGCGCCACTGACCACCAGGACGTTCCGGGATCCGTGGCCGACGGAGAGCAGCCACAGCGGCTCCCCCGCGCGGGATTCGCCGACCTGCCGGAGCCGGCAGCGGGACGGGTGGCGCCGCGCCAGGTCGCGGGCGGTCCGGGTGAGGTCGTCCACGGTGGGGTAGCGGTGCCGCGCCAGCGCGGGGAGGCCGACCGGCGTCACTCGCCGCTGGGGTTGCTGTCGCCGGTCGTCTCCTTCTTGTCGAGACGACGGATCCTGATCTCCTGCATCGCGCCTCCCTCCCACCTGGTCAACTCTGTGTGCTTGAAACGACTCACTCAGTAGTGCACATTGGGCCGCGTCGGTGCAAGGTTTCCTGGCGCATCATCCTGGAGTGGGGTATGGCGGTGGGAGAGTGGGCACGGCCACGGGTCAAACCGGAGCACCGCGGCTATCGCACCGTGGCGGGAAACGTCCGTATCGGCAGCGTGATCTACGGCGTCGGCGCCGAGATCGAGGACCCGCGCGGCTGGGTCTGGTCGCTGGTCGAAGCCGCCGACGGCACCCGCAGCGCGCAGGACATCGTCACCGCGGTGCGCGCCCGGCACGAGGAGGTCGGACCCGGCGATGTCACCGCGGCGCTGGAGCGGCTGGCCGCGGCCGGCTTCCTGGAGGACGCCGCCGCGCCGCTGCCCGCGCAGTTCTCGCCGCGCGAGGCCGAGCGCTACAGCCGGGGCGTACCGCTGCTCCGCTGGATGGACCTCGGCGCCCGCGCCAGCGCGTGGGAGGCCCAACTGCGGCTGAAGGAGGCCCGGGTACTCGTCCTGGGCGTCGGGGGTACGGGCGGCGCGGCCGCCTGGCACCTGGCCGCCTCGGGCGTCGGCCACCTGCACGTGGTCGACGACGACCGGGTGGAACTGTCGAACCTCAACCGGCAGTTGCTGTACGCGGAGGCGGACGTGGGACGGCGGAAGGCCGAGGCGGCGGTGACCAGGCTCGCCGGCCTCAACCCCGACATCCGCGTCACCGGCGAGGTACGCCGCGTCGCCACCGCCGCGGAGCTCGCCGCGCTCGTCGTGTCCTCGCCCCCGTACGACGTGTTCGTGCTGGGCGCCGACGGGCCGCCGCAGATACGGCGCTGGGCGAACCGGGCCTGCCTGGCCGCCGGGCTGCCGTGGGTGGACGGCGGCTACAGCGGGCCGCTCGTCACGGCGGGCATCCACCGGCCCGGCACCGGCGGGTGCTGGGAGTGCCTGCACGACCAGGCGATCCGGCGGGCCGACCTCGGCCTCGCCCCCGGGGCGGACGAGCCGGGCGCCTCCGCGCACCTGCCGTGGAACCCGGCCAACGCGGTCACCGCCGGATTGTCCGGCGCGCTCGTCGCGTACGGCGCCCTGGCGTTGCTGACCGGCATCCCGCCGCTCGAACCCGGCGTCCGCTTCGGGTTCAACCTGATGGTGCCCGGCGACGAGGTGAGCGTCCGGCTGCCCCGCCGCCCCGACTGCCCGGCCTGCGGCAGCCCCGGGTGAGACACGGCGGCGGCCGGCACCGCAGCCGGCCGCCGCCACCGCCCGTGCCTACTCCACCGTCACCGACTTCGCGAGGTTCCGCGGCTTGTCGATGTCCCGGCCCAGCCCCAGCGCCGTGTGGTACGCGAACAGTTGGAGCGGGATGCCCATGAGGATGGGGTCCAGCTCCGGCTCGTTGCGCGGTACCACGATCGTGTGGTCCGCCTTCTCCTGCCGCCGGTGCGCGACCGCGAGGATGCGGCCCTCGCGGGCCTTGATCTCCTCCAGCGCCGCCCGGTTCTTCTCCAGCAGCTCGTCGTCCGGCACGATCGCCACCGTCGGCACCTCCGGCTCGATCAGCGCCAGCGGGCCGTGCTTCAGCTCGGAGGCCGGGTACGCCTCGGCGTGGATGTAGCTGACCTCCTTGAGCTTCAGCGCCGCCTCCCTGGCCACCGGGTACCCGCGGACCCGGCCGATGAACATCATCGACCTGGCGTGCGCGTACTCCTTCGCCAGCGCCCGGATCTCGTCCTCGCCGCGCAGCATCTCGGCGATCTGCTCCGGCAGCCGCCGCAGCCCCTCGATGACGCGGCGGCCGTCGGCGACCGACAGGTCGCGGATGCGGCCGAGGTGGAGCGCGAGCAGGCCGAAGGCGACGACGGTGTTGGTGAAGCACTTGGTGGACACCACGCAGACCTCCGGGCCCGCGTGCACGTAGATGCCGCCGTCCGTCTCCCGGGCGATGGCGGAGCCGACGACGTTGACGACGCCGAGGACCCGCGCACCCTTGCGCTTCAGCTCCTGCACGGCGGCCAGCACGTCGTACGTCTCGCCGGACTGGGAGACGGCGACGTAGAGCGTGTCGGGGTCGACGACGGGGTTGCGGTAGCGGAACTCGCTGGCCGGCTCGGCGTCCGCGGGCACCCGCGCCAGCTCCTCGACCAACTGCGCGCCGATCATGCCCGCGTGGTACGACGTGCCGCAGCCCAGGATCTTCACCCGCCGCACCGCGCGCGCCTCGCGCGCGTCCAGGTTGAGGCCGCCGAGGTGGACGGTGGAGAACCGGTCCTCGATGCGCCCGCGCAGCACGCGGTCGACGGCTTCGGCCTGCTCGCAGATCTCCTTGTGCATGTACGTGTCGTGGCCCGCCATGTCGTACGACTCGGGCGACCACTCCACCGTCTCCGGCGAGGACGACGTGCGCGAGCCCTCGGTGGTGTACGTGCGGTAGTCGTCGGCCTTGATGGTGGCCATCTCGCCGTCTTCGAGGGTGACGACCTGGCGGGTGTGCGAGACCAGCGCGGCGACGTCCGAGGCGACGAACATCTCCCGCTCACCGATGCCGAGCACGACGGGCGAGCCGTTGCGGGCGACCACGATGCGGTCCGGGTGGTCGGCGTGCAGCACGGCGATGCCGTACGTGCCCTCCACCAGCCGCAGCGTCTCGCGTACGGCCTCCTCCAGGGTGGCGGCGGCGGAGCGGCCGACGAGGTGGGCCAGCACCTCGGTGTCGGTCTCCGAGGTCAGCTCGACGCCGTCGGCGGCGAGCTTGGCGCGCAGGTCGGCGGCGTTGTCGATGATCCCGTTGTGGACGACGGCGACCTTGCCCGCCTCGTCCAGGTGCGGGTGGGCGTTGGTGTCGCTGGGGGCGCCGTGGGTGGCCCAGCGGGTGTGCGCGATGCCCGTGGCGCCGGCGAAGCGCTTCGGCAGCCGGGCCTCCAGGTCGCGTACCCGGCCCTTGGCCTTGACGGTCTTCAGCGCGCCGGAGCGGGCGGCGATGGCCACGCCGGCGGAGTCGTAGCCCCGGTACTCCAGCCGCTGGAGCCCTTCGAGCAGCAGCGGCGCGGCGTCGCGCTTGCCGATGTAACCAACGATTCCGCACATATCGTTCGCTTCCTGTCGGGAGAGGGTGGGGGTGGAGGGCTAGCCGTAGACGAGGCGGCGCAGTTGGCGCCGGGTCAGCTCGGGCGGGGTGACCGCGCGGTGCGCCAGCTCGCGGGCGATCCGGTCGAAGATCTCGTCGTTCACCAGGCCGCCCGCCTGCAGCTCGCGGTGGCGCCGGCGGACGAAGGCGGGCGTCGTCTCGTCGAAGTAGGCCAGGACGTCCTGCACGACCCGCGCGGCTTCGCCGCGGCTGAGCGGCGCGCTGCGTATCAGGTGGTCGATGAGGTCGTCGTGCACCCGTTGATACTGCTTGATGATCTTCACTTCCGCAAGAAATCTGCCCGGAATCGGGCAGGAATCACTCCTTTCCCTCGCCAGAGTGGTCTACACCCTTGACCGGTGCGGACACCGGCGGTTCTCTGGGAATGTCCATGACACGCGCACGATCCGCAGCCCCGAAGGGACCACTGTGAGAGGTCACCGCCTGAGGACTCCCCCGCACCGCCCCCCGCGCTCCCTCGCGCGCCTGGGGGTCGCGCTGCTGCTCACCGTCGCCGCGGGCGTCGGCGCCGGCGGCGCGGCGGCGCCCGGCACCGCGGCGGGCGGCGCGCGGCAGGCCGCCGCGCCGGCCGCGCTGGACTCCGTCATCCCCGCCCCCGCCGCCGTCGCGCCCGGCGGCAGCCCGTACGAGATCACCGCCGACACCGCCATCCGGGTGCCGCCCGGCAGCTCGGCCGCCGCCGCGTCCGCCCGGGACGCCGGCGAGTACCTGGCCGGCGTGCTGCGCCCCTCGACCGGCTTCGACCTGCCCGTCGGCAGCGAGTCCGGCGAGGTGGAGCTGCGGCTGAGCGCCAGGCTGAAGAAGGCCGTCGGCACCGAGGGCTACGAGCTGACCTCCGGCGCCGACGGCGTGCTGATCTCCGCCGCCGCCCCCGCCGGGCTCTTCCACGGCGTCCAGACCCTGCGCCAGTTGCTGCCGCCGACGGTGGAGGCGGACACCGCGCAGGACGGGCCGTGGCTGGTGGCCGGCGGGCGGATCACCGACGAGCCCCGGTTCGCGTACCGCAGCGCGATGCTCGACGTGGCGCGGCACTTCTTCACCGTCGAGCAGGTCAAGCGCTACATCGACCAGCTCGCGCTCTACAAGTACAACACCCTGCACCTGCACCTCACCGACGACCAGGGCTGGCGGCTGGCGATCGACTCGTGGCCGAACCTGGCCGAGTACGGCGGCAGCACGCAGGTCGGCGGCGGCCCCGGCGGCTACTACACCAAGGACCAGTACCGCGAGCTGGTCGCGTACGCCGCGAGCCGGCACATGACCGTCGTGCCCGAGGTCGACATGCCGGGCCACACCAACTCGGCCCTCGCCTCGTACGCCGAGCTGAACTGCGACGGCGTCGCCCCGCCGCTCTACACCGGCACGAGCGTCGGCTTCAGCTCGCTGTGCGTGCCGAAGGAGGTCACGTACGACTTCGTGGACGACGTCGTACGGGAACTGGCCGAGCTGACGCCCGGCAGGTACCTCCACATCGGCGGCGACGAGGCCCACTCCACGCCGCACGACGAGTACGTCGCCTTCATGGAGCGGGCCCAGAAGATCGTCGCGAAGTACGGCAAGACCGTCGTCGGCTGGCACCAGATCACCGCGAATCCGGCCGAGGGCGCCGTCGCACAGTACTGGGGCACGACCGGCGGCGAGCAGGAGGTCATCGACGCGGCCAAGGCGGGCACACCGCTGGTGCTGTCACCGGCCAACAGGACGTATCTGGACATGAAGTACCACGCGCAGACGCCGCTCGGGCTGAGCTGGGCCGGGTACGTCGAGGTGCGGCAGTCCTACGACTGGGACCCCGGCACGTACATGCGCGGCGGCGTGCCCGAGAGTGCGGTCCTCGGCGTCGAGGCGCCGATGTGGTCGGAGACGCTGTCGACCAACGACCAGATCGAGTTCATGGCCTTCCCGCGCGCCGCGGGCGCAGCCGAGCTGGGCTGGTCCCCGGCCGCGAAGCTCGGCTGGGACGGCTACCGGGACCGGCTGGTGGCGCAGGGCCCGCGGTGGGAGGCGATGGGCATCGACTTCTACCGCTCGGCGCAGGTCCCCTGGGAGTGACCGCGGCGCGGCCGGGACGGGAGGCACGGGCCCGCCTCCCCCCGACGGCTGCCGGTCCGCGGCGAGGCCGCGGAGCCCGCTGGAGGGAGGCGGTGGGGGGACGGCCCGCACCGCTCGGCACGGCTGGAGACCACCGCCTCCGCGCCGTCCCGAGGAACGCTACGCACGCTAGTGGCCCCGACTCGGGCAAAAATCGCAACACGGGCGCCGGGCACGAGCCTTAAGGCTCTCTTGAGGAACGCATCGGAAGCACTTAATCCGCGCGCCGCCGGGGCGGGAGCACCCCGCCGCGGCGGCGCGCGGACGGCCGTTCAGGCGCGAAAGCCGCCCCGGTGCCGGCAGCTCAGGTGCAGCGGCTCAGGTGCCGCCGCCGAGCTTCACCTCCCGCGGCGTGCCGTTGCTGCCGCTCCAGCCGGCGTTGAAGCCGAACGAGACGGAACCGCCGTCCGGCACCGCGCCGTTGTACGGCGCGTTGCGGCAGCTCACGGTGGTGCCGGTCTGGCTGCAGACGGCGTTCCAGGCGTTCTGGAGGCGCTGGCCGTCGGGGAAGTCCCACTCCGCGGTCCAGCCGTCGAGGGCGGCGCCGTCGCAGGAGATGGTCACGGTGCCGGTGAAGCCGCCGGGCCACTGGTTCGGTACGGCGTACGCCGCGGCGCACTCCTCGCCGGGACCCGGCCCCGGCCCTTCGCCGCCGCCGCTGCCGAGGTCGTCGGCGTAGCCGGCGATCCAGGCGAGCGGGGCGTTCCAGTTGATCGTGACCTCGTTGGTCGAGTACGACTCGATGTCGTCGATGTAGCACATCGCCGGCGGGCAGCCGGCCAGCTCCCGCTGCGCCACCGGGTCCTCCAACTGCGAGTCCGGACCGCCGGCCAGCGCGCCCGCGGGCGGATGGGGCAGGCTCGGGTCGAGCTGGTTCGCCCAGAACCTGTGGTGCTGGTTCTCGGAGTCGCGCTCGCCGTGCCCGGTGACGTACGACTGGTTCAGCGGGTTGCGGCCCAGCAGGTAGTCCAGGCCCGTGAGCACGGCGTCGCGGTAGCCGGCTTCGCCGGTCAGGCCGTGGGCGGTGGCCAGGACGACCATGTTGTTGAGCACCTGGCTGTTGGAGCCCCAGACGTAGCGCCCGCCCCCGGGGGCGTACGGGACGCCGTAGGCGGCGTTCGCGGCGTCGGCCGCGTAGCCGTCGGCGGCGTCGGTGACCATGCCCCGTACGGCGGCGAGCTGCGCGTCCGTCAGTCCGCTGTCGACGGTGGCCAGGTCCAGCGCGCCGAGCCCGGCGGTGGCGCCCCACGACATGCCGCCGCCGGGGAAGACCGCGGCGGCGTCGCCGTGCAGGGGCGAGCCGAGCACGTCCTGCAGATACGCGTCCTCGCCGGTGGACAGGTACAGCTCGGCGGCGGCCCAGTAGAACTCGTCGCTCACGTCGCCGTCGCTGTACGCGCCGCCGCCGGTGCCGTCGTTCGGGTCGGCGAGCCGGTCGGGGTGCGCCTTGGCGGCGGCGTACGCGGTGCGGGCCGCGGCCAGGCAGCGGTCGGCGAAGTCCGCGTCGAAGTCCCCGTACAGCCGCCCGCACTGCGCGCCGGTGGCGGCCAGGTTGAGCGTCGCGGCGGTGGACGGCGGGTGCAGCTCGCGCGGCTGCGGGTCCTCGTGGGGCAGCGTCGGCAGGCCGGTCCACTGCGCGTCGTGCAGCTTGTGGTGCGCCATGCCGGCCAGCTCCTCGCCCTGGGGCACCTGCATGGCGAGCAGGAACTCCAGTTGCCAGCGCGCCTCGTCGAGCACGTCGGGCACGCCGTTGCCGCGCTCGGGCACCGCGAGCTTGCCGTCGCCGAGCGGCCCGCCGTCGGCGCCCTCGGTGGTCAGCGTGCGCTCGTACGCGCCCATCACCTGCGCGGCGGCGATGCCGCCGTTGACGACGTACTTGCCGTGGTCGCCGGCGTCGTACCAGCCGCCCGCGGCGTCCAGCGTGTAGTCGCAGCCGCCCGGCTGGCACGGGACGTCGTCGTCGCCCCGGTTGGGCGCGACGCCCACGTGCCCGGGGGGCCTGGCGTACTCCTCGCCGACCAGTCCGGCGTCGATCTCGATGCCGCTGCGGTTGTGGTAGAAGTACGCGAGCGCGTCGGTGCGCAGGGTGCCGTAGATGTCGTCGCCGATGCTGAACGGCTCGCTGGTCTCGCCGTCGATCGTGACGGTGTAGCCCTCTCCCGCCTCGGTGAAGTCGCCGAAGGCGAAGGTGTGCACGTTCTCCAGCGAGGTCGGGTCGGTGCCCGCGGGCACGGTGGTGCCGCTCGCCTTCTCGGTGCCGTCCGCGGTGTTCAGCGTCCAGGCGAGCGGCTGGGCGGCCTCGGTGACGAAGGTGCCGTTCTTCGGCCCCCCGGTGAGGTAGCCGACCTGGTTGACGCGCACGGGCGAGCCGGTGTCCGGGTCGTACGGCGGCTGCTCCGCCCCGCCGCGCAGCGAGACGTCGTCGACGCAGAAGGTGTACGCCGCGTCGCTGCCGCCGATCTGGAAGGCCACCTGGGCGGCGTCGTCCGCGGCGGTGGCGGTGAAGACGTGCTCGAAGGTCCTGGCGGTGTCGGTCACCTGGTCCGCGGAGGAGAAGAACTGGCCCCAGGGCTCCACGGCCTGCTGCACGTTGGTGCGGATCGTCACGGGTGCGGTGGCGGTCGCCGTATAGCGCAGGGCGTAGGTTTCACCGGCGGCGAGCGGCAGGTCGTTCTGGCCGATGATGGCGTCCCACGGGTTGGCGGTCCCGGCGGGCACGTCGGCGCAGAGCCGTCCTTCGGCCACGGTGGCGGGGTTGCCCGGCGTCCACCACCAGGGCGCGGTGCCGGCGTCGAAGCCGCCGTTGAGGATCAGCTCGGGGCCCTCGTCGGCCGCGGCGGCGCCGGGCGCGGCGAGCGCTCCGGCGACCAGCACGGCGGCGAGGGCACGGGGTATGTGCCGTCTCACGGAAGACGTCCTTTCGGATGGGGGGTGGGAAGCGGGGCGCGGCCGCACCCCTCGTCGTCACGGCCGCGCCCCCCGGGCGGGTCCGGCCCGCGGTCGCGCCGCGGCCGGCGTGTACGGGCCGGAGGTCCGGCGCCGTACACACCGCCCGCGCGCCGGCGTCAGGGCTCCGTGCCCCACACCGGCGACCCGGCGACGTACGCGACGACTCGGGGCGCGTCGATGTACGTGCCGGTGGCGGCGCGGCTGTAGTCGTCCGACTCGTCGAAGGCCGACCAGTCGGTCTTGTTCAGCCGCAACTGGATGTCGCCGGTGGAGGCGCCGGCCGCGAGGCTGCCGGCGCCGGCGGTGAAGCCGGCCTCCAGATAGTGCGTGGCACCGGCCTTGCCGCCGCCGGCCGCGACCACGCGGTGCGTGACGTTGGCGGCGCCGAGTTGGGCGTAGTCGCACCAGGTGCTGTACGTGGCCGCGCCGGACTCGCCGCTGAACCAGTACCGGAGGGTCAGCGTCGACAGGCTCAGCGCGCCGCCGCCGGTGTTCACGATCCGGAGGCCGGGCTTGATCTGGTTGTCGGTCGCCGCCTGGTCGTTGTTGCGGTACTCGACCTTCACCGCCCCGGTGCCGGTGCCCGACCCGGTCGTCGCCGTCACCGCCGCGGACGGCTGCGAGGCGTTGCCCGCCGCGTCCCGGGCGGCGACCGTGTAGGAGTACGCGGTGGCGGCGGAGAGCCCGGAGTCGGTGAAGGACGTGGCGGCCGCGCTGCCGACGGGGGTGCCGTCGCGGTACACGTCGTACGCCGTCACCCGCACGTTGTCCGTCGAGGCGGTCCAGGCCAGCGCGACGCTGCTCGCCGTGGTGCCGGTGACCCGCAGCCCGCCCGGCA
Source organism: Streptomyces sp. CMB-StM0423 (assembly GCF_002847285.1). Taxonomy (NCBI): domain Bacteria; kingdom Bacillati; phylum Actinomycetota; class Actinomycetes; order Kitasatosporales; family Streptomycetaceae; genus Streptomyces; species Streptomyces sp. CMB-StM0423. The sequence goes on along the minus strand of NZ_CP025407.1, from coordinate 5,544,913 downwards.
CGGTCGGCGGCTCGGTGTCGTCGCCGGGACCGCCGGGGGTCTCCCCGCCGAGCAGTTCGCCGTAGGCGGCGAGGGCGAGGGCCAGGGCGGCCTGGGCCCAGAAGCGGTGGTACGTGAACACCGGCGCGGCGCCGCCGTCGAGGTACGTCTGCACCTTCTGCCAGTCCGGGTCCTCGCGGTACCAGGAGCGCAGGTCGATGAAGGTGACGCCGGGTGCGATGGGGTCGCCGTGCGGGGAGGTGCCGGACCAGCCGGCGGGCACGTACACCTCGTCGTCGAAGCGGTCGTAGTCGCGGCGGGTCTCGGGGACGGCGATGCCCTTGCCGTCGGCGTGCGCGGCCATCGCGTCGAGCAGCGCCTTGGCCAGCGCCGCGGCATCGGCGTCCGCGGCCCTGGCGGCGTAGTAGACCAGCGTCATGACCAGCGCGGCGCCGACGCCGACGTCGTCGGCGTAGTCCACGACGTCCACGTGCAGGCCGGCGTTGGCGCCCGGGTTCGCGGCGTTCCAGGTGTCGGGGGCGCCGGTCCACCGCAGGGTGGACGGGAAGCGGTAGCTGCCGTCGGCGCCGACGGTGGTCTCGGCGGAGGCCCAGGCGACCCACTTGGCGAGGATCGCCCCGGCGTCGGCGTTCCCCGTGGCGTGGTAGTACTGCGCGACGCGCTCCATGCCCCAGACCTGGAAGCCGAACCAGTTGTTGCTGGGCGGGTCGTGGTAGACGGGCTGCCAGTCGTAGGGCATGCCGTAGAAGGTCGGCGTACCGGCGGGCGGGGTGCCGTACTGCCCCTCCCAACTGTTGGTGCAGCCGCCGGCGAGGGCGCCCTCGGTGGACTGCAGCCAGCGCAGGAACTCCAGTTGCCGGGTGAGGGACGTGGCCCAGTCGCTCTTCGCGGTGGGGGACCTGGGGGTCAGCTCGGGCACGGTGGACAGCGCCCAGGCCGCGAAGGGGTTCTGGTAGCCCTGGTGGGAGGCGCCGTCGCCGATGCGCCAGGCCCACCCGCCGCCGCTGCCGGTGGAGCCGCCCCAGGCGTAGTACCAGGACAGCAGGTAGTGCTGCGAGGTGCGGCCGGTGCCCGCGGGGCAGCCGGTGGGGCTGTCGCAGTCGCCGATCTGCTTGAAGTACTTGTCGAACATGGCGTAGCGCAGGTAGTCGCCCATCTTCGCGGCCCGCGCGACGGACTCCGCCACCAGGCTCTCGTTGCCCTGCGCCCTCGCCCAGGTCAGCGCCCAGTACGCGGCCTGCACGGCGCGGGCGTCGGCGTCGGGGGCGTTGGTGTACTTCCACTGCCGGGCGTAGGAGGCGTCCCCGACGAAGAGGTCGAGGTAGCCGTTGGGGCCGCCGAACTCGAAGAGGTCGGTGGTGGGCTGCGGGATCGTCTCCCAGACCGACTCCTGCGAGCCCCGCTGGTAGCTGTTGATGAAGGACGCGCCGGGCCCGGGGCCGTTCTGGCCGCCGGTGCCGGGGGTGTTGCCGTAGCCGTAGACGTTGTCGAGGTCCATCAGCCAGTGCATGCCGTAGACGTCCATCGTCCCGTACGCCGAGGCCAGTTCGGCGGCTATGGGGTCCTGGCCGACGGGCACGCCGGGGTCGAGCTGGGAGGGGTAGGACGAGACCTCGGGGTGCTCGGGCGCGTAGGTGGCGGGCGAGCCCGGGTTGTACGAGCCGCTGCTGGCCTGGTCGGCGTGCGGCGGGATGATGGAGCGCTCGGCGGTCTCCCAGGCGCCGTTGAACGGGCCCCAGTCGCCGGTGACCCGGCCGTAAGCGGCCTCCAGCCAGATCCAGAAGCTGAACGCCTCCGAGGTGGTCTGGTGGCCGTGGTCGGGCGCCTCGACGATCAGGGTCTCGACGCAGTGGTAGGGGATGCCGTCGGGGCTGAAGTAGCCGTTGGCCGGGTCCTTGATCTTCTCGTACTGGGCGAGGAAGGCGTCGGTGTACGGGGTGGCGGCGACGGCCTTCGTGCGCTCGCCCGCCGGCGCCTGGGCGGCGTGGGCGGTGGCGCCGGCCAGGGCCTGCCCGGCGCCGAGGGCGACGAGCGCGCCGCCGGCGGCGGTGGTGAACGATCTTCGGGACAGCCGTGCGGACTCGTCGGGAGTGCGGGGTGCGTGCACGAATCCTCCTGGAACTGGAAGGTGTTCGGGCGTGCGGGCTTGCGGGCGGACGGCGTGGAGGGACAGCCGGGCCGGGCGCACGGGGCCTGTGCGCGCCCGGCCCGGCTGAGCAGAAGGGACGGGGCCTGGCGTGGTTCGCCCCCGTCCTCACCTCGCGGAGTGAGGTGCAAGTCTTGAAGTGTGGGAGCGCTCCCAATCTCCCGAAGGGTTATGCACCTGTCAACCCTCCCGACAGAAGTCGCCCCGGGGCCAGGGCAGTTGTGCGCTACGGGCCGGAAGGCCGGCCTGTACACGCCGACGGGGCGGGCCCGAGCCGGGCCCGCCCCGCGTCACGTTCCGGCCCCGGCGGCGGGGCCGCCCGGGTCACCCCGAGGCGCGTACCACCAGCTCGGTCGGCAGCACCACGTGCCGCCCCTCGGTGGCGTCCTTCGCGTCGATCCCGTCCAGCAGCACCCGTACCATCGCCCGCCCCATCTCCTCCGTGGGCTGCCGGACGCTGGTGAGCGGCGGGTCGGTGTGCCGGGCCACCGGCGAATCCTCGAAGCCGACGACCGCCACCTCGTCCGGCACCGTACGGCCCGCCGCCCGCAGCACCTGGAGCGCGCCGGCCGCCATCACGTCGGAGGCGGCGAAGACCGCGTCCAGCGCGGGCCGCCGCTCCAGCAGCTCCTGCATCGCCCGCCGGCCGCCCTCCTCGGTGAAGTCACCGACGGCGACCAGCCCCGCGTCCTCCTCGCGGCCCGCCGCCTTCAATGCCTGACGGTAGCCCTCCAGCCGGCAGCTCGCGACGTACATGTCGGCGGGGCCGGTGATCGTCGCGATCGCCGAGCGCCCGCGGCCGATCAGATGTTCCACGGCCGCCTGCGCGCCGCCGGTGTTGTCGGAGTCGACGTACGGCACGGCCTCGCCCGCCGCCCGCCGGCCGTTGAGCACCGCCGGGAGCCCCATGGCCGCCAGCATCTCCGGCAGCGGGTCGCCCTCGTGCACGGAGACCAGCAGCACGCCGTCGACCCGGTCGGCGCTCAGATACGCCGCCAGCCGCTCCCGCTCCCGGGGCGAGCGGATGAGCGTCAGCAGGAGCTGCTTGTCCGTCTCCGCCAGCTCCGCGCTCACCCCGCGGACGATGTCCGAGAAGTACGGCTCGGAGAACAGCCGGGTCTCCGGCTCCGGGATCACCAGCGCGACCGCGTCCGCGCTGCCGGCCGCGAGCGCCCGCGCCGCGCGGTTGGGCACGTAGCCCAGCTCCGCGACCGCTCGCTCGACGGCCGTCCGCGCCTGCTCGCTGACCTGGTCCGATCCGTTGATCACCCGGGACACAGTCCCCCTGCCCACCCCGGCTCGCGCGGCGACCTGCTCAAGCGTCGGTCTCCCACCGCGCCCGCCGCGCGCCACCGGCGTACGCCGATCCCTGACCGCCATTCCACCCTCCCGCGTTATGGCTGTCTGCTGACTGTCCGATTCTCGCCCCCGGCCCCGGTCCGCGGGCCGTGCCGAAGCTAACAGCCGCGTAACGGGAGCCAGTCGAGATGTCCGGTCCCTTGACACCCCCTCGCCGAAAGGCCACCCTTCAACCAATCACTTCTGGGAGCGCTCCCACTCTACTCGACCCATAGAGAACCCGCACGAAAGCCCGCCCGAGCCGCCACTCCCGATCCCCCTCGTACACCTCCGGCAGGAGCGGCACGCGTCAGGGCGCTAGGAGGATGCAGTGCGCAGTTACCGCACGACCCGACGGGCCGTGGGCCTTTTGGCCGCAGCCGCTCTGGGCACCGGGTTGCTCAGCGCGTGCGCGAGCGATGACGACGACGGTTCGAAGAGCGACTCCGGGAACGGGGGGAGCGGGAAGACCACCATCACGATGGGTCTCTTCGGCACCTTCGGCTTCGAGGAGGCCGGGCTCTACGACGAGTACGAGAAGCTCAACCCGGACATCACCATCAAGCAGGACGTCATCGAGCGGAACGAGAACTACTACCCCGCCCTCCTCAACCACCTGACCAGCAACAGCGGTCTGGCCGACGTCCAGGCCGTCGAGGTCGCCAATATCGCCGAGGTCGTCGACACCCAGGCCGACCGCTTCATGGACCTCGGCAAGGCCGAGGGCGCCTCCGAGGACGCCTTCCTGGACTGGAAGTGGCAGCAGGCCACCGCCGACGACGGCAAGACCATCGGGCTCGGCACCGACGTCGGCCCCATGGCCGTCTGCTACCGCAAGGACCACTTCGAGGCCGCGGGGCTGCCCACCGACCGCGAAGAGGTCGCGAAGCTGTGGGAAGGCGACTGGGAGAAGTTCCTCGACGCCGGCCGGGACTTCAGGAAGAACGGCCCCGAGGGCGTCGCCTGGGTGGACTCCGCCGACGCCGTGTACGACGGCGCCATCGCCTCCAGCGAGGGCAAGTACTACGACGAGTCCGGCGAGGTCATCTACAAGGACAGCCCGGACGTCGAGGCCGCCTGGGGCATCGCCTCCACGGCCGCGGAGGAGAAGCTCACCGGCAACCTGGAGCAGTTCACCAAGCAGTGGGACCAGGCGATGAGCAACGGCGACTTCGCCACCATCTCCTGCCCGGCGTGGATGCTCGGCTACATCCAGGAGAAGGGCGGCACCAAGGCCGAGGGCAAGTGGGACGTGGCCCAGTCGCCCAGGCCCGGCAACTGGGGCGGCTCGTTCCTCGGCGTCCCCGAGTCCGGCGCGCACAAGGAGGAGGCCGCCAAGCTCGTGGCCTGGCTGACCGCGCCCGAGCAGCAGGCCAAGCTCTTCGCCGAGCGCGGCAACTTCCCCAGTGCCCCGCCCGCGTACGACATGGAGGCGGTCAGGACCGCCACCAACCCGTACTTCGGCGACGCCCCGATCGGGGAGCTGTTCTCGGCCGCCGCCGAAGAGATCCCGGTGCAGACCATCGGCCCGAAGGACCAGGTCATCGACGACAACATCGGCAACGGCCTGCAGTTGATCGAGCAGGGCAAGCAGGACCCCGACGGTGCCTGGGACGAAGCCGTCAAGGCCGTGGACAACGCCCTGGACCAGTGAGAGTCCGGCCATGACCCAGACTGGTACGGCCGTGGACGCGCCCCCCTCCGCCGAGGGGGGCGCGGTCCCGAAACGGCCCGCGACCGAGGACCGGCGGCAGAAGTGGCGCAGCCGCCGCTACCGGTGGGACGCCAAGCTCAGCCCGTACGCCTTCATCTCGCCGTTCTTCCTCTTCTTCGCCGCCTTCGGCCTCTTCCCGCTGCTCTACACCGCGTGGGCCTCGCTGCACCGGGTGGAGCTGACCGCGCCCACCGACATGGAGTGGGCCGGACTGCACAACTACACCCGGCTGTTCGAGGACCACTTCTTCTGGAACTCACTGTGGGTCACCTTCACCCTCGCGGTGCTCTCCACGGTCCCGCAGTTGCTCATGGCGATGGGCCTCGCGCACCTGCTCAACTACAAGATGCGCGCCGCCTCCTTCTTCCGGGTGGCGATGCTCGCGCCGTACGCCACCAGCGTGGCGGCGGCGACGCTGGTGTTCGCGATGCTCTACGGCCGCGACTACGGGCTCATCAACTGGTTCTTCGGCCTGTTCGGCGTGGACGAGATCGACTGGAAGAGCGGCGACTGGACCTCGAAGATCGCCATCTCCACCATCGTGATCTGGCGCTGGACCGGCTACAACACCCTGATCTACCTGGCCGCCATGCAGGCCGTGCCGCACGACCTCTACGAGTCCGCGGCGCTCGACGGCGCGTCCCGCTGGAAGCAGTTCCGCTACGTCACCATCCCCTCCCTGCGGCCCACGATCCTCTTCACCGTCGTCGTCTCCACGATCGGTTCGGTCCAGCTCTTCGGCGAGCCGCTGCTCTTCGAGGAGGGCGCGGGCGCGTCCGGCGGCCCCGACCACCAGTTCCAGACCCTGGGCCTCTACCTCTACGAGCAGGGCTGGCGCAACCTGCACCTCGGCCGTGCCGCGGCCATCGCCTGGGTGATGTTCCTGATCCTCGTGGTGATCGGCATCGTCTTCGGCCTGATCTCGCGCCGGCTGCGGAAGAGCTGAAGGGAAGCTCATGGCAACGCTGACAGAGACCGCCCCCGAGACCGCGGCCCCGGCCCGCCGCCGGCGGCGGCGCGCACCGAAGGCCGGGGAGGCAGGCGGCCAGCAGCGGGCGGGCAAGCTGACGTACGCCGTCCTGCTGCTCTTCACCGCGATCTCGCTCTTCCCGCTGATCTGGACCGCGATCGCGGCCTCCCGCACCAACGAGCGGCTGGCGGAGACACCGCCGCCGCTGTGGTTCGGCGGCAACCTCTTCGCGAACATGGAGACCGCCTGGTCCGACGCGAACATGGGCCTGGCGCTCTTCAACACCACCCTCGTGGCCGGGGCGATCGCCGCGGGCACCGTGCTCTTCGGCACGCTGGCCGGCTTCGCCTTCGCCAAGCTGCGGTTCCGCTTCAAGAACCTGCTGATGCTGCTGGTGATCGGCACGATGATGGTGCCGCCGCAGCTCAGCGTCGTGCCGCTGTACATGGCGATCGCGAAGCTGGAGTGGATCGACCAACTGCAGTCGGTGATCCTGCCGTTCATCGTGAGCGCCTTCGGGGTGTTCTTCATGCGGCAGTACCTGATCCAGGCGCTGCCCACCGAACTGATCGAGGCCGCCCGGGTGGACGGCGCGAGCAGCGTGCGGGTCATCTGGCACGTGGTCTTCCCCGCGGCGAGGCCCGCGATGGCCGTGCTGGGGATGCTGACGTTCGTGATGGCCTGGAACGAGTTCTTCTGGCCGATCATCGCGCTCACCCAGGAGAACCCGACCGTGCAGGTGGCGCTCACCAGCCTGGGCCGCGGCTATATCCCCGACCAGTCGGTGATCATGGCGGGCGCTTTGCTGGGTACGCTGCCGCTGCTGCTGCTCCTGCTGCTGTTCGGCAAGCAGATCGTCGGCGGCATCATGCACGGCGCGGTCAAGGGCTGACCGGCCGTGGCCCGTTCGCCCCGCGGCGGTACGACCCGCGCGCCGCCCGGGAGCCGTTGAGCTACGACCGGCCCCGTTGTCCACGACGTTCGTCACCGCCGAGATTGGGAGCGCTCCCAGATGTCCGACACCACCGCCACCTTCCCCGAGGACTTCCTGTGGGGCACGGCCACGGCCGCGTACCAGATCGAAGGCGCCGCGCGGGAGCACGGCCGCACCCCCTCCATCTGGGACACCTTCTCGCACACCCCGGGGAAGACCGCGGGCGGCGACACCGGGGACGTCGCCGTCGACCACTACCACCGGCGCACCGAGGACGTCGAGCTGATGGCCGGGCTCGGCATCGGGGCGTACCGCTTCTCCGTCTCCTGGCCGCGCGTCCAGCCCACCGGGCGCGGGCCCGCCGTGCAGCGCGGGCTCGACTTCTACCGGCAGCTCGCCGACGAGCTGCTGGCGGCCGGCATCAAGCCGGTGCTCACGCTCTACCACTGGGACCTGCCGCAGGAGCTGGAGACCGCGGGCGGCTGGCCGGAGCGCGACACGGCGCACCGGTTCGCCGACTACGCCCGCCTCGTCGGCGACGCCCTCGGCGACCGCGTGGAGCTGTGGACCACGCTCAACGAGCCCTGGTGCAGCGCGTTCCTCGGCTACGCCGCCGGGGTGCACGCCCCCGGCCGCACCGACCCGGTCGCCGCCCTGCGCGCCGCGCACCACCTCAACCTCGCGCACGGGCTCGCCACCGACGCGCTGCGCACCGCGCTGCCGGCCCGCGCCCAGATCTCCGTCAGCCTCAACCCCGCGGTCGTCCGGCCGCGTACGGACTCCGAGGCGGACCGCGACGCCGCCCGCCAGGTCGACGCGCTGGCCACCCGCGTCTTCACCGGTCCGATGCTCGACGGCGCGTACCCGCCCGATCTGCTGGACGACACCGCGCGGCTGACGGACTGGTCCTTCGTACGGGACGGTGACCTGCCGCTCATCAGCCGGCCGCTGGACTCGATCGGCCTCAACTACTACACGCCCACCGTGGTCTCCGCCGTCTCCGGCGACGCCAGGCCCGAGCGCGCCGACGGCCACGGCGGCGGCGCGCAGTCCCCCTGGCCGGCCGCGGACCGCATCGCCTTCCACCAGCCGCCGGGCGAGCGCACCGCGATGGGCTGGACCGTCGACCCGACGGGGCTGACGGAGCTGCTGCTGCGGTTCACCGCCGACGCGCCGGACCTCCCGCTGTACATCACCGAGAACGGCGCGGCGTACGACGACAAGCCGGAGCCGGACGGCTCGGTCCACGACCCGGACCGCATCGCTTACCTGCACGGGCACCTCGGCGCCGTGCACCGCGCGATGGCCGAGGGCGCGGACGTGCGGGGCTACTTCCTGTGGTCGCTGCTGGACAACTTCGAGTGGGCGTACGGCTACGGCAAGCGGTTCGGCGCGGTGCACGTGGACTACACGACGCAGCAGCGCACGCCGAAGTCCAGCGCCCACTGGTACGCGGACGTGATCCGCGCGGGGGCGCTGCCGGCGCCCGGCGTCTGACGGCCCCGGCCGGCCGGGGCAGAGCAGAGCAGCGCAGAGCAGAGCTGCGCCCGGAGGCCGGGCGGAGAGACGGGCGCCCGCCGGACCGGCAACCGGCGGGCGCCGCAAGGGGAGGCGAGGGCCGTCGCGGCCCGTACGCAGGCCGCCGCGTGACGGGCGGGGGCCCGCGGCCGGCGCGGCGGGCCGGCGCCTTTCAGGGGCGGGGGCCGCCGCCCGCGCTACGCGCGCCGCGCACCCGCGCCCGCGCCCGCGGCGGCCCCCGGCCCCGCCCCCGCGGCCCCGCCGCCCGCACCGCCCTTGCCGGTACCGGCACCCCTGCCCGCACCGCCTCCCTTGCCCGCACCGCCCCCTTTGCCCGTACGGGTCCCGCCGCCCTTGCCCGTCCCCCTGCCGGCGCCCGGGGCCGCAGTCCCGTCCCCGTCCCCCGCGCCGCCGCCCGCCGGGCCCTCCGCCGCCCGGCCGCGCCGCCGCCGTACCACCCGGTGGCGCTGCCGGCGCCGCTCGCCGTCCGCCGCGGCGGGACCGGTGCGCAGCGCCAGCCAGAGCCGTATCTCCGCGCCGCCCAGCACCGACCGTCCGATCCGCACGTCCCCGCCCGTCGACTCCGCGACCCGCCGCACGATGTCCAGACCCAGGCCCGTCGACCCCGGACCGCCCTGCCCCTGGCCGCGGGCGAGCGCCGCCTCCGGGTCGCGGATGCCGGGCCCCGCGTCCGAGGCCAGCACGATCACGGCGTCGCCCGCGTGGTGCACGTCGACGGAGAAGCCCGTGCCCTCCGGGGTGTGCCGGAAGACGTTGCCTATGAGCGCGTCGATCGCCGCGGCCAACTCGGCGCGCGCCACCGGCACCTGCGCCGGTCTGTCGACCCCCGCCAGCCGCGCGGACCTGCGCTCGTCCTCCGCCAGCGCCGACCAGAACTCCATCCGCTCCCTGATCACCGCCGAGACGTCGCAGCCGGCCACCGCCGCCGCCTGCTGCCCCGCGGGCCGGCCGCGCTGCTCGCGCACGGTGGCGATGATCTGGTCGATCTCGCGCTCCAGTTGGGCCACCGCCTGCCGGGTCTGCTCGGCGGCGCCGCTCTCGCCCAGGGAGGCGGCATTGAGCCGCAGCACGGTCAGCGGGGTGCGCAGCCGGTGGGAGAGGTCGGCGGCCAGCTCGCGCTCGTTGGCCAGCAGTAGCGCGACCTGGTCGGCCATCGAGTTGAACGCCACGGCCGCCGACCGCAGTTCGGAGGGCCCCGACTCCTCGACCCGGACGCCGAGCTTGCCCTCCCCCAGGTCGTGCGCCGCGCCCGCGAGTCGGCGCGCGGGCCGCACCATCCGGGTGCCGAGCCGGTCCGCGACGGCGACCGAGCCCGCGATCAGCGCCAGGCCGACGCCCGCCAGCACCAGCCACGCCAGCGCCACGCCCTCGGTCAGCTCCGCCGCCGGCACGAACACCTCGACGACGGCGACCCGGTCGCCCTCGACGGCGATGGGCTGCAGCAGCGCGTGCCCGCCGGGGACGGATACCAGCAGCGACGTGCCCGCGCCGGAGGCGCGCTCCACGTCGGCCGCGCCGGCGCGCGGCTCCCCGATCCGTACCGCCGACATACCCTCCGCGCTGCCGCGCGGCACGTGCACCGCGATCCGCCCGCCCGCGCCGGCCTCGGTGCTGCCGACCGCGCGCTCCAACTGCTCGGCGTCGGTGGTGATCGCCAGCGCCGGGCCGATGCCGGCGGCGATCCGTTCGGCGTTGGTCAGCGCCCGGTCGCGGGCCATCTCCTTGACGACCAGCCCGAGCGGCACGGCGAAGGCGACCACCACCATCACCGTGACCGCCAGGCACACCTTGACCAGCGCCCACCTCATGCGGGCGGGATCCCGGCCGGCGGGTCGAGCTTCACGCCGACGCCGCGCAGGGTGTGCAGATAGCGGGGCCGCGCGGCGGTCTCGCCGAGCTTGCGGCGCAGCCAGGACAGGTGGACGTCGATGGTCTGGTCGTCGCCGTACGACTGCCGCCACACCTCGGACAGCAGCTCCCGCCGCGGTACGACGACGCCGGGCCGCTCGGCGAGGAACGCCAGCATGTCGAACTCGCGCCGGGTCAGGTCCAGCTCGCGGCCGTCCAGCTCCGCGCTGCGCCGCCGCAGGTCGATGGCGAGGCCCCCGACGCGCAGTTGCCGCGGCGGCGGGGCGGCGGCGGTGCGGCCCCCGGCACGGCGCAGCACGGCGCCGAGGCGGGCCTGCAGATGCTCGACGGAGAAGGGCTTGACGAGATAGTCGTCGGCGCCGTCGTTGAGGATGCGGACGATCTCGGACTCGTCGTCCCGCGCGGTGGCGACGATGACCGGCACGTCGGTGAGGCCGCGGAGCATCTTCAGCGCCTCGGCGCCGTCGAGGTCGGGCAGCCCGAGGTCGAGGATCACGACGTCGAACCCGTGGTGCGCGACCTCGCGGAGCGCCTCCAGCGCCGTGCCCACGCTGCGCACGGTGTGGGCGGCGTCCGTGAGATGCCTGATCAGCGCGGAGCGCACGAACTGGTCGTCCTCCACCAGCAGCACACTTGCCATGTCCGGCAACGTACGCCAAAAGCGCGGTTCGCGCCGCCCCGCCTCCGCCCGCCTGTGGATAACCGGCGGGAAGCGGTTCCGGCCGGGGTGCGGCACCGCGGGGGCGGGTGCGGCAGGATATGGCTGATGCGTCGAAGGCTTGTGCACGCGCTCGCGTGGACCCTGGCGACACTGGCGGCCGTGACCGTGTCGTGGTTCGGGGTCAGGCTGGTGCTGGACAGCACGTCCGACCGGCCGCACACGGTGCCGCTGTCGGGCCGGGCGCCGTCGTCGCCGCCTCCTTTGGTCGGCACGGCGACGGAGCGGCCCGCACCGCCCTCGCCGACGCCGGAGCCGGAAACCCCGTCGGCGCCGGAGAGTTCCCAGGATCCGCCGGGGCGCGAGAAGCGTACGGAGAGCTCCGAGGGCACGGTCGGGGCGGAAGAGGGCCAGGGGGAAAGCCCGGGGGACGGCGCGGGGGACGCGGGGCAGCAGGACCTGCCGGCGGCGAGCGCGACGGGGGACGTGCAGACGTATCCGGTGGCCGGCGGGCGGGTGACGTTCGAGATGGCCGCGGACGCGGCGGAGTTGGTGTCGGCGACGCCGGACGCCGGGTGGCAGATGCAGACGTGGGAGCAGACGACGTGGATCCGCGTCGACTTCGTCGCGGACGGCCGGCGGACGTCGGTGATCTGCACGTGGCACGACGGCCCGCCGCGGGTGGAGACGAACGAGTACGCGACCTGACGGGTCCGGCCCCGTCCTCTGCTACGTGAACACCCCGGGCGGCGGCGCCGGCGACTCGGTCGCCGTGGCGTCGGTCACCGGCCGGGCGCCGGCGGCGAAGTCCCGGAGCGCGCGGCCGTGTTCGACGCGGCCGGGCTGCGGGTCGGTGGCCGCCCTGCGGGTCAGCTCGCCGACCGGCAGCGGGACGGCGGAGGCGAGGAGCACGGCGTTGCCGAAGCGCCGGCCGCGCCAGACGGCGGGGGCGGCGACGACGCACAGTTCGGGGAAGACCGCGGCGGCGGTGGCGGTCTGCGCCCGCAGATACGCGAGCGGCGGCCCGTCGGCGAGATTGGCGGCGTAGACGCCGCCGGGGCGCAGCACGCGGCGTACGTCGCCCAGGAACTCCGTGGTGGTCAGGTGCGCGGGCGTGCGCGCGACGTGGAAGACGTCGCCGATGATCAGGTCCGCCCAGTCGTCCGGCACCCTGGCGAGCACCGCGCGGGCGTCCCCGTGCCGCACCCGGATCCGCGCCCGCTCGGGCAGCGGCAGTTCGGCGCGTATCAGCGCGGTGAGCCTGCCGTCGATCTCGACGGCCTGCTGGACGGAGCGGGGGCGGGTGGCGGCGACGTAGCGCGGGAGGGTCAGCGCGCCGCCGCCGAGGTGCAGGACCTGCACGGGGCGGCCGGCGGGGGCGACGAGGTCGGCGGCGTGGCCGAGGCGGCGCTGGTACTCGAACGCCAGGTGCGCGGGGTCGTCGAGGTCGACGTGCGACTGCGGGGCGCCGTCGAGGAGCAGCATCCAGGCGCGCGGGCGGTCGGGGTCGGGACGCAGTTCGGCGGTGCCACCGTCCACGTCCACCACGACGGGGCTGCGCCCGCCGCGCGACCTCTGCCTGGCCACGCGCCCAGTATCCCCCGCGCGGGTCCTGGGCGCGCTCCGCGGGGGTGCCGAGCGGGCGGCCCGCGGCTCAGAAGCGGTCGGCGGCCTCGATCGTGCGGGCCGCCTCGCACAGCGCCGCCGCCAGCAGCACCGGGTCCGTCGCCGGCGCCGCCTCCTCCGGCGGCACCAGCCAGTACGTCCCCGCCACCGGCGGCGCCGAGAACGGGCGGCGTAACGCCGGGGTGCACGCGCTGCCGGGCAGGTCCCAGCGCGCCGCCGTGCCCGACGGCACCAGGAAGCCGAGGGTGTCGACGCCGCCGTCGTGCAGCACGGGCCCGACGGCCGTGCGCAGGCGGAGGATGTCGACCGCTTCGAGGCCGTGTCGTGCCGGGACGGTGACCAGGTCACACGGGTCCGCGGCGGCTCTCGTACCGACAGTGGTCTCCCCGCCGGTGTCCGGCACAGGAACCCCTCCTCATCCAGTCCCCGTCGTGGTTCCCCCGGTCTTCTGCACATCCAACGCCAGGACCGCGTCAACGGCACGGCATGAAGTCGCCGCAAAGGATGGCGTTTTATAGCGGATCGGCGGCGAAGGGTCCCGCGGGTCGGCAGACTCTGCGTGGCGGCGCGCGCACCGCGGGTGCGAGCGGGCCGCCGTGCGGCGCCGGCCGTGGAGCCCATCAGTTGCCGATCGGCGGTCGCGGCACAGTAGTTGTCGAGCAGCACCAGGGAGGAACAGCGGACGTGGCCGCCCCACCCGACCGATTGCGTCCCAACGCCGCCTTCCGCGCGCTGCGCGGCAGCCGGTCACCGGGCGAGTTCGCCGCCTCGGTGCGGCGGGCCGCGCGGGAGATCGGCGAGCAGGTCTCCTGTGACGCGCGCTACGTGGGCCGCGTCGAGTCCGGCGAGATCCGGTGCCCGAACTACGCGTACGAGCGGGTGTTCCTGCACATGTTCCCGGGCCGCTCGCTGGGCGATCTGGGCTTCGAGCCGCGGGCGGCGGTACGGGGCCGAAGGGCGCGCGGCAGCAAAGATGCGCCCCCGTGCACGTCCGTACGCCCCACGCCTCCGGAGAGGCCGGCGGAGCCCTCCCCCGCCGCCTCCGCGGCCGGCCCGCCGCAGCCGCTCCCGCCCTTCCCGGCGCTGCCGCCCGCCCGGACCCGTACGCCCGAGTTCCCCATGGCCGCCGCGGCGGAGGCGGTACGCCGCATCCGGCTGCACGACGACCGGCACGGCGCCGACGACCTCTACGCCCGCGCCTGCTGCACCCTGCGCACCGCCCGCGACCTGCTCCCCGAGACCGCCCCGCGCCCCGGCTCCGACGCCGAGCGGCTGCACGCCGCGGCCGGTGAGCTGGCCCTCTCCGTCGGCTGGCTGGCCCACGACTCCGGCCGCTACGCCGACGCCCGCTCGCACTACGCCGAGGCCCTCGCCACCGCCCGGCTCGCCGACGACCCCGCGCTGGAGGCGCACGCCTTCTCCAACACCGCGTTCCTCGCCCGCGACACCGGCCGTGCCCACGAGGCCGTACGCGCAGCCCAGGCCGGCCGCCGCGCCGCCGCCGCGGCCGGCTGCGACCGGCTGCGCTCGCTGCTCGCCGCCCGCGAGGCCGGCGGCTGGGCGCTCCTCGGCGACCCCGCCGCCACCCGCGAGGCGCTGACCACGGCAGGCGACCTGTTCGCGCGGGGCGCGGCGGACGAGTGCCCGGAGTGGATGTCCTTCTACGGCGAAGCCGAACTGGCCGGCCTGGAGGCCCAGTGCTGGGCGGCGCTCGGCGACCACACCCGCGCCGCCGAGTGCGCCCGCCGCGCAGTACTGCTGCAGGAACCGCACTTCGCCCGCAACACCGCCCTCTTCACCGCGGAGCTGGCCGCCGACCTCGCCGCCGCGGGCCGGCCGGACGAGGCCGCCGCCGCGGCCGGCAGCGCGCTCGCGCTCCTGGAGGAGGTGCGTTCCGCGCGTGTACGCGCCATGCTCGACGCCACCGCGGAGCGGCTGCGGCGCTGGTCAGGCAGCTCCGAGGTGGACGCGTTCCTGGCGAACCTGGGGCTGATTTCCGCCTGATCCGGCAACCCCGGGCAACCTTTCCGGATCATTCCGCGTCTTTCTGGCTCCCTCCACCGTTCAGTGGAGGTTGCATCCACCAACCGGTGGAGGGATATACATCGTGCGGTGGGCTGACGTACACCGTACGGTTGTCCGTGGGCCACGTGGGGCGGCCCGTAGCGGGGAAGCGGAGACGGAGTGCCTGGACCATGCGACTGAGGCAGCGTTGGTGGACGGAGCTGTTGCTCGTCGTCGTGGTGTACATGGCGTATTCGGCGGGCCGGCTGTTCGCCCGCGGCGACGTGACCATGGCGGTCGACAACGGCCTCGCGCTGCTCGACATCGAGAAGACCCTGCACGTCAACTTCGAGGACCCGCTCAACAGACTGTTCACCGCGCACGCGGTGCTCGGCGTCCCCGCCGACTTCATCTACGCGTCCCTGCACTACGTCGTCACGCCCGTGGTCCTGGTGTGGGTCTGGCTCCGCCACCGCGTGCACTACCGGCGCTACCGCACCTGGCTGCTGCTCTCCACCGTCGTCGCGCTCGTCGGCTTCATCCTCATGCCGACCTGCCCGCCCCGGCTGCTGGACCCGGCGTACGGGTTCGTCGACACGATGGCGCAGTACTCCTCGTACGGCTGGTGGGGCGGTGAGGCGAGCGCGCCCCGCGGGCTCGGCGGGCTGACCAACCAGTACGCGGCGATGCCCAGCCTGCACGTGGGCTGGGCGCTGTGGTGCGCGGTGGTGCTGTGGCGGCACGCCCCGCACACGCCGGTCCGGCTGCTGGGCGTCGCGTACCCGCTCGTCACCACCATCGTGGTCATGGGCACCGCCAACCACTACTTCCTCGACGCGGTCGCGGGCGCCGCCGTCATGGGCATCGGCTGGCTGCTGCTCCGCCCGTCGCTGCGCATCGCGGACGGCATCCGCCGCCGGGTGTACCGGCTCGCCTCCCACATCGGCGGCCGCGGCACGCCCGCGGGCGGCAGCGTGGTCGCCGCGGGCGGCCCGCGGCCCGACGACCCGGACGGCAGCGACGTACCGGCGGACGACCGCGCGCCGGAGAAGGTCCGCACGGGCGGGGGCGGCGGCCCCCCGGGAGAGGCCCCGGAAGCGCCGCACATCCCGAGCCCGCGCACCACCCACGAGAACCCGGCCCCGGGCGACCCGCCGGCGCCGTCGGGCGGCAGACGGGCGCCCGTGGAGCAGCGCGGGGGCGCGGCACAGGTGATGTGCCGGAGACTCGCGTACTGACGCGCGGCGGGCGCGGCGGCTGACGGTGCCGCGCCCCGGGGCCGGCCCGTACCCGAAGATCCGCCGGATGCGGCGCGTGCGCGCCTGACACCGGCGGACGCGACACCGCAGGCGCGACGGACCACCCCCCGGCGGACCGCCGCGACACCGCACGCGCCACGTGGGCACCCCCGGTGTCGGTGGGGCGTGCCAGACTGCGGCGCGTGGAACGTACGACCGCTACGGGCGACTTGACCCCCGCCCACGCCGCCGCCATCGCCGCCGGGCGCGGGACCGACCCGGCGCCGGGGCCCTCGCTGCGCCGCCGGCTCGACGCGCTGCGCGGCGCGGACGTCCAGGCGCGCGCGCTGGACGCGCGGGCGCTCGCCGCGCTTGCGGCCAACCCCGGGTGCCGCCGCCGGACGCTGCTGGACGGCGCCGGGATCGACAAAGGCGCGCTCGCCGAGGCGCTGGGCAGACCGGCGCCGTTCGGCCAGTCGCAGTTCGCGTTCGCCCGCGGCAACGCCTTCGAGGCCCGTATCACCGCCGACGACGGCGCCGAGTTGCTGAGCCTCCTCGCCGAGCGGACCGGCGGGACCCCGCCGGAGCCCGCCGCCGTGCACGTCCCCGACCTGGCCGCCCCCGGTCCCCGCGGACGTACGGAGCGCACCCGGCTGGCCATCGCCGAGGCGGTGGCGGCGGGCGGCTGGACGCTGCTGCGGCACCCGATGGTCAGCCTGGAGGTCGCGGGCGCGCCGGTGTACCTGGAGCCGGACGCGGCGGTCGTCGGCCCCGACGGGCGCTGCACGGTGGTCGAGATCAAGTCCTTCCCGATCCTTGACGGGGCCGCGGATCCGGCGAAGGTGGGCGCGGCGGCCCGGCAGGCGGCGGTGTACGTGCTGGCGCTGCAGCCGCACTGCGAGGTGCACCACAACGTGCTGCTGGTGTGCCCCAAGGACTTCTCCAACCAGCCGGTCGCGGAACCCGTCGACGTACGCAGGCAACTGGCCGCCACCCGCCGCCAACTGGCCCGGCTCACCCGCCTCGAAGCGATCGCCGCCACCCTGCCCGCGGACCTCACCCTGGACGTCCGCCAGCCCCCGCCCCGGCTGGTGACGGCGGTGGAGTCGGTGCCCGCCGCGTACGCCCCGGAGTGCCTGGCGGCCTGCGAACTGGCCTTCCACTGCCGCGCGCAAGCCCGCGAGCGGGGCGATGTGACGGCCCTGGGCCGCGGCGTACGCAGCGACCTCGGCGGCCTGCGCACGGTGGCGGAGGTCATGACGGCGGCCTCGGGCGGGGCACCGCGGGCGGGCGAGGCGGGCGGGGCGGATACGGGGCGGATCGCCACGGGTCCCGCCGCTGCCGCGCAGGCGGCGGAGGCGGAGTCGGACCGCATCGGTCTGTCTCCGGAGGATCCCGCCGTGGCGGCGTTGCGGCGGGCCGCCGTGCTGCGTGCGGAGGCGCTGGCCACCGTCGCGTGCGCGGCCGCCGAACCTGGCGGCGGGGGCAGCCGCGTATGAGTCTCATGGTCACCCTCGCGCGGGCGGAGGCCGTGGTCGCCGGGCGGGCCACCCCGCTCGCGACCGTGCGGCACCGGCATCTGTCCGACCGGCCGCTCGTCCTCGTCCCGATGACCGCCGCCGGCGAGGCCGCCGCCCCGCTCGGCGCGCTCGTCGGCTGCGACCGCGACCGGCCGCGCCTGCTGGCCGTACCGCAGCCGCGCGACCGCGATCTGCGGTTCGCGTTCCTGGCGGAACTGGCGGCGGAAGTGCTGCCGTACGTCGAGTCGTTCGCGGAAGCCCCCGGTGACACCGGCGGCGCCACCGGCGACAGCGGGGCCGCACCCGCCGGGGGCCCCGCGGAGCCCGCCCAGGAGCCCTGTGCCGACGCCGCGCAGCTCCTCGTACCCAGCCGCGCGGGCGTCGAGTACGTGCGCCTCCTCGGCCGCTCCATGCGCTTCCGCAGGACCGCCGAGGACGACCCGGACACGCCGCACCCCGCGCCCCCGCGCGTGCCGCTCCTCGGCCGCTGGCTGTCGCACTACGGCGAGCGCGCCCGCGTGCCCGGCGCCGCGCTGCTGCTGTCGGCAACGGAACTGCTCGCCCGGCACTGGGCCACCGGCCAGAGCACCGTCGAGGACCAGCACCTCGGCGCCCTGCTCGCCTGGATCACGGACGGCGCGGTGGCCGCGGAGCGCGCGGAGACCGGCCGCGACGCCGAGGGCCAACTGCTCGTGCCCCCGGCGGGACCCGCCACCGACCCCGCGTTCGACAACAGGCTCCTCGCCCCCGCTATGGCCCGCTTCGACCGCGCCCGCACCGAGGGCGACCCCGCCGCGACCCGGGCGGCGGAAGAGACCGTCGCCCGGCTCGTGGAGAGCCGGCTGCGGCCCACGTGGGACGCGGTCTGGCGGTCGTACGACCTGCTGCGTGCCCTGCCCGAGGGCAGGCACGTGCCCGGCCGGTGGCTCGGCGACAGGTGGTCGTTCACCGCCCACCGCGACCGGGTGCGCGCCGGCGAGCCCCCGCAGCCGCGCCGCGACGACGCCGTGACCGCCGCCCGCAAGCTGGCCCAGCGCGAGCGCGCGCTGGCCGAACTGGACGCCCAGGAGGCGCTGGACGACCCGCTGACGATGGCGGAGCGGCGGCTCGCGGGGCAGGCGTTCGTGTGCCGTACGGAGTCGGTGGAGATGGCGTACTCGGAAGGCCGCCGCCCGATGCCCCGGCCGTTGGTCACCGTCGCCACGGACGACGAACCGCACCTGGAGGACGGCGGCAAGGTCTACCGCGAGCTGCCCGGCGGACGCACGCAGCGCGCGCTGGTCGCCGGGTACGGGGACGGGCGCGTCACCGTGCAGTTGCAGGACGGCATGGGCCGCTCGCGCACCCCCGCGGAGGGCTCGGTGCCGGAGCCGGGCGACCGGGTGGTGTGGACGCTCTTCGAGCACACGGCCCGCCGCGGTCCCGCGCTGCCGGAGCCGGAGGACACCCCGTGGACGCACGGCACCCCGGCGGCGCGGGCCGCGGAGGAGCCGGACCGGGTGACGGCGGAGGACTTCCTGTGACGACGGAGCCGAGGACGGACGCGTACGGGCGCGAGGGCGGCACGCAGGGCGCGGCGGGAACACCGGGCGGCCCGGCGGCCGGAGCGACGGGCCCCGCGGAGGCGCCCGGTGCCGCGCAGCGCCCCCGCGCGCACGCCCCCGAGCCCCGCACCGCGGCCACGCGCCCCCCGCGTCCGGCCGGACCCCGGCCCCACGACGCCGACCCCGCCACCGCCGCCAGGACCGCCACCGAGGCCATCCTCCGCGACACCCTCGACGGTCACTCCCGAGGCGTCCTCGTCGACTCCCCGCCCGGCGCCGGCAAGTCCACCCTCGTCGTCCGCGCCGCCCGCGAGCTGGCCGCCGCCGGCCGCAGGCTCCTCCTCGTCGCCCAGACCAACGCGCAGGTCGACGACCTCGTCGACCGCCTCGCCCGGGAGCAGCCCGACCTGCCCGTCGGCCGGCTGCACAGCAGCGACCCCCGCCCCTACGACCCCGTGCTCGACGGCCACGAGCAGGTGCGTACCGCCACGAGCCTCGCCGATCTCGCCGGGCTCGGCGTCATCGCCTCCACCGCCGCGAAGTGGGCCTACGTCGCCGCGGCCCGGGCGAAGGAGGGCGTGGGCGCCGAGCGCTGGGAGCACGCCATCGTGGACGAGGCGTACCAGATGCGCTCCGACGCGCTGCTCTCCGTCGCCGGGCTCTTCGAGCGCGCGCTGTTCGTGGGCGACCCCGGGCAGCTCGACCCGTTCAGCGCGGTCGGCGCCGAGCAGTGGTCGGGGCTGGCCTGGGACCCCGCGGCCAGCGCCGTGACGACGCTGCTGGCGCACCATCCGGGGCTGCCGCAGCACCGGCTGCCGGTGTCCTGGCGGCTGCCGGCGTCGGCCGGGCCGCTGGTGTCCCGGGCGTTCTACCCCTTCACGCCGTTCCGGAGCGGTACGGGCCCGGGTGAACGGCGGCTGGCGTTCGCGGAGCGGTCGGACGGGTCGGGCGCCGACCGGGTGCTGGACGAGGCGGCGGCGAGCGGCTGGGGGCTGCTGGAGCTACCGGCGGCGCACACGCCGCGGACCGACCCGGCGGCGGTGGCGGCGGTGGCGCAGGTGGTGCGGCGGCTGCTGGAGCGGCGCGGCACGACGGCCTCGGAGCGCGGCGAGGGCGAGCTGACGGCGGACCGGATCGCGGTGGGCACGGCGCACCGGGACCAGGCCGCGGCGGTACGGGCCGCGCTCGCGCGGACGCTGCCCGCGGAGGCCGGGGACGCGGTGACGGTGGACACGGCGAACCGGCTGCAGGGCATGGAGTTCGACGTCACGGTGGTGCTGCACCCGCTGTCGGGACGCCCGGACGCGACGGCGTTCCACCTGGAGACCGGGCGCCTGTGCGTGCTCGCCTCGCGGCACCGGCACGCGTGCGTCGTCGTCTGCCGGGCGGGCGTGCCCGAGCTGCTCGACGAGCACCCGTCGACGGAGCCGGTGCAGCTCGGCGCGGCGGTCAAGTTCCCGGACGGCTGGGAGGCCCACCAGGCGGTGCTGGCGCACCTGGCGGACCATCGTGTACGGGCGTGAGCGCCGGCCCGGCACGCGCCCGTACGGGCGGTCCCGCGGCGCCGTACAGGGGCGGGGTTGCGCGGCGGGGGACAATGGGCGGTGGCACAGAGGCAAGTGGAGGACCCCTATGACGGAGCCGGACCCGGCTCGGCCAGGCCGGACGGAGCAGCCGCGCACCCCGCGCCGGCCCGCCGCGCTGCTCTTCGAGCCGCCGCTCGCGGAGCCCGACCCCGAGCACTTCTTCGGCCTGGAGTCGATCGAGGACCCCGGCGAGCTGCTGGCCCGCGCCACCGACCTCACGCTGGCCTTCCGGGCGGCGACCGACCGGGCCATCGAGTACCAGGCGATGGCGGCGGCGCAGCTCGCCGACCCCAAGCGGTTCGACCGGCTGACGCCGGCGGCGATCGCGGAACGGGCGGACTGGACCGAGGACTACGCGAAGCGGATGGTCGAGTACGGCCGCGACCTCCTCGCGGGCGGCGGCACGGGGTCCCCTTCGGAGACGTAGCACGCGCGCGAGGACAGGTCACACGCGCGCAAACCGCCGCAGAATACTCGCCTCCCCGCCGTCCTGTCCCCGGTTCCGGTGATCTGTACGGAGGCGTGCGGCAGCGCGCGTAGATGTGGTTTCCATGAACCGTCACGCATCGGACACTCCCGCCAGCGACGTGACCCCCGCGGGCGCCGACTGGCTCGCCTCCGCCAGCCCCTTCCCGCGCAGCGTGCACGCGCTGTGGTCACAGCGCCCCGCGGCGCCCGCCGTGCTGCCCTGCGGCGGCGCGTTCGACGTGGTGAGCTTCCCCGCGCTGCCGGGCCGCCGGGTGCTGGAGCTGCTGTGGGCGCAGGGCGCGGGCAGCGGCCCCGCCGCGGCCGTACGCGACCGGACGCTGCTCTTCGCCGCCCCCGGCACCGCCGCCCGGCTGCCCGCCCTGCTGTCCTGGGAGGAGTGGCGCCCCGGGCTGCCCCCGGCACTCTGCCACGGGCCGGGGGACGCGGTCATGCTGCCGCCGGTGTACGGGCGGCACGAGGGCGCCGGCGCGGGGGCGGCGCGCTGGCTGGTCGCGCCGGAGGTGCGGTTCCCGTGGCTGCCGGGCCCGAAGGAGTTGCTGTGGGGGTGCGTACGGGCCGCGGTGGCCGCTCCCGAATACCGATTTTCGATCTCCGGGGGCCGGGTGCTAAGGTCGTCCACGTCGACAGGCGCCGTTAGCTCAGTTGGTTAGAGCAGCTGACTCTTAATCAGCGGGTCCGGGGTTCGAGTCCCTGACGGCGTACAGCACGCAAGACCGTCGACCCGGGCGCTTTCGGATCTCCGAAGGCGCCCGGTCCGCGTTCCGGGCCACATCCCGCGACGGCACGGCACGGCATCCGCGGCACCGGCACCCGCGCCGCCGGGTTCACCCCCGCTTCGCCGCGCCCCGTACGATCCGTACGCCCCAGCCCCCGTCCGCCGTACGCCCGGTGACCTCCACGCGTACGCCCTCGCGCTTCAGCTCCAGGCTCTCGCCCTCGCCCAGCGGGGCGTCGGCGAGCGGCGGGTAGACGGAGGTGTCGTGGCAGGCGGCGGTGCGGGGGTGGCCGTCGACGACCTCGACGGGGCCGCCGCCGGAGTCGGTGCCGGTGTGGACGCGGTAGACGAGGACGCCCTCGGTGCAGGCGTGCCGGTCGTTGGCGTAGCGGCCGCGGGCCTCGACGGCGATGGCGGTGGTGGCGCCGGTGGGCACGACCACGAGCCTGGTGTCGCGCCGCAGGACCGCCGTCCCCTTGCCGTTCCCGCCCCGCTCCCTGCGCTCGGCCGGCTCGCCGTGCTCGCCCGGCTCGCCCCGGTCCCCCGGGCCTCCCGCATCCCCTGCGCCCCCGCCGGCACCCGCACCTCCCGCGTCCCGTCGCCCCCGGACCTCCCCTGCCCCGTTCTCCGCTTGCGTCTCCGTGGCCCCGCGCGGGCGCGTCCGCGGGCTCGTGGGGGCGGACAGCGCGTGCAGCGTGAAGCGGTCAGACCCGGGGTTCGCGGCGCAGCCGACCTGGTCGTCTCCCAGCCAGCCGAGTTTCCACTTGTGCCAGCCGAAGGGGTCGGGCGCCAGCCCGAACTGGCTGCCCATGAGGTCCCAGTCGCCGACGTGGGTGTCCCAGTCGGCCCTGCCGTCGAGCGGGCGGTGGTAGAGGTCGGGGAGGTCGAAGACGTGGCCGGTCTCGTGGGCGAGGACGTTGCGGTCGGGCGGGTGCTGCTCGAAGACGGTGACGATGCGGTGCAGGTCGGTGCCGTCGGCGCGCATCGGGGTTTCGAAGTTGACCACCTTGGTGGCATCGGAATCCACACCGGGGGCATCCGGGTCGGCGACAAAATAGACCACGTCGAAATCACGGAAGTCCACTTTCCGATCGGCCGCGGACACCGCGTCGTTCAGGAAACGGCTGCGCGCCGCCGGGTCCCAGTCACGGGCGATGCCGTACGACAGGGAGTCCGACGGCATGCGTATCCACCGCTCGCGCGCGTCGACCTGCAGCCGGAACTGGCCGTACGAGGCCCGCTCGAAGAACTCGGCGGTGGCCGGGAAATGGTCCCCGGTCAGCTCGTCCGGGGAGGTCAGCGGCTCCGAATCGGGGAAGGAGAGATACACCATCACCGCGTCGAGGGTCTTCTTCGGCCGCGGGTAGGCCGGATCCCAGCCGGCGATCCCCTCGGAGTGGTGGGCGGCGGTCCGCTCCAGCGCGCAGGGGTGTCCCGGCTGGGCGCCGACCGGGTCGGCGATGAGGGAGGTGGCCATGACGGCGGAGAGCGAGGTCGCCACGGCGGCGGCCCGGTGCAACGCGCGCGACTGGTCCTGTTCCACAGGGGGTATGGATGGGTGGGCCACATCGACCTCATCGGCTCGGAAGAGTAGGGAACACAGCCCACTTTGTTCGTGTTTGTTCCCGTCCGTCCTGTTCCAGTGCCCCACACG
The DNA here is from genome assembly GCF_002847285.1 of Streptomyces sp. CMB-StM0423. Lineage (NCBI taxonomy): Bacteria > Bacillati > Actinomycetota > Actinomycetes > Kitasatosporales > Streptomycetaceae > Streptomyces > Streptomyces sp. CMB-StM0423. Next base: position 5,521,369 of record NZ_CP025407.1, on the reverse strand, counting down.
GGTGACTCCGGGGCGGGACGAGAGGGGAGATCAGGAGCATGTGCGGGTAACACAAAGTCACATCTGGTCATTCGCCCGGCAGGAGGCGGCCATGTGCGATCACTCCCGGCCCCATCCGGCTCAGCGCTTTCCGCGCCGTAGCGGCGTCACTGGATCGACACAGCCGGTAGCCCTATGATCGGGCACATTTCCAGCGCTGTGGCTCTGCAGCGGCGGAGCCGAGCGGTCCCCACGGGCGGGAGCGAGCGGTGAGCGTATCTCTCGAAGGGCCGGGCTGCGGGCCCGGGACCTCACTCCAGGCGGTCACGGAACGTCACCTGCCCGCGGGCGCGCCCGTGGACGACTTCCGCGCCGCCTTCGACGGGGCACAGCTCGCGATGGCCGTCGTGGGCGGCGACGGCCTCGTACGGGCCGCGAACAGCCGGATGCAGGAGCTGGTCGGCGCCGGTGAGAGCGGTCTCGCCGGCGCCTCGGCGGCGGAGCTGACCGGGCTGCGCGACGAGCCGTGGAGCTGGGCCGGCTTCGTCGACGTGCTCCAGGGCAGGCGCGCCTCGCTGCGCTGTACGCGGCGGATGAAGGACGCGAACGGCCGGTCGCTGTCGGTCGAGATGACCCTCACCCCGCTGTCCGGCGGCCGGGCGCTGCTGTCGCTCTCGGACGTCACCGAGCAGCGCGAGCTGCGCGCGAAGCTGCGCCATCTGAAGATGCACGACCCGGTGACCCGGCTGCCGAACCGGGAGCTGTTCTTCGAGCGGCTCACCGGCGCGCTCCAGGAGGCCAGGCAGGCGGAGGAGCCCGCGGCCGAGCACGGCGGCGCCGGCCGGGGCCGCGGGCAGGGCGGATCCCGTACGCGCACGCGGGCGGCGGCGCCGGCGCCGGGCGCGGCGGGGCGCGTCGGGCTCGCGTACCTCGACCTCGACGGCTTCAAGGCCGTCAACGACACCCTCGGGCACCGCGTGGGCGACCGGCTGCTCGCCGCCGTCGCCCGCCGGCTGGTGGCCTGCACCGCGGAGGCGGGCAAGGCCGAGAAGCACGGCATCACGGTCGCCCGGCTCGGGGGCGACGAGTTCGCGGTGCTGGTGGCCCGCTCCGCCGGTACGGAGCAGCTCGGCGAGCTGGCGCAGCGGCTGCTCGACGCGCTCCAGGAGCCGTTCGACCTCGCCGGGCAGCGGCTCGCGGTCTCGGCGAGCATCGGCGTCGTCGAGCGCGCGGCCAGCGGGCAGACGGCCACGGCCCTGATGCAGGCCGCCGACACCACGCTGTACTGGGCGAAGGCTGACGGCAAGGCCCGCTGGACCCTCTTCGACCCCGAGCGCAACGCCCACCGCATGACCCGGCAGGCGCTCTCCTCCACGCTGCGCCCGGCCATCGAGCGCGGCGAGTTCACGCTCGACTACCAGCCGCTCATCGACCTCGGCGACGGCAGCGTGCGCGGCGTGGAGGCGCTGGTGCGCTGGCAGCACCCGAAGCTCGGCACGCTGACGCCGAATCGGTTCATCGGACTGGCCGAGGAGAACGGCGCGATCGTGCCGCTCGGCCGCTGGGTGCTGGCCACCGCCTGCCGCCGCGCGGCCGGCTGGCGCCGGCTGCGCCCCGCGGACCCGGTGTTCGTCAGCGTCAACGTCGCCGTGCGGCAGGTGTGGGACTCCGACCTGGTCGCCGATGTCGCGCAGATCCTGGAGGAGACGGGCCTGCCGCCGCGGCTGCTGCAACTGGAGCTGACGGAGTCGGCGGTCATGGGCTCGGCGGGCCGGCCGCTGCAGGCGCTCCAGGAGCTGAGCGAGATGGGCGTCGGCATCGCCATCGACGACTTCGGTACGGGCTACTCCAACCTCGCGTACCTCAGCAGGCTGCCGGTGTCCGCGCTGAAGCTCGACGGATCGTTCGTGCGCGGCTTCAGCTCCGCCGAGCACCCGAGCCCGGCGGACGAGACGATCGTCGAGGCCCTGGTCGACCTGGCGCACCGGCTGGGCATCAGCGTCACGGCGGAGTGCGTGGAGAGCGGCGAGCAGGCCGAGCGGCTGCGCCGGATCGGCTGCGACACGGCGCAGGGCTGGTTCTACTCCCGGGCCGTGCCGGCCGAGCGGGTCGAGCGGCTGCTGTAGGACGGCCGGAGGGCGTCGCCTTCCGGCCGTCGTGTACGTCCCGCGCCCGGCTCGTACGCCCGTCGCACCGGCGCGTACACCCCCGGGCGCCCGCGGTCAGCCCCGGGCGGTGAAGAGCCGCCCCAGCGCCGGCTCCGCCGCCCGGCGGCCCAGGAGGCGCAGGCCCTCCCAGACAGTGACCTGGTTCGCCGTGAGCACCGGCTTGCCGAGCGCGGCCTCCACCTCGGCGACGTACGCCGCCGTGTGCAGCGCCGTGTCCGGCAGCAGCACCGCGTCCGCGTCCGGGTGGTCGCCCGCCCGGGCCAGCTCCAGCACCTCGTCCCTGGCCCAGGTGCCGACCTCGGCGGCGGTGATGATCCCGCTGCCGCGCGTCGACGTGACCTCGGCGCCGCCCGCCTTGAGGAACACGGCGAACAGCTCCGCCACGTCCTCCGGGTACGTCGCGGCCACCGCCACCCGCCGCACGCCCAGCTCCGCCACCGCGCGCGCGAAGGCGAAGGACGTGCTGGAGGCCGGCAGCCCCGCGGTCTCGGACAGCTCGGCCACCTGCCGCGCCGCGCCCTCGGGACCGTAGACGAAGCTGGCGCTGGTGCACGCCCAGACCACCGCCTGCGCCCCCCGGGCCTTGAGCTGGTCCACGCCGGCGGCCAGCCGGGCGGCGGAGCCCATCTCCAGCAGGGCGTCCACGCGGTGGGCGTCCTCGCCGATGTCGGTGTGGACGAGCGGCAGCGCCGTCCCGCCGCCGAGCATGTCCTGGATGCGGGGGTAGTCGTCCTCGGCCGAGTACCCGGGGTAGAGGAACCCGACGGTCGCGGTCGCCTTCGCGGTCTGCCGCACACTGCCTCCCTACGTGAACGTGCGTATCCCGGCGTGGGCACTCCCCCACGCCGGGTCTCCGGTGTGCTTCCTGCGCCGGCCTACGCCGGTCCGCGCCGCCCTACGCCGGCCACTGCCCGGGATCGTCCGGCCACAGCGGCTCCGCCGCGTCCGCCGCGTCGGCGTCCTGTGCCTGCGCGGAGCCCGCCAGCGCCGCCTCCGGCGGGGGCGGCGGGGCGGCCATGTCCGCGGGCGGGGCGGGGACCTCGGGCGGCCCTCCCGGCGGCTCCGCCGACAGCACCGTCACATCCGGGAGCACCGTGGCGTCCGGGGGCGCCATGGACGCCCAGCCGAGCCGCGCTGCCGGGTCCAGCAGCGCCTGGTAAGGGCCCACGGCCTCCTTGCCGATGCGCTGCAGGGCTTCCCAGACCGTGACCTGGTTCGCGGAGAGCACCGGCATCCGCAGCTCCGCTTCGAGCTGCGGGATGACGTCGTACGTCGGCAGGTTGGTGCAACTGATGAACAGCGCGTCCGGGGAGCCCTGCGCGACCGCGATCCGCGCCATCTCGACGACCTGCCGGTACGGCACCCGCCAGATGTGCCGGGTCAGGCCGAGGCTGGCGCGCCCCGTGACCTCGATGCCGCCTTCTTCGAGGAAGTCCTCCAGGGCTCCGGTGACGGACGGTGTATACGGCGTGACGATGGCGGTGCGACGGGCACCGATCTCGTTCAGCGCCGCGAGCATGGCTCCGGATGTCGTCAGCGCCGGCACGGCGGCGGCGGACGACATGGCGGCGGTCATGGCGCGCTCGCCCATGCGGCCGTCGGCGAAGCTGCCGGACGCGCACGCGTAGGCGATGACCTCGGGCGAGACGGCGGTCAGGGCCCGCACCGCCTCGCGCAGGGTCTGGTGCTCACTCACGAGTCTGGCCAGGTCGAGACTGACCTCGACGGGGACGTAGGGCGTGCGCGTCAGATGCAGGGACACATCGTCCGGCACCCATCGCCAGAGCTCGCGGTCGAGCGCGAAGTCAAAAGGGGCTACGACACCCACACCACGCTGTGGCTGTGGTCCGCCCAGAAAAGAGACGTCCATGAGGATGCCCCATTCGTACGGAGGGCTGGGGGAAGGTAAATCATCTGGAGCAGCCGGTGAGCGACCGGGACGCAGTGGCAGATGCGGTTATTGACGAAGGTAGAGGCACACCCCTAGCGTGGTCAATCCTCGCATCTCCGACGTTTTTCCGCCTTCTCTTTCAGGCTACATCCGGTGATGGATGCAGTACTGCCCCCGCCACCGGACCCCATTGCAGCAGTGCCACATTGCGGGACGGTTTCCTTCCTATGTCCGATATCCGCGTGCTCGTCCTCGATGACGATCCGCCGCCCGACCTGGACCGACTCCGCGGCCGGGCCCAAGTGATCAGCACGGGCGAGGACGGCCTCGCCGAGCTGCTGCCCTCCGCCGACGTGGTGCTGGTGTGGGACTTCACCTCCCCCGCGGTGCGCAGAGCCTGGCCGGGGCCGGGGCCGCGACCCGGATGGGTGCACACCCCGAGCGCCGGGGTCGACCATGTGCTCTCCCCCGAGTTCGCCGCCTCGGACACCGTGCTGACCAACGCCCGCGGGGTCTTCGACCAACCCATCGCAGAGTACGTGGCCGGGCTGGTGCTGGCGATGGCCAAGGACCTGCCGGGCACCTGGGAGCGGCAGCGGCAGCGCCGCTGGCAGCACCGCGAGACCCTGCGGCTCGCGGGGACCCGGGCGGTGGTGGTGGGCGCCGGGCCGATCGGGCGGGCCATCGCGGAGACGCTGGGCTGCCTGGACGTGCGTACGGAGCTGGTGGGCAGGACCGCACGCGAGGGCGTACGCGGCCAGGCGGAGCTGCCCGCGCTGCTGGTGGAGGCCGACTGGGTGGTCTGCGCGGCACCGCTCACGGAGGAGACCCGCGGGATGTTCGGCAGCGACGCGTTCGCGGCGATGCCGGACCGGGCCCGGTTCATCAACGTCGGCCGCGGCCCGCTGGTCGACACCACGGCGCTGGTCGCGGCGCTGGAGCAGCAGGAGATCGCGGCGGCGGCCCTGGACGTCTTCGAGAACGAGCCGCTGGCGCCCGAGGACCCGCTGTGGCAGGTGCCGGGGCTGTTCGTCTCGCCGCACATGAGCGGCGACATCGTGGGCTGGCGCGGGGCGCTGTCCGACCAGTTCCTGGAGCTGTTCGGCCTCTGGGAGGCGGGCCGGCCGCTCTTCAACGTCGTGGACAAGCAGGTCGGGTACGTACGGTGACGCAGAATGCGGAGAAGGTGACGGACGACTCAGGAGGCGGCGGGATGACGGGGAGCACGGATCCGGCGGATCTCACGGCGGTGGAGCTGCTGCGCGGCTACCGCGCGGGCGAGCTGTCGCCCGTCGAGGCCACCCGCGCGGCCCTCGCGCGCGCGGACCGGGCGCAGGAGCTGACCAACGCCTTCGTCACCCCCGGCGACGCGGTACGGGACGCCGCGCTCGCCCGCGCCGAGGCGTCCGCGCGCCGCTGGCAGCGCGGCGAGCCCGCCGGGCTGCTCGACGGCGTGCCGGTGACCGTCAAGGACATGATCCTGGAGCGCGGCGCGCCCACGCTGCGCGGCTCCAGGCTCGTCGATCCGGACCGGGAGTGGGACGAGGACGGCCCCTCGGTGGCGCGGCTGCGCGAGCACGGGGCGGTGTTCCTGGGCAAGACCACGACGCCGGAGTTCGGCTGGAAGGGCACCACGGACAGCCCGCTGAGCGGGGTCACCGTCAACCCGTACGACGCGGGCCGCACCACCGGCGGCTCCAGCGGCGGCAGCGCGGCGGCGGTGGCGCTGGGCGCGGGGCCGCTGAGCCTGGGCACGGACGGCGGCGGCTCGGTGCGGATCCCGGCGGCGTTCTGCGGGATCGTCGCGCTGAAGGCCACGTACGGGCGGGTGCCGCTGTATCCGGCGAGCCCGTTCGGCACGCTGGCGCACGTCGGGCCGATGACGCGGGACGTCCGGGACACGGCGCTGATGATGGACGTGATCAGCGGCGCGGACCCGCGGGACTGGTCGCAGCTCGGCCCGCCCGAGGGCGGCTTCGTCGACGCTCTGGACGGGGCCGCGGACGGCGTGCGGGGGCTGCGGGTGGCGTACAGCCCGTCCTTCGGCGGGCAGGTGCCCGTGGACCGGCAGGTGGCCGCGGTGGTACGGGGCGCGGTGGAGCGGCTCTCCGACCTGGGCGCGTACGTGGAGGAGGCCGACCCGCGGCTGTGCGAAGGGCTCGCCGCCTGCCAGGAGGCGTTCCACACGCTGTGGTTCAGCGGCGCCGCGCGGGTGGTGCAGCCGTACGCTCCCGGCGCGCGGGAGCTGCTGGATCCGGGGCTGAAGGAGATCGTGGAGCTGGGCGAGCGGTACAGCGCGCTGGACTACCTGGCCGCGGTGGACGTGCGGATGGCGCTCGGGCAGTCGATGGGGCGCTTCCACCAGACGTACGACGTGCTGGTCACGCCGACCGTGCCGATCACGGCGTTCGAGGCGGGGGCGGAGGTGCCGAAGGACTCGGGGTTCACCCGGTGGACGGGGTGGACCCCGTTCACGTACCCCTTCAACCTCACGCAGCAGCCGGCCGTGAGCCTGCCCTGCGGGGTGGACGGGGCGGGGCTGCCGGTGGGGCTGCAGATCGTCGCGGCGCGGCACCGGGACGCGCTGGTGCTGCGCACGGCGCAGGCGCTGTACGAGTCGGGGATCGCGGACGGCATCCGGCCGCCGGCCCTGGGCTGAGCCGTCACGGCGCTACGGGGCCGCTGTCCGCGGCCCCGTACCGCCGTCCGGGTCAGAGCCGGCGGAAGTTGAGGGTCTCGCCGAGCGCGCCGGCGCGCCAGAGGTCCTGGCAGGCGGCGGCCATCTCGTCCAGCCCCTCCACGACCGAGCCCCACACGATGCCGGGGACCCAGCCGGAGTCGCCGTTGATGAGCAGGTTGTTCCGCTCGTAGAAGAGCGCGAGGTCGACGACGCTGGCGCGGCCCTGGTGCTTGGCCTCCGTCTCGTAGCCGTAGCTGGCGGTGCCGAGCACGGTGTCGGTGAAGCTGAAGTAGCACAGGTCCCCGGGGATGGGGGTGACCGTGGGGTTCTCCAGCGGCGGCTCGGCGGGCGCGAACGCGGGGAGCAGGGCGTAGATCTCGTTGCGGGCGTATTTCGCGTGGTAGACGTCGCCGCCGAGCGGTAGCGCGTTCCAGACCGCGGCGCAGGTCATGGGGGCTCTGTCGTCGAGCAGTTTCGCCGTGCAGCGGACGCCCCGCTTGGTCAGAGAGACTTCGACAAATCGTGCAGACATGCACCACTCCCTCGTTCGGTGTATCCCACGATAACGGGAGGATCACCGGCCGGAACCGACCCGCATAACTTCGGCGGGGACGGGTAGCCGCGCGCCCATGGTTCTACGTGGTGAGAACGAGACGAGAAGCGGGCCGGGCGGGCTGAGGCGCCGCTCGCTGCTCGCATCAGCCGCCGCCGTCGGCGCGGCCGGCGCGATCGGCGGGGCCGCCGGTTGCAGCCGGACGGCCGAGGCGGACGGCACCGTCGAAGGGGGTGACCTGCTCGAAGAGCTGCGGGACCGCGGCGTCGTCAAGGTCGGCATCGCCGGCGAGGTGCCCTTCGGCTATATCAACGAGGACGGCGACGCCGTCGGGGAGGCACCGGCCATCGCCGAGGTGGTCTTCAAGCGGCTGGGGATCCCGAAGATCGAACCGGTGCCGGTGGAGTTCGGGGCGCTGATCCCGGGGCTCAAGGTGGCGCTGTTCGACGTGGTGTCCGCGGGAATGTACATCAACCCGGACAGGTGTGCCCAGGTGCTGTTCGCGGACCCCGATTATCTGATGCTGGACGCCTTCATCGTGAAGAAGGGCAACCCGCACGGCATCGGGGATTACAAGGACATCGCCGAGAAGGGCCTGAAGCTGGCCAGCGGCACCGCGTACGCCGAGATCGACTACGCGAAGGCCAACGGCGTCAAGGAAGTCCTGGTCCTGCCGGACCAGGTCGCCGGCCTGGAGGCCGTCGAGCAGGGCCGCGTGGACGCCTTCGCCGGCACCAGCGTCACCGTGAACAACGCGGTCAGGGGCTCCAAGCGGGCCGAGGGGACGAAGCCGTTCCAGCCGATCGTCGACGGTGAGCCCGCGTACGGCGCCGGCGGCTTCGCGTTCCGGCTCTCGGAGAAGAACCTCCGCGACGCCTTCAACACGGAGCTGCACAAGCTCAAGGACAGCGGCGAGCTGCTGCGTATCGTCAAGCCCTTCGGCTTCACCGAACGGGAGATGACGGACCTGACGGTGAAGGAGCTGTGTCCCTGATGATGAGCTGGGATTTCTTCCGGGAGTGGTTCCTCCCGGGCATCTGGGTCACGATCCAGGTGCTGGTCTACAGCGCGCTGCTGTCCGCCGTCGTGGCGCTCGTCATCGGCACGCTGCGGACCTCGCGGTTCTGGATCGTGCGGTTCCTGGCCGGCGCGTACTTCGAGATCTTCCGCGGCATGTCCGCGCTGATCTTCATGTTCTGGATGGCCTTCGCGGTGCCGCTGATGCTCGGCTGGCAGTTCGTGCCGCTGTGGTCCGGCACCCTGGCGCTCGGCCTGACCTACGGCGCGTACGGCTCCGAGATCGTCCGCGGCGCGCTGGCGGCGGTGCCCGCGGCGCAGCGGGAGGCGGGCATCGCGCTCAGCTTCACCCGCTGGCAGCGGCTGCGGCGCATAGAGCTGCCGCAGGCGTGGCCCGAGATGATCCCGCCGTTCAACAACCTGCTGATCGAGCTGTTGAAGGGCACGTCGCTGGTGTCGGTCATCGCCGTCGCCGACATGACGTTCGCCGGGAACCTGCTGCGGCTGGCGAAGAACGAGAGCGCGCCGATCTACACGCTGCTGCTGGTCCTGTACTTCATTCTCGCGTTCATCCTCACCCGCCTCATGCGGATGCTGGAGCGCCGGGCCAAAGCGGGGGTGGGCCGGGCTCCGGAGAAGAGGAACGGCTTGCTCTCCCGCAAGCTCAGCCCCAGCGGTGAGTCCATGCAGGCGAGCACTCAAGGCGCTGGAGGTCTGGGATGACGTTCGACTGGGAGGTCGTCGACGACTTCATGCCACGGTTCTGGGACGGCGTGCTGGTCACGCTCCAGGCCCTGGCGCTCGGCACGCTGATAGCCTTCGCCCTCGGCCTGGTCTGGGCCATGGCGCAGCGCGCGCCGCAGCGGTGGGTCCGCTGGCCGGTGACCGCGGTCACCGAGTTCATCCGGAACACGCCGCTGCTGGTGCAGTTGTTCTTCCTGTTCTACGTGGTGCCCCAGTGGGGTCCGTCCATGTCCCCGCTCACCACCGGCATCGTCGGCCTGGGCCTGCACTACTCGACGTACACCGCCGAGGTGTACCGCGCGGGCATCGACGGCGTGCCGGTCGGCCAGTGGGAGGCGGCGAAGGCGCTCAGCCTGTCGCGCGGCCGGACGTGGTCGTCCGTGATCCTGCCGCAGGCCATCCGCCGGGTGGTGCCCGCGCTGGGCAACTACGTGGTCGCGATGCTCAAGGACTCGCCGATGATCGCCGTCATCGGCGCGCTGGACATGCTCGGCGAGGCCCGGCAGTTCAGCAACGAGACCTTCACCACCGAGGCCATCACCGTCGTGGGCGTGGCGTTCATCGTGATCGCGTACCCCGCTTCCCTCTTGATCCGAGTCCTGGAGCGTCGCCTTGTCAACAACACCTGACTCCACCACCGAGAACCCGCCCGTGGACGGCAGCGAGCTGATCCGCTTCCACAACGTGACCAAGCGGTTCGGCGACAACGTCGTCCTGGACGACCTGTGCTTCGACGTCTCGTCGGGCAAGCACGTGACGCTCATCGGGCCCTCCGGTTCCGGCAAGACGACGATCCTGCGGCTGCTGATGACCCTGGTGAAGCCGGACAGCGGCACCATCAAGGTCAACGACGACTACCTCTTCCACGAGGAGCGCAACGGCAAGCTGGAGCCGGCGGGCGAGAACCACATCCGCGAGGTGCGCAAGAACATCGGCATGGTGTTCCAGCAGTTCAACCTCTTCCCGAACATGAAGGTGATGCGGAACATCACCGAGGCCCCGGTGCACGTGCTGGGGATGGGGAAGGACGAGGCGGAGACCCGCGCGCGGGAGCTGCTGGAGCTGGTGGGCCTCACCGAGCACATCGACAAGTACCCCACCCAGCTCTCCGGCGGCCAGCAGCAGCGCGTGGCGATCGCCCGCGCGCTGGCGATGCGCCCGCAGGTGCTGCTGCTGGACGAGGTCACCTCGGCGCTGGACCCGGAGCTGGTGGCGGGCGTGCTCGACCTGCTGCGGGACATCGCGCAGACGACGGACATCACGATGCTGTGCGTCACCCACGAGATGAACTTCGCCCGGGACATCTCCGACGACGTGCTGATGTTCGACGCCGGAAAGATCATCGAGTCCGGCCCGCCGGAGAAGATCTTCAGCGAGCCGGAGAACGAGCGTACGCAGCAGTTCCTGAACGCGATCCTCTGAGACGCGGCGGACGCCATCTGGCGGGCGCCCTCCGGTCACGGAGGACGCCCGCCGGCGTGCTTCCGGGGGGAGAACAGTGAGATATGGACAACTACGGGGAGGAGGGGACTTCCGGGGCCTGACGGCAGGGAAAGCGGGGAACACCTGAGGGGACACTTCAGGGAGACCACGTGGCGGTCCTGCACCCGCCTCCCGGGGACCAGCCCCCGGGCCGGCGCCTCAAGCCGACGGACGAACCCGCGGCATCCTTCCCCTCCGTAGGGCACGCTCTCCGCGTGCTGGAGTCCGCGGCCCGGCACGGCGGCGAGGGGGTGCCCGTCGCCCGGCTCGCCCGCGAGACCGGCCTGCCGCCGGGGCCCCTGGCGCACCTGCTGCTGACGCTGCGCAGGCAGCGGTACCTGGAGCGGCTGGAGGACGGCTCGTACACCACCGGCGAGGCGGTGGCGCTGCTCGGCGCGGGCGGGAGCCGGACGCGGGCGGTGCACGACAAGCTGCGGCGGGAGATGAACGAGCTGCGGAAGGCGACGCGGGCGGCGATATACCTCGGCCGGTACGAGGACGGGGAGGTCCGCGTCACGCAGGTCGCGGACGCGCCGGGGACGCCGCGGGTGAACGAGTGGGTGGACTTCCGCTCGGCGGCGCACGCGACGGCGATAGGCAAGTGCCTCCTGACCCAACTGGACCACGACGCCCGCCGCGACCACCTGTCCCGCCACCGCGCGGCGCGTCTGACGTCCCGCACGATCACGAGCGAGGCGGCGCTCCTGGGCGCCCTGGACCGCCAGGTGGCCACGGTCCCGACCCTGGACCTCCAGGAGTATGCGGTCGGCACGGTCTGCGCGGCGGTCCCCCTCACGGCGGGCCTGGACATAGGCTGCGTGGCCCTGTCCCTCCCGGTAAACCAGACCCACCGCCTACGCGCGGCAGCAGAAAGACTGAACAGAGAGGCAGCGAACCTGCTGCTGGCCCTGTCGCTGTAGGGCACGGCTACGCAGCCGCGGGCGACCGGGGAGAGGCTGCCGGCGGGCGGACCGGGCGACCAGGTGCCGCAAGCACGGTCGGGTGACGCACGGTGCCGGGGGCCGACGGGCCGGGGAACGAGGGCCGGTGGGCGGTGGCCGGAAGAAGCGGGCCGGAGGACGTGGGCCGTGCCGGGCGCGTGCGGGCGCCGGAGGCGTGCGGGCGCTGGGCACCCGGCCGTCGCGGGGCGAGCGGCACCGGTGGCCGCCGGGTAGCGGCGCGGAGCAGCGCTGGGGCTACGCGCCTGCCCGCCGCAGGGCAGACGCGGGCCGTGGCCGATCCCGCCTTCGCGCCCGCGCAGTGGGCGGCGCGGTGTGGGTTCGCCGACAACGCATCCGCCGGCTCGAATCCGCCCTCGCCTCCGCGCAGGGGGCCGAGGGCCGTACGGCGCGCGGGCTTCCCTGCGTCGCCGCCGCGACGGGCGCCGCCGGCGCCGCCTTCGTCCGTACGCCCTGCGCCGCAGGCGCCGGTCGGTCCGATGCGCGCCCGGGCCTGCGCGTCCAGCCACCCGGATTTCAGATCCCGCGCCCGCGCAGCGAGATCGCGCCGCCGACCCCGCCGTGCCCCGCGCAGCGGGTTGCGTGCGGCGGGAGGGATTCGAACCCTCAAGCCCGGTCAGGGGCCACAGATCCTAAGTCTGCTGCGTCAGCCATTGCGCCACCGCCGCTCCGCCCGGAATGTTACCCGCACCCCGATCGCGGCCCGGATACGGCGGGTTGGGCCCGGCGTCGTAGGGTGCGGCAATGCGTAGCGAACTGCTGGCCGACGATGCGTGGGCCCTCCTCCGCGGGGGGCCGAGGGCCGTGCTGGGGCTCGCGGGGGCACCCGGGGCCGGGAAGTCGACGCTCGCCCGCGCGCTCGTCGCCGCGCTGCGCGCGCGGCACGGGGCCGCCGCCGCCGCGTACGTGCCGCTCGACGGCTTCCACCTCTCCAACGCCCAGCTCGACCGCCTCGGCCTGCGCGACCGCAAGGGCTCCGAGCCGAGCTTCGACGCCGGCGGCTACGCCGCCCTCCTGCGCCGGCTCGCGGAGGAGCCCGACGCCGAGGTGTACGTACCGGACTTCGACCGCGCGCTGGACGAGCCCGTCGCCGCCCGGCACCACGTCCCGCCCGGCACCCGGCTGATCGTCACCGAGGGCAACTACCTCGCCTGCGACCTCCCCGGCTGGCGCACGGCGCGGGAGCTGATGGCCGAGGTCTGGTACGTCGACGCCCCCGACGCCGTACGCGACGCACGGCTGATGGCGCGGCACGTGGGCTTCGGCCGTACCACGGCCGCCTCCCGCGCCTGGATCGACGCGAACGACGCACCCAACGCCGAGCTGGTGAAGGCGTCCCGCGGGCGGTCCGACCGCGTGGTGGCGGCAGACGACCCGGGCGAAGCCGCGGACGCCGCCCCCGGCCACCCGCTCGGCGACATCCTCGTCGTCAGCGGGCCGCCCGGGGCCGGCAAGACGACCGTCGCCCGGCTCCTCGCCCGGGAGGCAGAACCCAGCGTCCACCTCCACACCGACGACTTCTGGGCCTTCATCGCCCGCGGCGGCATCGCCCCCTACCTCCCCGCCGCCCGGCGCCAGAACGAGACCGTCGTCGCCGTCGCGGCGGGCGCCGCCGCCCGGTACGCCGCCGGCGGCTTCCGCGTCGTGCTCGACGGCGTCGTAGGACCCTGGTTCGTCGACGCCTACCGCGCCGCCGCCCGCGCCGCCGGCGTCCCGCTGCACTACGTCGTCCTGCGCCCCGACGAGCGCACGACCCTGGCCCGCGCCACCGCCCGCACCGGCCCCGACGCGCTGACCGACCCCGAGCCCGTACGGGCGATGCACCGGGAGTTCGCCGACCTCGGCCCGTACGAGACCCACGCGCTGGACACCGGCGGCCAGCCGCCCGAGGCGACCGCCGCCGCGGTGCGCGACGCCGTCGCGGCCGGTGCGTACCGCCTCGGCTGACGGCCCACGGACATGCGAAGAGCCCGGGCCTTCCGGCCCGGGCTCTTCGGAGTGCGTACGCCGCCAGGGACTCGAACCCCGGACCCGCTGATTAAGAGTCAGCTGCTCTAACCAACTGAGCTAGCGGCGCAGGTCGTCTTGCACGACGCCGTCAAGCATACCGGCTCGGCCGGGGTGCTCAGGCACCCTCCGGGAGCCGTACGACCCGGCCCTCCGCCGCCGAGCGGCGGGCCGCCTCCAGCACCCGCAGCGTCGCCGCGGCCTCCGCGGCGGTGACCGGCGGGAGCGTGCCGGTGCGCAGGGCCTCGACGATGCCCGCGTAGTACGCGGGGTAGGCGCCCGGCAGGGTGGGCACCGGTTCGCCGCCGCCGGTGAGCGGGGACTCCCCCGCGCCGAGGCGGCCCCACGCGGACTCCGGCTCCGCGCCCCAGGTCCCGTCCCCGGCCCCCGGGCGGCGGCCGTCGCGCAGCGCCGCCTCCTGCGGGTCCAGCCCGTACTTCACGTAGCCCGCGCGGCTGCCCAGCACCCGGAAGCGCGGGCCGAGCTGCGGGGCCATCGCGGTCATCCACAGGTGCGTACGGACGCCTCCGGCGTGCACCAGCGCGACGAAGTCGTCGTCGTCCACCACCGAGCCGTCCCGGCGGGCGTCGGACTCGGCGTAGACGGAGGTCACCGGGCCGAAGAGGGTCAGCGCCTGGTCGACGAGGTGGCTGCCCAGGTCGTACAGCAGCCCGCCGGCGTCCGCCGGGTCGGCGGAGTCGCGCCAGCCGCCGCGCAGCGCGGGGCGCCAGCGCTCGAAGCGGGACTCGAAGCGGTGGACGTCGCCGAGGGAGCCGTCGGCGAGGAGCGCGGCGAGAGTGCGGAAGTCGTTGTCCCAGCGGCGGTTGTGGAAGGCGGAGAGGAGCAGCCCGCGGGCGTCGGCGAGGGTGGCCAGCTCGTCGGCCTCGGCGGCGGTGGCGGCCAGCGGCTTGTCCACGACGACAGGCAGGCCGGCCTCCAGCGCGGCGGTGGCCAGCGGCACGTGGGTGCGGTTGGGGGAGGCGACGACGGCGAGGTCGAGGCGGCCGGCGCGGGCGAGGAGGTCGTCTGCGGTGGCGACGGTGGTGGCGTCCGGGTACGCGGCGCGCACGTGCTTCTGCCGCTCGGGGTCGCCGGTCACGACGGTGTCGAGCACCAGCCCGTCCGTGGCTGCGACGAGCGGGGCGTGGAAGACGGACCCGGCGAGTCCGTAACCGAAGAGACCGACGCGCAGGGGGGTGCCAGGGGTGCCATCCATGGCCGTCACTCAACCACACGGCCCGCGGCGCGCCAGGGGCGGGCGGGGGGTTGGCGTGCGCTGCCCGTACGGGCCGGGGGGTTGCCCCGGACGGGCGTCATGCGGGCGGGCGTTGAGCCGTTCGGAGTCGCCTCGCCGCTCGCCGGTGCGGGGACCGTGGCACGGTCGCGAGCATGGGACCGCGCTCCGCCTTCGCCGTCACGGCCGCCGCCGCAGCCCTCTTCCTCTGCCCCGTCTCCCCTGTCGCGGCCGCCGCGGTCGGCGCCGCGGCGGGGCAGGAGCCGCCGCCGGGACGGGCGTTCGCGCCGCGCTGTGGCGACCCCGGGGCCGGGCGCTTCCCCGTGCGGACGGCGCTGCACGGCGACGGCGCCGCGCTCCGGGCCGGCGGCCCGCGGGGCGAGCTGACGCTGCGGCTGCACAACACCTCGGCCGGGGCCTGCCGCGACGTGCACCCCGTGGCCGTGGTCAGCCACGAGGCCGGCGGGCGGCTGCGGCCTGCCGGCATCCGGCTGGAGTTCCACGACGAGCGGGCACGGCGCTGGCGGTCGGTGGCCTTCGAGCGGACGGGCGCGCAGGAGGCCGCGGGGGTGTTCGCGGGCGGCTCCCGCGGCTTCGTGCTGCGGGCGGGCGAGAGCCGGGAGGTGCGGCTACGGGTCGGCTTCGCCCAGGACGCTCCGCCGGGGCGGGTGACGGTGAACGTGACGACGGTGCAGCGGCGCGGGGACGACGGCGAGTGGGTGGGGCAGTCGAAGGACTACGAGACGGGCATCGAGCGGGGACGGCGGTGCTGCGGCGAGACGCGGGAACCGGAGCACGCGACGGAGCGCCCGGCGGAGCCGAGGGAGGGCGCGACACCGGAACGCCCACGACGCCACCCGGAACCGCCCGGGCCGCGGGAGAGCGGGGGCCCGGAGAGACGGGAGCCCGGGGCGGAGAGCGGCCCGCCGGGGGCGCCGGGTTCGCCGGGAGCACCGGGGACACCGCGAGCGCGGGGAGGATCGGAAGCGCCGGGGACACCGGGGTCTTCGGGAGCACCGGGAACGCCCGGAAGCCCGGAGGCACCTGGTGTTCCGGCAACGCCGGAAGCGCCGGGGAGCCGGGCAGCACCTGGAGTTCCGGCACCCCCGGGAGCGCCGGACGTACCACCGGCACCTGGCCCACCGGGTACGGCGACCGCACCCCCGGCGCCGCAGGGCACCCCCGTACCGCAGTGGCCCCACGACGTACCGCCCGCCCCGCCCCGGCTCCCCGGCACCGCCCCCATGCCGGAGAGCCTCGCGGCTACGGGTGGGTCGGCAACCGCCGCGGCAGCCGCGGCCACCGGCTCCCTCCTCCTCGGCACCGCGCTCCTCCTCACCACCGCCCGCCGACGCCGCACCCCCCGAAACCCCCCCGACCCACCCCACCGCTGACCCCGCCCCCTCCCCCCTCCCCCACTCTTCTCCCTCCGCCCCCGTCAGTCCCGCCGCTCCTGCGTCTAGGCTGGTGACCCCGTCCCCCGAAGGCACCGGTTGGAGAGAGCAGATGGCGGAGCGCATGCCGGTCGAGTCCTGGCTGACGGACATGGACGGGGTGCTCATGCACGAAGGCATCCCGATCCCCGGCGCCGACGCCTTCATCAAGCGGCTGCGCGACTCCGGCAAGCCCTTCCTCGTGCTCACCAACAACTCCATCTACACCCCGGGCGACCTGCACGCCCGCCTCTCCCGCATCGGCCTCGACGTGCCCGTGCAGAACATCTGGACCTCCGCCCTCGCCACCGCCAAGTTCCTCGACGACCAGCGCCCCGGCGGCACCGCGTACGTCATCGGCGAGGCCGGGCTGACCACCGCGCTGCACGACCACGGCTACGTGCTCAGCGACCACCGGCCCGACTACGTCGTCCTCGGCGAGACCCGCACGTACAGCTTCGAGGCGCTGACGAAGGCCATCCGGCTGATCGAGAACGGCGCCCGCTTCATCGCCACCAACCCGGACCAGACCGGCCCGTCCACCGAGGGCCCGCTGCCCGCGACCGGCGCCGTCGCCGCGCTCATCACCAAGGCGACCGGCAAGGAGCCGTACTTCGTCGGCAAGCCCAATCCGCTGATGATGCGCGCCGGGCTCAACCAGATCGGCGCCCACTCCGAGTCGACCGCGATGATCGGCGACCGGATGGACACCGACGTGCTGGCCGGTCTTGAGGCGGGCATGGAGACGTATCTGGTGCTGACCGGGCTCACCCGGGCGGACCAGGTGGAGCGCTTCCCGTACCGGCCCTCGCACATCGTCGACTCGATCGCCGACCTGGTCGAGCTGATCTGACCCGGCGCGCGGCGCGCTGCGGGCAAGCCCGCACCCGCCGTTCGGGTGGGCGGGGACCGGATCGGCGTAGTGCCGCCGCCGTACGGATGCGCGGGGCGCCCGCGTCGCGACCCTGGGAGTGAGAGCTCCCGGAGGTCCCATGCGCCCGGTCCGTGTCTGCCTCGCCGCCGTGCTGCTGCTGACGGGTGGCGGCGCCGTCTCCTGTGCCACCGACGCGTTCGCGCAGGGCGAGGTGACGGTGACCCCGTACCGCGTGCAGCGCGGCGATCCGGTCCAGGTGAGCACCGGCGCCTGCCGGGGCGACTTCGCGTCGGCGGCCTCGGAGGCGTTCGAGGCGCCGGTGAACCTGCGGCCGGAGAACTTCGGCGGGCTCACCGGCCGCGGGAAGATCAAGTGGACCGCGCAGGCGGGTACGTACCCGGTGTGGGTCGACTGCGACGGCGGCAAGCGGGTGGCGCGCGGCCGGGTGGTGGTGGAGGAGCGGCACGAGCGCCCGGAACACTGGAAGAACAACTGGCACCACCAGCCCTGGTCGCCGGTGACCGCGGGCGGCGGCGGCACGGCCGAGAAGACGGACACGGCGCAGGCGCAGGCCCAGGAGAAGAACGGCTCCGTGCCCGTCCTGCCCCTCGCCCTCGTCGGCGGCGGCGCGGCGGTCCTGGCCCTCACCTTCGTACGCCGCCGGAGGCGCACCACCGCTTCCGGCGGGCCGGACGGCGGCACCCCCGATGGCCGATAAGCCCGCCCGCCGTCCGGGTCCCGTCACCGCCGCCGCCTGGGCCGTGCTCCTGCTCGGCCTGGTGCTCTGGGGCCGCGGCCTGAGCGAAGGGGACGGCGGCGGCGCGGTCTCCGACGGCGCCGCCGCCGCGCAGGTGCTACGCGACGGGCCCCCGGCGGCCCGCCCGTTGCCCGGCTCGGTGCCCGCGGGCGTCGCGGTGCCGTCGGTCGGGGTCGAGGGCCCGGTGACCGGCCGCGGGCTCGACGGGGACGGCGCGGTGGCGGCGCCGCCGTTCGGCAACGCGAACGAGATCGGCTGGTACCGCGGCGGCGCGCGCCCCGGCGCGGCCGGCGTCGCGGTCTTCGTCGGGCACATGGACACCCGCGCCAAGCCGGCGGTGTTCTACCGCCTCGGCGACGTGCGTCCCGGCGAGGAGGTCACGGTGACGCGCGCGGACGGCAGGACCGCGGTGTTCACGGTGGAGCGGGTGGAGACCGTCGCCAAGGACGGCTTCGACGCCCAGCGCGTCTACGGGCAGCACAAGCGCGGCCGGGCCGAGATCCGCCTGCTCACCTGCGGGGGCGCGTACGAGTCGATGGCCAGGAGCTACACCGGCAACGTGGTGGTCTCCGGCTATCTCACGCGGGCGAAGTGACGTCGAGATCCTTGAGGAGCTTTGCGACATGACCGGTGGCCTTGACGTTGTACAGCGCCCGCTCGACCTTGCCGTCCTCGTCGACGACGACGGTGGAGCGGATGACGCCGGTCACCGTCTTTCCGTAGAGCTTCTTCTCGCCGAAGGCGCCGTACGCCTCCAGCACCGTCTTGTCGGGGTCGCCCACGAGCGTCACCTTCAGCGACTCCTTCTCCCGGAACTTCGCCAGCTTCGCCGGCTTGTCGGGCGAGACGCCGATGACGTCGTAGCCGGCGCCGGCGAGCAGGTCGAGGTTGTCGGTGAAGTCGCACGCCTGCTTGGTGCAGCCCGGGGTGAGCGCGGCCGGGTAGAAGTAGACGATGACCTTGCGGCCGCGGTGGCCGGCGAGCGACACATCCTTGCCATCCGCGTCCGGCAGGGTGAAGTCAGGGGCGGTGTCGCCGGGCTGCAGTCGCTCGCTCATGGTGCTTTCCCTACTCCTCGGTGCGGGGCGGATGTCGCACCCGAGCGTAACGGCTGACAGACTGTCGAAAAGCAGACGGACGGCGAGGACGGAGGCACCGCGGTGTCGGACGGCAGGAATCCCGCGCAGATTGAGGCGGACATCGCCCGCCGGCGGCAGGATCTCGCCGCGACACTCGACGAGATCTCGCTTCGGGTGAGCCCCAAGAACCTGGTGGACGAGGCCAAGGCCCGGACGAAGGGTGCGGTCGACCGCACCGCCGGGCAGGCGTTCGTGGTCGCGAACCGCGCCGTCGACAGCGCCCGCGGCGTGCTCGTCTCGCCCGACGGCGGCCCCCGGATGGAGCGCATCGTGCCGGTCGCGGTGACCCTCGTGGCGGTGGCCGGGCTGCTGGCGCTGGGCTCGCGCCGGCCGGGGAAGTCCCGGGGCAGGCGACGGCGCCGCTAGTGGCGCGGGTACCGTCGGGTCCGTGAATACGCCCCACGACAAGCTGCCCATCCGGATGCTCCACGACCGGGTGCTCGTCCGCACCGACACCGCGGAGGGCGAGCGCCGGTCGAGCGGCGGCATCGTGATCCCCGCGACCGCGGCCGTGGGCCGCAGGCTGACCTGGGCCGAAGTGGTGGCCACGGGGCAGAACGTGCGGACGGTCGAGCCGGGCGACCGGGTGCTGTTCGACCCGGAGGACCGCGGCGAGGTCGAGGTGCGGGGCGTGGGCTACGTGCTGCTGCGCGAGCGCGACCTGCACGCGGTCGCCTCGGAGCGGCTGGAGGGCACGGAGGACTCGACCGGCCTGTATCTGTAACGGCCGCTGTCTTGTGACGGCCGCCGCCTCCGGCAGCGGCGCCCCGGCGGTCTTCTCCCGCGGCTTGCTACGGTTGGAGTAACCCGACGAGACGCGCCGTACCGGGTCACGCAAAGACGACGCACCCCCGTCAGTCCGATTACGGAGGTCCGTCTCATGGCCTGGATTCTGCTGCTCGTCGCCGGTGTGCTCGAAGTGGGCTGGGCGATCGGCATGAAGTACACCGAAGGCTTCACCCGCCTGTGGCCCAGCGTGTTCACCATCGCCGGCATCGCCGCGAGCATGATGCTGCTCGCGCAGGCCGCCAAGACCCTGCCCATCGGCACCGCGTACGGCGTGTGGGTGGGCATCGGCGCCGGCGGCGCGGCGCTGCTCGGCATGGTGGTGCTGGGCGAGCCCGCGACGGTGGCGCGGGTGTTCTTCGTCGCCCTGCTGCTGGTCGCGGTGGTCGGGCTGAAGGCGACGTCGGGGCACTGATCCCGTACGTCCCCTGCCTGCCCCCGGCCCGCTCCGCCGGCCCACTCCCCCGACCGCTCCTACTGCGGCACCGGCGGCGCCGCGCCCGCGGGTGCCGCGGGTGCCGGTGCCGCCGGGACCGGCGGCGCGGCCGGGGCGGGCGGTGCCGGGAGCGCCGCCGGGGCGGGGACGGGCAGCGGTACGGGGGCCGGATCCGGTGCCGGGGGCGGCACGTACGGCATCCGCTGCCGGTGGCTGACCTCCAGGTCGAAGTCGCTCGCGGGCACGTCCCACAGCGCGTCCCTCGTGTACGCGCCCCAGATCTTCGCCGGCACCCCGCCGCCGCTGATCCGGTCCTCCCCCAGCACCCCGTGCAGCGACTTCTGCGCGCCCGTCTCCGGGTCCTGCCCCATCACGCCGACCACCGTCGCCAGCTCCGGGGTGTAGCCCGCGAACCACGCCGAGCGGTCGTGCTCGCCGGTGCCGGTCTTGCCGGCCGCCGGGCGTTCGGCGATCTGCGCCTCCTCGCCGGAGCCGTTCTCGACGACGTTCTGCAGCATCGCGGTCGTCGCGTCCGCCGCGTTGCGGGAGACCACGGAGTGCGGGCGCTGCGGCGGGAGCTGGAAGATCTCGCCGTTGCGGCTGAGCTTGTCCACGAGCCGGTAGCCGCCGTGGTCGCCGTGGCCGGCGAGCGTGGCGTACGCCTGCGCGAGGTCGAGCGCGCTGGGGGTGGCGGTGCCGAGGCCGATGGAGGGGTGGGCCTTCAGCTCCGGGGTGGCGGACGGCAGGCCGAGGCGGACGGCGGTGCCGCGGACCTGCTTGGGGCCGACGTCCTGGGCCATCTGCGCGTAGACGGAGTTGACCGAATCGTTGGTGGCGTCGGCGACGTTGAGGCGGCCGTACGAGACGTCGTCCTGGTTGCCCGGCGCGTAGCGGAGTGCCTTGCCCTTCTTGCCGATCACCCGGCGGCCGGTGTCGCCGTCGTACATCGTCCGCGGCGTGATCCGCTTGCCCTCCCAGTTCTTCGCCTTCTCCTGCACGGCGGCGGTGAAGACGAACGGCTTGAAGGTGGAGCCGGCCTGGTAGTCGCGGCGGGTGGCGTTGCTGACGTACTGCTGGGTGTAGTCGGTGCCGCCGTAGAGCGCGACGACCTTGCCGCTGGCCACGTCGATGGAGGCGCCGCCGACGCGCACGTAGGCGTCGGCGGGGTTGGACTCCGGGTCGAGCTGGTACGTTAGTTGCTCCTCGACGGCGCCGACGAAGGCGTCCTGCTTCTCGGGCTGGAGCGTGGTGGCGATGCGGAAGCCGCCGGCGGCGAGGGTCTTCTCGTCGATGATGCGGTGCTCGGTGAGGTAGCTGTTGATGGCCTCGACGAGATAGCCGCGCTGCCCGGACAGGCCGGGGTCGAGCCGGGACGGCCCGGGCACGGGGAACTTCAGGCTGCCGCGGCTGCCGGGCGCGAGCCAGCCCTCCTTGACCATGCCGTCCAGCACGTAGTTCCAGCGGGCCTCGGCGGCGGGGCGGTTGTCGGGGTGCACAGCCACGTCGTACGTGCTCGGGGCCTGGAGCAGCGTCGCGAGGAACGCGCCCTCGGCGACGGTCAGTTCCTCGACGTCCTTGTCGTAGTACGCCTGGGCGGCGGCCTGCACGCCGTAGGCGTTGCGGCCGAAGTAGCTGGTGTTGAGGTAGCCCTCCAGGACGTCGTCCTTGGTGACCTCGCGGTCCAGCTTGATGGCGATGAACGCCTCGCGGAGCTTGCGGCTGATCGTCTGCTCCTGGTCGAGGTAGTAGTTCTTCACGTACTGCTGGGTGATGGTCGAGCCCGACTGGGTGCCCTTGCCGGTCAGGGTGTTGAAGCCGGCCCTGACCATCGCCATCGGGTTGACCGCGGAGTCGGAGTAGAACTCGCGGTCCTCGGCGGCCAGGACGGCCATCCGCACGTGGTCGGGCACGCGCCGCAGCTCCACGCTCTCGCGGTCGACCTCGCCCTTGTCGGCGAGCTTGGTGCCGTCGGCGTAGAAGTAGTGGTTGCTCTGGGCGGTCGCCATGTCGTTGGGCCGCGGGATGTCGACGGTCAGATAGCCGACGGCGAACGCCCCGGAGGCCAGCGCCACCGTCAGCATCGCGGCGCCCAGCAGCACCTTCCACCAGGTCCTGCGGTACGTGCGCCGCCGGCGGTCCTGCGCGGGGCGGCCGGCGGGCGGGGCGGGCGGGGGCGCCGGTTCGGGGTCCGTGCGCTCGCCGTCCTCCGGCTCCGCCTGGGGGCCGAAGCTCCGGGTGCCCTGTCGCATCTCCGTGTGGCTCATCTGCCGTCCGTGGGCTCGATCCATCGTCTGATATGACACTTGCGAGCAGTTTGTCATTAAGAATGCAGATATCCGGTAGGTGTAGATAATCGGTCGCAGTCCTCAACCCGACTGGACTAGAGTCGGGCTCTTTGTGCGCGGGGCTCATCGGCGGAGCCCCCGGGGAGAGCGGGGGTGGCGGGAGCATGCGCGGCTCGGAGGCCCTGCGGGACGCGCCCGCCGTGCAGGCGCTGCGGCTCTACGGGCTGGTGGCCGCCGGCGGCTTCCGCCGGTTCTCGACGTACCGCGCGGCCACCGCCGCCGGCGTCTTCACCAACACCGTCTTCGGCTTCATCCTGGCGTACACCTTCGTCGCGCTCTGGCACGAGCGCCCGCAGCTCGGCGGCTACGACCAGGCGCAGGCGCTCACCTTCGTCTGGATCGGCCAGGCGCTGCTGGCGCCCGCCGCGCTCCTCGGCTACGGCTTCCAGGAGGACCTCCAGGAGCGCATCCGCTCCGGCGACGTGGCCGTGGACCTCTACCGGCCCGCGGACCTGCAGCTCTGGTGGTGCGCCCACGACCTGGGCCGGGCCGCGTTCCAACTGCTCGGCCGCGGCATCGTGCCGATGGCGGTGGGCGCGCTGGCGTTCGAGCTGGCGCTGCCCACGGCGGCGCACACCTGGCTGCTCTTCCTGCTCTCCGTGACGCTGGGCTGCCTGGTGAGCTTCGCCATCCGCTACCTGGTCGGCCTCACCGCCTTCTGGCTGCTCGACGGCCAGGGGATCAACCTGATGAACTCCCTGGTGGCGATGCTCCTGTCCGGCACCCTGCTGCCGCTGACCGTCTTCCCCGGCGCCGCCGGCGACATCGCGCAGGCGCTGCCGTGGGCGGCGATGCTCCAGGTCCCCGCCGACGTGCTGCTCGGCCGGCACACCGGTGCGGGCCTCGCCGGGGCGCTGGCGTTCCAGGTGGCGTGGGCGGTGGCGCTGCTGGCCGCCGGGCGGGCGATGCAGGCGCTCGCCACCCGCAAGGTGGTGGTGCAGGGTGGCTGAGCTGGCCGCGGGGGTCCGGGGGTACGGGCTGATCGTCGCCATGTGGGTGCGTACGACGATGACGTACCGCATGTCGTTCGCCATGACCGCGCTCGGCAACCTGCTGATGACCGCCGCCGACTTCGCCGCGATCGCGATCATGTTCTCGCATACCGACGTGCTCGGCGGTTTCACCTTCGCCGAGGTCGCGCTCCTCTACGGCACCACCTCCACCTCCCTGGGCCTGGCCGACCTGCTGCTGGGCAACCTGGACCGGGTCGGCCGCCGGATCCGCGACGGCACGATGGACACGCTGCTGGTCCGGCCGGTGCCGGTGTTCGCGCAGATAGCCGCCGACCGCTTCGCGCTGCGCCGGATCGGGCGGGTGCTCCAGGGGCTGATCGTGCTGGTCTGGTCGCTGACGGCGCTGGACGGCGTGGCGTGGACCCCGGTCCCGGTGCTGCTGGTCCCGGTGATGGTGCTGTCGGGGGCGGCGATCTACGGGGCGGTGTTCGCGTGCGGCGCGGCGTTCCAGTTCTGGGCCACGGACGCGGCCGAGGTGCAGAACTCCTTCACGTACGGCGGCAGCACGCTGACCCAGTACCCGCCGACGATCTTCAGCAAGGAGCTGGTGCGCGGCGTGACGTTCGCCGTGCCGCTGGCCTTCGTCAACTGGCTGCCCGCCCTGCACATCCTCGGCCGGGACGACCCGCTGGGCCTGCCCGGCTGGGTGGACTTCGCCTCGCCGCTGGTGGCCGCCGCGTGCTGCGCGCTGGCCGGGCTGGCGTGGCGCACGGGGCTGCGCGGCTACCGCAGCACGGGAAGCTGACGCCACGGTGCACACGACGCGAAGGAGGGGCACGTGATCGAGGTCGAGGACCTGGAGAAGGTCTTCGTCGTACGCCGCCGGGCGGGCCGGCTGCGCCGTACGCGGCACGAGGTGCGCGCCGTCGGCGGCATCAGCTTCTCCGTGCCCCGCGGCGAGATGGTCGGCTACATCGGCCCCAACGGCGCGGGCAAGTCCACCACCATCAAGATGCTCACCGGCATCCTCACCCCCAGCGGCGGCCGGCTGCGCGTCGCGGGCATCGACCCGGCGCGCGAGCGGACGAGGCTGGCCCGGCGCATCGGCGTCGTCTTCGGCCAGCGCACCACCCTGTGGTGGGACCTGCCGCTGCTCGACTCGTACCGGGTGATGCGCCGCATGTACCGCATCCCCGACGACCGGTACCGCGAGAACCTGGAGCGCTGCACCGAACTGCTGGGCCTCGGCGACCTGCTGGAGGTGCCGGTGCGGCAGCTCTCGCTCGGCCAGCGGATGCGCGGCGACATCGCGGCCGCCCTGCTGCACGACCCCGAGGTGCTGTACCTGGACGAGCCGACGATCGGCCTGGACGTACTGAGCAAGGCGAAGGTGCGGGAGTTCCTGCGCGAGCTGAACACCGAGCGCGGCACGACCGTGCTGCTCACCACGCACGACCTGTCCGACATCGAGCAGCTCTGCAAGCGGGTCATGGTCATCGACCACGGCCGGCTGATGTACGACGGCGACCTCGACGGGCTGCACGCCGTCGGCGAGAGCGAGCGGATGCTCGTCGTCGACCTGGAGCGCGAGCTGCCGCCCATCGACCTCGCCGGCTGCCGCACGGTGAAGGTGGAGGGCCCGCGGCAGTGGCTCGCGTTCCCGGCGGGGGCCAGCGCGGCGCCGCTCGTCGCGGAGGTGGCCGCGCGGTGGCCGCTGGTGGATCTCTCGGTGCGGGAGCCCGACATCGAAGACGTCATCGCCCGCATGTACGCATGACGGCCCCGCCCGCGAGAGGACGTGGAGTAGCGAGCGGCGTCAGACGCGGTGCATCGCAAGGCGGAGGGTCGATCTCATACCGGGCGTATTCGATCGAACCCGACAACGCAGCGAGGCGCCGTGACCGGCGTCGGGAGCCCGCGTCCTGTCGTGGGCGGGGCCGTAAGCTCGATGCCATGACGAGCGATGAGCACCTGCCGGAGCTGCGCGCCTCGGACGCCGACCGGGAGCGGGTCGCCGACATCCTGCGTGACGCGCTGGCGGAAGGCCGGCTCGCGATGGACGAGTTCGAGGAGCGGCTGGAGGAGACGTACCGGGCGAAGACCTACGCCCAGCTCGAACCGCTCACCCGCGACCTGCCCGCCGCGGGCACCGCGCCCGCGCCGCGCGAGACGGCCCCCGCGCCCCGGCCCGCATCCGGCTGGGCCGGCCGCATCGGCGGCGAGGCGACGTCGCACCGGGGCATCGCGATCATGAGCGGCTTCCAGCGCAAGGGTGCCTGGACGGTGCCGCGGCGCTTCACGATGTTCTCGTTCTGGGGCGGCGGCGAACTGGACCTGCGCGAGGCGGACTTCGAGGCCGCGGAGGTGGAGATCCGCTGCATCTCCATCATGGGCGGCGCTCACGTCATCCTGCCGCCCGACCTGGCACTTGAGGTGCGCGGCATCGGCATCATGGGCGGCTTCGACCACTCCCAGACCGGCGTCCCCCACACCCCGGGCGCCCCGCGCGTCACGCTCACCGGGTTCGCCTTCTGGGGCGGCGTGGGGACGAGCCGGAAGAAGACGAAGGCGGCCAGGCGCGCGGAGGCGTCGGCGGCCAGGGAGCAGCGGCGGCTGGCGCGGGAGGAGCGGCGCCTCTCGCGCGAGGAGCGCCGCAAGCGGCTGGAGTAGCACGGGACTTGCCCGGCGCCCGGGTCAGAGCACGGCCTGGGCGCGGGGCTTGAGGTCCGCGGGGTCCAGGGTCAGGGCCATCTCGTGGAAGCCCAGGTCCGTCAGGTGCAGATGGTCGCCCGAGTCGTACGCCGGGTGCAGGCGCGCGGGCCGGTCCGGGTCGCGCAGGGCGGCGTCGAAGTCGAGGACCTCGTCGAAGACGCCGCCCGCGCGGATCAGCTCGTTGACCTGCTGCCGTACGCGCTCCGCCCGCGGCGTGTACGCCGGGTGCCCCCGGAACGGCATCAGCGTCGCGCCGAGCACCCGCAGGCCCCGGTCGCGGGACTGCCGGGCGGTCTCGCGCAGGCCGGCGACGATGGCGTCGGCGTCGGCGGTCCCGGGGGACTTGAGGATGTCGTTGATGCCCAGTTCGACGACGACGGCCTTGACGCCGGTGCGGGAGAGCACGTCGCGGTCGAGGCGGTTGAGCCCGGAGGGGCCGTTGTCGGGGAACTCGGTGCCGCCGTCGGTGAGGATCCTGTTGCCGCTGAGGCCGAGGTTGAGCACCCCGTAGCGCGGCGCGCCGGGCTCCTCGCGCAGGCGGACGGCGAGGTAGTCGGTCCAGCGGCGGTTGGCGCCCGGCGTGGAGGTGGTGCCGTCGGTGAGCGAGTCGCCGAGGACGGCGACGGCGCCGGTGACGTGCTCGCTCCAGACGTCGACGGCGGTGACGTAGCGCCAGGACCGGAACTCCCGGTCGTACGCGGCCCCTTCGGCGTCCCGGGTGTGGTCGCCGGCGGCGAGGTAGGAGGTCTGCAGCGCGTGCGGGTGGTACGTGACCGGGCCGGCCGGCGCCGGCGCGTACGTCGTCACCAGCAGGTCGGAGTCGGCCGGCACCCGCAGCCGTACGGGGTCGCTGGTCACCGTCCGGCCGGCGGGGATCGTCACCGCGCCGCCGCCGCCGAAGGTCAGCGGGCGCATCGTCTCCGGCTGCGCCGCCGGGGCGCCGGCCCCGGCGGCGACGGCGACGCTGGCGCGGGTGAGGGTCAGCGGCGTCTCGCCGTACTCGTTGGACAGTTGTATCCGGGCCCGGGCGCCGCCGATGGAGGTGTGCACCACGTTGCGTATGGACATCCCCGCGAAGCCGTCCCGGGTGCCCGGCTCCGCCGCGGCCTGCGCGGCGGCCCAGGTGCCGGCCCAGCCGCCGACGGACGCGGGGGCGGCGGCGTCCGCGCTGCCGCCGGCGCCCGGGGGCGCGGGCGCGCCGGGGCGGTCGGTGAGGGCGTGGACGCCGGCGACGAGCAGCGCCACGACCGCCACCAGGGCGGCGAGCACGGCGTAGCCCGTCCTGTTCCTCACGTCAGCCTGCTCCCCCGGGAGTTCGTCGTCCGCGCCGTCTCCGGCGGTCCGCCATCCTAGCGATGGGAGGGAGGCGTTCCGGTCACAGCCCCGGCGTCGTCCGGTCCGCCGCCGGGGGTCTCGTCCTCCTCCGGCGTCGCGGTGGCGGTGCGGTGGCCGAGGAGGAGGCGGGCGGCGACGCCGCCGGCGGCGAGCACGGCGACGCTGATGACCAGCGTGAGCGTATAGCCGTTGTCGAAGGCCGCAGCGGCGCTCTCCAGCAGTGACCGCGAGCCGTCCGGCGGGAGTTCACCGGCGACCGCGCGGGCCTCGTCGATGCTGTCGGAGGCCGCCTCGGGGGTGCCGGCGGGCAGGTCGACGGTGGCGGTGTAGACGGCGGTCAGGACGCTGCCCAGGACGGCGACGCCGGTGAGGCTGCCCAGTTCGAACGAGACCTCCTCCACCGACGACGCCATGCCGGCCCGGTGCGGCGGCGCGCCGCCGATGATCGCGGCGGAGGCCGCGGTCATGACCGCGCCGAGCCCGAGACCGGTCAGGATCACGCCGGGCACCACCCAGCCCGCGGCCCGCCCGGCGTCCAGCAGCGGGCCGATGCCCGGCGTGAGCAGCAGGGTCAGCACGACGCCGAGAGCGCCGACGAGCAGGCCGCCACCGATGAGGTGCCGCGCGGGTACGCGGTAGACCAGGCCGCCGACGACGACGCCCGCCGGGATCGCGCCGACGGCCGAGCTGGCGACGACCAGCCCGGCGTGCAGCGGGCTGAGGCCGAGCACGAGCTGGAGGCGCTGGGCGAGGATCAGCTCGACGCCCGCGGTGGCGAACATGGAGAGCCCGGCGCCGAGGACCCCGGCGAGCAACTGCCGGTTGCGGAAGAGCGCGAAGTCGATCAGCGGGTACGTGCGGGTGCGCTGGCGGCGTACGAAGACGGTGAACCCTGAGGCCGAGACGAGCAGCGCGGCGACGATGTGCACCGGGTCGGGCTCCGGCCGGGCGCCCTCCTTGATCGCGTACACCAGGCCGACGAGCCCGGCCATGACCTGCACCGAGGCCACCGGGTCCCACGGCCGGTCCTTGCTGCCGGAGCCGCCCGGCGCCAGCACCGCGGTGGCGACGAGCGCCGCCAGCACCACGGGCACGTTCACGAGGAAGACCGAGCCCCACCAGAAGTGGGCGAGCAGCAGCCCGCCCGCGACCGGCCCGAGCGCCGCGCCGACGACGGCGACCGTGCCCCAGATGCCGATGGCGATGCCGCGCTCGCGCTCGTCGTCGAAGGTGATCCTGACCAGCGCCAGCGTCGCGGGCATCATCGCCGCGGCGCCGACCGCGAGGAACGCGCGGGCGCCGATCAGCACCGCCGCCGAGGGCGCGAACGCGGCCAGCGTGGACGCGGCGCCGAAGAGGACGAGCCCGGTCAGGAACATCCGCTTGTGGCCCACGCGGTCGCCCAGCGTCCCGGCGCCCAGCAGCAGCCCGGCCATCACCAGCGGATAGGCGTTGATGATCCAGAGCTTCGCGGACGCGTCGGCGTCCAGGTCGGCGGTGAGGGTGGGCAGGGCCGTGTAGAGGATCGTCACGTCGAGCGAGATCAGCAGCAGTCCCGCGGAGACGGTCGCGAGCACCCACCAGCGTCGCGCCTGGACCATGGAGCACCTTGCTTTCTGCCTGTGTGTACGTGCGCGTGTGTACGTGCGCGGGCGGGCGTCAGGACGCCGGGTCGGTCAGCGCGGCGAGCCGGCTGCGCACCGCCTCTTCCACCTCGGGGGCGAGCGTGGACTGCGCGGTGGCGTGGAACAGCCACAGCCCGTCCGCCGCCACCCGGGCCAGGAACAGGTCGACGGCCTCCGGATCCGGGTCGGGGCCCGGCGGCTCGGGCGCCCAGCGGTCCGCGAACTCGTCCCAGATCCGCGCCAGCTCCGGCCGGGTCGCGGACGCGACCATGAAGACGAAGTCCGCCGTCCCGCCGCTCTGCCCGCAGCACCGCACGTAGGCCGCGGCCCGCTCGCGGGCGGTGGCCTCCTCGAACGGCTTGCCCAGTTCGGCGCGGAGGTGCTCGTCCAGGGTCTCGGTCAGGTGCCGCTGGATGGCCAGCAGCAGCGCGTCGCGGTTGGGGAAGTGGTACATCAGCCCGGGCTTGGTCAGCCCGGCCTCGGCCGCGACGGCGTCGAGCGTGAGCGCGGTGATCCCCGCGCGTTCGACCACGCGGACGGCGGCTTCGAGGAGCTGGGTGCGGGAGCTGGGTCGCATGGAACGTAACTTTACCATCCGGAAGGTAAAGTTACGGGGAGCGCCGCCCGGCCGCGCCCGGCACACCGGGAACCCGCGATCCGTTCCTGAAGTGAAAGATGGTGCCGAGCCCGGGGACAATGGCCCCCGGGGAACGGCGTGAGCGGACGGAGCGCGATGGATCTGCCGGCAGCGGACGGACCGGGTGGCTTTGCCTATACGGACGCCGACGCGGAGAAGCGGCGCGGCGTGCGCCGGATGAAGACCATCGCCACCGGCCTGCTGCTGCTGGCCGCCGTGGTCTTCACGCTCGCCCGCTGGGCGCAGCACAACGGCGCCGGCGCCTGGTCCGGCTACGTGGCCGCGGCGGCGGAGGCCGGCATGGTCGGCGCGCTGGCGGACTGGTTCGCGGTCACGGCGCTCTTCAAGCGGCCCCTCAGGCTGCCCATCCCGCACACCGCGATCATCCCCACCAAGAAGGACCAGCTCGGCCAGAGCCTCGGCGACTTCGTCGGCGAGAACTTCCTCTCCGCCGACGTCGTACGCGCCCGGCTGCACGCACTCGGCCTCGGCAGCCGCGTCGGCGGCTGGCTCGCCGAGCCCGACAACGCCGACCGCGTCACCGCCGAGGCGTCGACCGTGCTGCGCGGCGCGCTGACCGTGCTGCGGGACAACGACGTGCAGGCCGTCGTCGGCGAGGCCATCAACCGCCGGGCCGCCGCCCTGGAGGTCGGCCCGGGGCTCGGCAAGCTGCTGGAGAAGGTCGTCGCGGACGGCGGCCACCGCCGCGTCGTGGACCTGGTCTGCGAGCGCGCCGAGTCCTGGCTGATCCTCAACGGGCCCTCGGTCGTCGGCGCCGTCACCGGCGGCGCGCCCGGCTGGACCCCGCGGTTCGTCGACCGCCGGGTCGGCGAGCGGGTCTACAAGGAACTGCTGCGGTTCATCGGCGAGATGCGGGACTCGCCCGAGCACCCGGCGCGCGGTGCGCTCGACCGGTTCCTCTCCGACTTCGCCGCCGACCTCCAGGGCGACACCCCGACCCGGGCGCGCGTCGAGCGGCTCAAGGGCGAGATCCTGGCCCGCGACGAGGTGCAGGACTTCATCGCCTCGGCGTGGACGTCGCTGCGCGGCGTGATCGTCGGCGCCGCCGAGGACGAGCGCAGCGAGCTGCGGCTGCGGGCGCGGACGGCGCTGCTGTCGTTCGGGCAGCGGATGGCGGCGGACGAGCGGCTGCAGGCGAAGGTCGACGGCTGGGCGGAGGACGTCGCGACGCATGTGGTGACGACGTACCAGCACCAGATCACATCGCTGATCTCGGACACGGTCGCGGGCTGGGACGCGGACCAGACGTCGCGCAAGATCGAGGCGAACATCGGCCGGGACCTCCAGTTCATCCGCATCAACGGCACGGTGGTGGGCTCGCTCGCGGGGCTGGTCATCTACACGGTGTACCGGGCCGTCGCGGGCTGAGCGGGGGCCGGTCCGCACCGGCGCCGCGTTAGGATGCGCGCAGACGTCGCGTACGCCTCATACGGGACGGCGAACAGAAGGGAGGACGGCCCGATGCTCCGCATCCTCGATGCCGCCACACGCTGGCGCATGGTTGCCGTCGCCCTGCTCCTCCTCGCCGCCGACATCGTCCTCGACGAGACGGGCGTCGCCACCGGCCTCGCCGGTGCCGCGGCCTCCGCCGCGTCCGCCGCCCTGACGCTGCTCGCGGGGCTCGCGCTCTGCGCCGCCGCCGCGCCGCCGGCGTCCGCCGCCGGCATCCGTACCGCGCTCCGCGAACGCGCGCTGCGCACCGCCTTCCTGTCCCAGCGGGACCCCGACGCCGCGGGCCGCCCGCGGCCCCGGGCGCCCGGCCGTCGCCTGCCGACGGCCGTGTAGGCGCCACCGGTTCGGTCCGCCCGCAGCCCCGCAGCCCGTTCGCTGCCCGCTGCCCCCGCGACGCCTCGCCCGCCGGGCGCCCCGCACGGCTCGTCACGCCGCCCCTCATCCGGCACGACGAGACCTGTGGAGTCCTTCCATGTCCGTATTCGGCGCGCTCTCCTCCCTTCTGTCCAGCCTCGCCGACACCCTCGACCCCCTCTTCGGCGCCTCCGCCACCGGCGTCGCGATCATCGTCTTCACCCTGTGCGTACGCCTCGCCCTGCACCCCCTCGCGCGGGCCGCCGCGCGCGGCGACCGGGTGCGCAGGGACCTCGCGCCGCAGGTGGCGGAAATCCAGCGCAAGCACCGCCACGACCCCGAGCGGCTGCGCCGCGCGCTCACCGAGACGTACGCGGAGGCCGGCGCCTCGCCGCTGGCGGGCTGCGGCCCGATGGTGCTGCAGATCCCGGTGTTCATGGTGATGTACCGGCTCTTCACCGGCCACGACCACGACCTGCTCACCCATACCCTGCTCGGCGCCCCGCTGGGCGGGCGGTGGTCCGACGCGCTCGCGGACGGCGGGGTGTTCGGGGCGCACGGGATGGTCTACGCGGGGCTCTTCGCGGTGATCGCGGGAGTGGCCGCGTACACGTTCTGGCGCAGCCGCCGGATGATGGCCGAACGCAAGGCGGAGACGGAGGCCATACGGAAGGCGGCGGCCGCGAAGAGCGCGGGAACCGGGAAGGGCGGGAAGGGCGGGAAGGGCGGGAAGGCGCAGCTCGCCACGCCGCCGCCCGAACTCCCGGGCCCCGCCGCGGGGCTGACCCGCTGGCTGCCCCTGCTCGCCTTCGGCACCCTGGTCACGGCCGCGATCGTGCCGCTGGCCGCGGGCCTCTACCTGGCGACCACCACCGCCTGGACCGCCGCGGAACGCACCCTCCTCTACCGCCGCCCGGGTCCACGGGCTGAACAGGGTATTGCGGAATGAACAGCGGTCAACGGATGATCGATCGACCGCGGAGAGGGGAGTCATCACATGAAGCTGCTGCGTGTCGGACCGCCGGGGAGCGAGCGCCCGGCCCTGCTTGACGACGGAGGGGCCCTGCGGGACCTGTCCGGAGTCGTGTCCGACGTGGACGGAGCGCTGTTGTCCGACGACGCGGCGCTCGCCCGCGTACGGGACGCCGCCGCGGCCGGCGACCTGCCGGTGCTCGACGCCGAAGGGCTGCGCACGGGCCCGCCGGTGGCCCGGATCGGCAAGATCGTGTGCATCGGGCTGAACTACCACGACCACGCGACCGAGACCGGCGCGGCCATCCCGGCGGAGCCGATCCTCTTCATGAAGGCCCCGGACACGGTGGTGGGCCCCGAGGACACGGTGCTCGTGCCGCGCGGCAGCGAGAAGACGGACTGGGAGGTGGAGCTGGCGGTGGTCATCGGCCGTACGGCCCGCTACCTGGAGTCCGACGCGGACGCGCTGGCCGCGGTCGCGGGCTACGCCGTGGCGCACGACGTCTCCGAGCGCGAGTTCCAGTTGGAGCGCGGCGGGCAGTGGGACAAGGGCAAGAACTGCGAGACGTTCAACCCGCTGGGCCCGTGGCTGGTGACGGCGGACGAGGTGCCGGATCCGCAGGCCCTGGGGCTGCGGCTGTGGGTGAACGGCGAGAAGCGGCAGGACGGCACGACGGCGGACCAGATCTTCCCGGTGGCCCATGTGGTGCGGTACCTCAGCCAGTTCATGACGCTGTACCCGGGCGACGTGATCAACACCGGTACGCCGGCGGGGGTCGCGCTGGGCATGGCGGAGCCGAAGCCGTACCTGCGCGCGGGCGACGTCGTGGAGCTGGAGGTCGACGGCCTCGGCCGGCAGCGGCAGGAGATCAAGGGCGCGTAGGCGCAGCACACACCGAGGGCGCCGCCGGAAGGATCCGGCGGCGCCCTCGGTGTCCGTACGGCGGCGTGCGTACGAGCCCCGCGGGGCGGGCCCGTACGCGGCGCTCAGCCCTTGAGCAGCTCCCGCACCGCAGGGGCCAGCGCGCGGAACGCCTTGCCGCGGTGGCTGATGGCGTTCTTCTCCTCGGGGCTCAGCTCGGCGCAGGTGCGGTCCTCGCCGAGCGGCTGGAGGACCGGGTCGTACCCGAACCCGCCGGTGCCCGCCGGCTCGTACCGCAGCGTGCCCTCCAGCTTCCCCTCCGCGACGCGCTCCGTGCCGTCCGGCAGCGCGAGCGCCGCGGCGCAGGCGAAGTGCGCGGCCCGGTGCTCCGGGCCGACGTCGGAGAGCTGGGCGAGGAGCAGGGCGAGGTTCGCGGCGTCGTCGCCGTGCCGTCCCGCCCAGCGCGCGGAGAAGATGCCGGGGGCGCCGCCGAGTACGTCGACGCAGAGCCCGGAGTCGTCGGCGACCGCGGGCAGCCCGGTGGCCCGGGCCAGCGCGTGCGCCTTGAGGAGCGCGTTCTCGGCGAAGGTGACGCCGGTCTCGGGTACGTCCGGGACGTCGGGGAAGTCGGCGGCGCCGAGGAGTTCGGCGTCGACGCCCGCCTCGCCGAGGATGGCGCGCAGCTCGGTGATCTTGCCCGCGTTGCGGGTGGCCAGGACGAGGCGGTGCGCGGTCACGAGGTGCAGACGTTCGTCAGTTCGCCGGCGGCGTCGCCGACCGGCTGGAAGTCGGGTACGTCGCCGCGGTCGGTGGCCTGCTGAGCGTTGTCGACCGCCCGCTGGAGGTCGTCGACCGCCTTGCCGACGTCGGCGTTGTCGGCCTGGTCGCCGAAGTCGTCGAGGTTCTTGTCGATCTCGTTGAGGGCGTCCGCGGCGGCCTGCGGGCTCTCGCCCGCGCCGGAGACGGCTTCCTGCAACTGGTCGACGTCGGCCGCGATCCTGGTGGCGAGCCGGCCGCAGTCTATGGCCTTGCTCACCGCGTCACACGCGCCGGTGAGCGTCACCGCGGCGGCCCCCGCCGCCAGCGCGACGCCCGCGCGGGTCCAGAGCCTCTTCCCCATCACTGGTCTCCCTCCAGTGCCTTGCGCTGCAGCCCGTCGAGCTGCGCGCAGCCGCCGACCGCGAGGTCGAGCAGCGCGTCGAGTTCGGCGCGGGCGAACGGCTCGCCCTCGGCGGTGCCCTGCACCTCGACGAAGCGCCCGTCGCCGGTGCAGACGACGTTCATGTCGGTCTCCGCCCGCACGTCCTCCTCGTAGCAGAGGTCGAGCAGCGGCACGGAGCCCACGATGCCGACGCTGACGGCGGCCACGGTGCCGGTCAGCGGTGTCGCCTTGGACTTGATCAGCTTGTTCCGCCGGCCCCACGCGACGGCGTCGGCGAGGGCGACGTACGCCCCGGTGATGGCGGCGGTACGGGTGCCGCCGTCGGCCTGGAGGACGTCGCAGTCGAGGACCACGGTGTTCTCGCCGAGGGCCTTGAAGTCGATGACGGCGCGCAGCGACCGGCCGACGAGCCGGGAGATCTCGTGCGTGCGGCCGCCGATCTTGCCGCGTACGGACTCCCGGTCGCCCCGGGTGTTGGTGGACCGCGGCAGCATCGCGTACTCCGCGGTGACCCACCCCTCGCCGCTGCCCTTGCGCCAGCGCGGCACGCCCTCGGTGAAGCTGGCGGTGCAGAGCACCCGGGTGTCGCCGAAGGACACCAGCACGGACCCCTCGGCGTGCATGCTCCAGCCGCGTTCCAGCGCCACGGGGCGCAGCTCGGCGGGGGTGCGTCCGTCGATACGGCCCAAGCCGCCGGAGGTCTCAGAGGTAGCCATGCCCCGACCCTATAGGCCCTTCATGAAGGCCAACCCCGGGTCCCCGCCCCGGGCCGGAGGGCCCTGAGGCCCGTATCGCCGGCTGGCTCATGTCCTCGATCCCGGCGGCCGGCGGATCGGCGTCCGTGCCGATGACGACCTGGATCGCGGTGCCCATGTGGACGACGCCGTGGGCGCCCGCGGCCGGCGACGATCTTCTCAGCCTTGCCGGCCAGGCCACACGCTCCAGTTCCGGCGCCGCGGGCGCCGGCGACTACGGCGTCGCCGACCGGGCGCTGATCCCGGAGCCGGTCCCGGCTCCTCAGACCTCGTACACCGCGCCCGCGCGCGCCAGTTCGACAGGACCCCCGTACGCTTCCTTCGCGTCCCGCAGGTTGACCTGCGGGTCCGTCCACGGCGGGATGTGCGTCAGCACCAGCCGCCCCACCCCCGCCGCCGCGGCGGCCTCGCCCGCCTCGCGGCCGTTGAGGTGCAGGTCGGGGATCTGCTCGCGGCCGTGGGTGAACGCCGCCTCGCAGAGCAGCAGATCGGCGTCCGCGCTCAGCTCGGTCAGCGCACCGCAGGGTCCGGTGTCGCCGGAGTAGACGAGGCTGCGGCCGCCGTGCTCGATGCGGAAGGCGTACGCCTCGACGGGGTGGCTCACCCGGTCGACGTGCACCGTGAACGGGCCGATCTCGAACGCGCCGCGCTCCAGCGCCCGGAAGTCGAAGACCTCGCTCATCGACGTCTCCGAGGGGGTGTCCGCGTACGCGGTGGTGAGCCGCTGCTCCGTGCCCTTGGGGCCGTAGACGGGGAGCACTTCCGCGGGGCCGCCGTCGTGGCGGTAGTAGCGCGCGACGAAATAGGCGCACATGTCGATGCA
Organism: Streptomyces sp. CMB-StM0423; assembly: GCF_002847285.1. Lineage (NCBI taxonomy): Bacteria > Bacillati > Actinomycetota > Actinomycetes > Kitasatosporales > Streptomycetaceae > Streptomyces > Streptomyces sp. CMB-StM0423. Next base: position 5,485,222 of record NZ_CP025407.1, on the reverse strand, counting down.
GTGGTCCGCGTGCAGGTGGCTCAGCAGGACGGCGTCGAGGTCGTACAGTCCGCAGTGCTGCTGCAGTGCCCCCAGCGCGCCGTTGCCCATGTCGAGCAGGAGCGCGTAACCCTCCGCCTCGACCAGGTAGCTCGAACACGCGGAGTCCGCGGACGGGAACGAGCCCGAGCAACCGACGACGGTGAGCTTCATCGGGGAGGGACCTCCGGCACGGTCGGGACGGGGCGACGATGCCCCGCCGGCTCTGCCGAGGGTAAGCCGGGACGGACCGGAGCGGTCCCCCGGCCATCCCGGTTGTGGGCGGAATCACCAGTATGGCGACGGGGTAAGGCGCGCGCGCCGACCTGCGCGGCGCCGCCCGCGGACGCGGTCGGCATCTACGATCGGGCGCATGGACGCCTCGTGGTGGCCGGCCATCGTGGCCGTGGTGGTGCTGGCCGTGATCGCCGGGCTCGTCGACAGCTTCGGCCGGGTGCGGCGCGCGCACCGGCGGCCGACCGAGCCGGCGGGCGGAACCGAGCCGGGCGCGGGCCCGGCGCCTGAGCCGGAGCCCGGCGAGGTGTGGTGGGCCCTCGTGCCGTACGGGAACGCGGAGACGGCGGACGGCGAGGACCGGCCCTGCCTGGTGCTGAAGACCGCGGCCGGGACGGTGACGGTGGCCTGGATCACCACCCGGGAGGACGGCGGGCGGCCGGACAGGATCCCGCTGCCGCCCGGCTCCACCGGCGAAGGGGAGGACCGCCCGGCGTTCCTGGAGACGGACGGGCTGCACGAGGTCGCCCTCCGGGACCTCCGCCGCAGCGCCGGCCCTGTGGACCCGGCGGTGTGGGACCGGGTACGCCACCTGTCCGACACCTGACCTCCCGGAAAGACTCCCGGATCCTCCCGGGAAGTACCGCCCGGCATCCGAACGGATTCGTCTCAGCGTTCGGAACGTACCAGGTAAGTCCGCCGCGGCCGTGCCATCCTTCCCCCATGCTGACCATCACGGAGGAGCTGTACGAGCAGATCGTCGCCCACGCCCGCAAGGACCACCCCGACGAGGCGTGCGGCGTGGTCGCGGGCCCGGCGCCGGCGCCCGCCGACGGCCGGCCGCAGCGCTTCATCCCCATGCTCAACGCCGCCCGCTCCCCCACGTTCTACGAGTTCGACTCGCAGGACCTGCTCCGCCTCTACCGGGAGATGGACGACCGCGACGAGGAGCCGGTGGTGATCTACCACTCGCACACCGCCACCGAGGCGTACCCCTCCCGCACCGACGTCTCCTACGCCAACGAGCCCGGCGCCCACTACGTCCTGGTCTCCACCGCCGAGTCCGGCGACGGCGAAGGGCCGGTCTCCTTCCGCTCGTTCCGCATCGTGGACGGTGTGATCACCGAGGAGGACGTCACCGTGACCGCCTCGTACGACGACGCCCCCGCGGGCTGAACCCCCGGTCCGCATCATGAAACGGCGATCCGGCAGGCGGACGGGGAATCGATACGATGACCCCATGGTTGTCCACGACGTGACCCGGAAACCCCCGGGCAGGCAGGTGCTGCTCGTCGCCCGTCTGCACGTCGACCTCTGCCGTCTCGCCAGCGCCGCCTGTACGACCGCGCCGCCCCGCGCGGCCGGCCGCGCCTGGGGGCACCGCCCACGCGCGTAAGCGCTGTGGGGGAGTCCGCCGACCCCGGTGTCCGGCGGCCCCCGGCCGCGTACGTCCCCGCCCGCCTGCGGCGCGGCCGGCCCGCGTCCGCAAGCGCCCGCAGCCCGACTCCCCGCATCCCACAGGAGCCCCGAAATGGCCATCGAGGTCCGCATCCCGACCATCCTCCGCAGCTACACCGACGGCGAGAAGGCCGTCGAGGGCGACGGCACCACGCTGGCCGAGCTGATCGACGACCTGGAGTCCCGGCACACCGGGATCCGCGCGCGCCTGGTCGACGGCGACGACCTGCGCCGCTTCGTCAACGTCTACCTCAACGACGAGGACGTCCGCTTCCTCGACGGCATCGCCACCAAACTCACCGACGGCGACAGCGTGACGATCCTGCCCGCCGTCGCCGGCGGCTCGGTCTGATGCGCTACGAGAGCACCCTGGCGGCCGTCGGCGACACGCCCCTGGTTCACCTCCCCCGCCTCTCCCCCGCCCCCGACGTGCGGATCTGGGCGAAGCTGGAGGACCGCAACCCCACCGGCTCCGTGAAGGACCGCCCGGCGCTCTTCATGGTCGAGCAGGCGGAGAAGGACGGCCGGCTCACCCCCGGCTGCACGATCCTGGAGCCCACCTCCGGCAACACCGGCATCTCGCTCGCCATGGCGGCCAGGCTCAAGGGCTACCGCATCGTCTGCGTGATGCCGGAGAACACCAGCGCGGAGCGCCGCCAACTGCTCGCCATGTGGGGCGCGGAGATCATCTCCTCGCCCGCGGCCGGCGGCTCCAACACGGCCGTACGCGTCGCCAAGGAGCTGGCCGCCGAGCACCCGGACTGGGTGATGCTCTACCAGTACGGCAACCCCGACAACGCCGGCGCGCACTACGCCACCACCGGCCCCGAGATCCTCGCCGACCTGCCGTCGATCACCCACTTCGTGGCCGGCCTCGGCACCACGGGCACGCTCATGGGCGCCGGCCGGTTCCTGCGCGAGCACCGCCCCGGCGTGCAGATCGTGGCCGCCGAGCCGCGCTACGACGACCTCGTCTACGGGCTGCGCAACCTCGACGAGGGCTTCGTCCCCGAGCTGTACGACGAGTCGGTGCTCACCACCCGCTACTCCGTCGGCTCCGAGGACGCCGTGACCCGTACCCGCGAACTGCTCCGCGAGGAGGGCATCTTCGCGGGCGTCTCCACCGGCGCCTCGCTGCACGCCGCGATCGGTGTGGGCCGCAAGGCGGTACGGGCCGGGGAGAGCGCGGACATCGCGTTCCTCGTCGCGGACGGCGGCTGGAAGTACCTGTCGACGGGCATCTACACCGCGGAGACCACGGAGGAGGCCGTCGCCGCGCTGCACGGCCAGCTCTGGGCGTAGCCCGCGGGCGTACGCGCCGCGTATGCGGCGGGAACGGGGGCGCGGTCGGCTACTGCGCCCCCGCGACGTACTCCGGTGCCGCCTCCCGGGCCGCGGCCCGCCGCCGGCTCACCGCCCAGCCGCCCGACAGCAGCACCGCCCACCCCGCGCCCACGTACAGCGAGACGCGGGCGTCGGCGTCGAGCGCGGTGAGCACGGTGACGAAGGCGAGGAACACCAGCGCCAGCCAACTGCACACCACCCCGCCGGGTGCCGGGAACGACGAGGCGGGCAGGTGTCCCGCGGCGACCCGGCGGCGGTAGCGGATGTGGCTGAGGAGGATCATCGCCCAGGTCCAGATGCCGGCGGCGGTGGCCACGGACATGACGTACCCGAACGCCTTCTCCGGCACGAGGTAGTTGAGCACCACGCCGACGGACATGACCACGACCGACATGGCGATGCCCGCCGCCGGCACCCGGCGCGGGCTGAGCCGGCCGAAGACCCTGGGCGCCTCGGAGTTGGCGGCCAGCGCGCGCAGCATGCGGCCGGTGGAGTACATGCCGGAGTTGCACGACGACAGGGCCGCGGTGAGCACGACGAAGTTGACGATGCCGGCGGCCAGCGGGATGCCGATCTTGCCGAAGGCGGCGACGAACGGGCTGATGCCCTCGCTGAACTCCGTCCACCGGACCACCGACAGGATGACGATCAGCGAGCCGACGTAGAAGATGACGATCCGCCAGGGCAGCGTGTTGATCGCCTTGGGCAGGGTCTTCTCGGGGTTCGCGCTCTCGCCCGCGGTGACGCCGACGAGTTCGACGGCGAGGTAGGCGAACATCACGCCCTGGAGGGTCATGAGGCTGTCGCCGATGCCGTTGGGGAAGAAGCCCCCGTGGTTCCAGAGGTTCGTGGTGGTGGCGGTGTTGCCGGCGGCGGAGAAGCCGAGGGTGAGGACGCCGACGCCGATGACGATCATGCCGATGATCGCGGTGACCTTGACCATCGAGAACCAGAACTCCAGCTCACCGAAGATCTTCACCGAGATCAGGTTGACGCCGAAGAGGAGCACGAGGAAGCCGAGCGCGCTGCCCCACTGCGGGACGGCCGGCCACCAGTAGTTGATGTAGATGGCGGCGGCGGTCAGCTCGGTCATGCCGGTGACGGCCCACATCAGCCAGTACGTCCAGCCGGTGACGTAGCCGAAGTAGGGGCCGAGGAACTCGCGGGCGTACTCGGCGAAGCTGCCGGAGACGGGGCGGTAGAGGAGCAGTTCGCCCAGGGCCCGCATGATGAAGAAGATGACGACGCCGGCGAGCGCGTACAGGAATATGAGGCTGGGCCCGGCCTTCTCGATGATCTTGCCGGCGCCCAGGAAGAGGCCCACACCGATGGCGCCGCCGATGGCTATCATCTGGATCTGGCGGCTGCCGAGCCCGCGCTCGTAGCCCTCCTCGGAGGACGGAGCCGCGCCGCCGCCCTCGGGCACCTTCGCAGTGGTCATGTGGAGTTGGGCCCTTTCCCGTGCAGTCCCCCGTCTGCAGCTTTACCACGGGAAAAGGGTGATTATGTGCACATTCACCCGAACGGGGGCCCGGCAGGGGGCCCACGGGCCTAGCCCATCAGCGTCTCGATCAGGGTCTCCTGGAGTCCGCCCAGCCACAGGTACGCCATCACCATCGGCTTGCGCTCGTCCTCGTCCGGCAGCCGGAACAGCACCTCGCCGTCGTCGTCGTCCCGGATGTCGAGCCGCGCGCCTATGGCCAGCCGCAGGTCGTTCAGCGTCGCGAGCCACTGCCGCGACTCCTCCGGGCCGACCTTGAGCACCGCCCCGCCCTCGCCCCGCACGGAGAGCAGGTCGAGCCCGCGGACGACCGCCAGCGCGTTCTCCCGCTTGCTCTCCCGCAGCTCCGGCTCGGTGTAGCGGCGGAACTCCGCCGAGCGGGCGCGCTCCTCGCCGTCCGGGCCCTTGCCGGGCTCGCCGTACGCGTCGGGGAAGAGCCGCGCCAGCGCCGGGTCGGACGGCGGCTTGCTGGGGCCCTCGGCGAAGAGCGCGTCCAGCGGGTCGGCGGGCGGCGGGGCGTCCGCGGGGGCGTCGCCGGGGCCGATCAGCTCCAGCAACTGCACGGTCAGGGTGCGCAGGATGGAGATCTCCAGCTCGTCCAGCGCGACGGCCGCGCCGCCACCCGGCACCGCTTCGAAGTGCCCGGCCATCAGCGGTCCTGCTGGAGGGTGGCCCACAGGCCGTAGCCGTGCATCGCCTGCACGTCCCGCTCCATCTCCTCGCGGGAGCCGCTGGAGACGATGGCCCTCCCCTTGGTGTGTACGTCCATCATGAGCTTGCGGGCCTTCTCCCTCGGATATCCGAAGTACGCCTGGAAGACGTACGTCACGTAGCTCATGAGGTTCACCGGGTCGTTGTGGACGATCGTCACCCAGGGGACGTCCGGTTCAGGCACCGCCGCGGGTGACTGGGACTCGACGGTCTCCGGGCGCTCGATCTCCGTGGGTGCGACGCTCACGGTTGGCGGCAACTCCTCGTTAGCTCCGGCTGCGATCGCAGCCCTGACGGTCCCCATGCTGCCACCCGAGGCGGTGCCGCAGCCATTCGGACACCGGAAATCGTCAGAGTGACGAGTATGGGCGTAGGATCAGGTGCATGTCGGAACTGAAGCTGCCGGTCACCGTCCCCTCGACGGCCCTCTTCACCGATCACTACGAGCTGACCATGGTCCAGGCGGCGTTGCACGCCGGCACCGCCGGCCGGCGCTCGGTCTTCGAGACCTTCACCCGCCGGCTGCCCGAGGGCCGCCGCTACGGCGTCGTCGCCGGCACCGGACGCGTCCTGGACGCGCTGGAGAGCTTCCGCTTCGAGCCCGAGGTGCTCAGCTTCCTGCGCGCGCACGACGTGGTCGACGCCCCGACGCTGGACTGGCTCGCGGACTTCCGGTTCACCGGCGACATCTGGGGCTACCCCGAGGGCGAGGTGTACTTCCCCGGCTCCCCCGTGCTGCGCGTCGAGGGCAGCTTCGCCGAGTGCGTGCTGCTGGAGACGGTGGTGCTGTCGATCCTCAACCACGACTCCGCCATCGCCGCCGCCGCGTCCCGGATGGCCGTCGCCGCCGCCGGCCGGCCGCTGATCGAGATGGGCGCCCGGCGCACCCACGAGCTGGCCGCGGTGGCCGCCTCCCGGGCCGCGTACGTCGGCGGCTTCGCCTCCACCTCCGACCTGGCCGCCGGCTTCCGCTACGCCATACCCACCGTCGGCACCGCCGCGCACGCCTTCACGCTGCTGCACGACAGCGAGCGCGAGGCGTTCACCGCGCAGGTGGAGTCCATGGGCGTGGGGACGACGCTGCTGGTCGACACGTACGACGTGGCCGCCGCGGTCCGTACCGCCGTGGATGTCGCGGGGCCTGAGCTGGGGGCCGTGCGCATCGACTCCGGCGACCTGCTGCTGATCGCGCACCGGGTGCGCCAGCAGCTCGACGAGCTGGGCGCGGAGCGCACCCGGATCATCGTCACCAGCGACCTCGACGAGTACGCCATCGCCTCGCTCGCCGCCGCCCCGGTGGACGCGTACGGCGTGGGCACCCGGCTGGTCACCGGCAGCGGGCACCCGACGTGCTCGATGGTCTACAAGCTGGTCGCCCGCGCAGCCTCCGACGCCCCGGACGCGCCGCTGGTGGCGGTGGCGAAGCGGTCGACGGGCGGGAAGACGTCGATCGGCGGGCGGAAGTGGGCGGCCCGGCGGCTGGACGCGTACGGGGTCGCGGAGGCCGAGGTCGTCGGCACCGGGGAGGTGCCGGCGGAGCTGGCGGGCCGGGAGCTGCTGGTGCCGCTGGTGCGCGGCGGGAAGGTCGTGGGCCGGGAGCCGATGGACGACGCCAGGGCCCGGCACGTCGTGGCCAGGGACGGGCTGCCGCTGTCCGCCACCCAGCTCTCCAGGGGCGAGCCGGTCCTGCCGACGGAGTACGTATGACGCCCGGCCCAGCGGGCAGAGAACCGGGACGCGCGGCGCTTGGCTCCCCAGCGGTCCGCCCGTCCGACGCCGACTCACGAAGGGCATCGCACCATGCATCGTGCACTGATCGTCGTTGACGTGCAGAACGACTTCTGCGAGGGCGGCAGCATGGGGGTGACCGGGGGCGCGGACGTCGCCGCCGCGATCACGGACCTGATCGGCCGGTCCACCGCCGGTTACCAGCACGTCGTCGCCACCCGCGACCACCACATCGAGCCGGGCGACCACTTCTCGGCGCACCCGGACTTCGTGCACTCCTGGCCGACGCACTGCGTGGCCGGCACGGAGGGCGTCGGCTTCCACCCGAACTTCGCCCCGACCGTCGCCTCCGGCGCGATCTCGGCGGTCTTCGACAAGGGCGCGTACGCGGCCGCGTACAGCGGGTTCCAGGGGGCGGACGAGAACGGCGTGCCGCTGGCGGACTGGCTGCGTGCCCGGGAGGTCACGGAGGTCGACGTGGTGGGCATCGCCACCGACCACTGCGTGAAGGCGACGGCGCTGGACGCGGCCGCGGAGGGCTTCCGCACCCAGGTGCTGCTGGACCTGACGGCGGGGGTGGCCGAGGACACCACCCAGCGGGCGCTGGGGGAGCTGTCGGAGGCGGGCGTGGAGCTGACGGGCAAGCCGGTCGTCGGCTGACGCCACGGGCGCCCTCAGGGCCGCCTGCGGGGCCCTCGGGGCCGCGCCTGTGCGCTGCTGCGTCCCAGCAGCCCGCGGCCGCGCCCCCACGCCTACGTCGCCAGCCGGAACAGCGCCGCTATCGGGTGCCAGGGCTCCGTGTCGTCGTCGAGCGAGCCGCGCCAGACCAGGCCGTCCGGATGGCACAGCACGGCGGTCACCTCGTCGGGCGTGGGCGGGTGCGCGTTGCCGCGGAGGTAGACGGAGCGCAGGCCCAGGTTCCGCAGCCGCGTCAGGGCCCTGGCGCGGTTCGCGGCGTGGACGAGCACACGTATCCGCCGGCCCTCCACGGGAGCCGGCAGGGAGACGGCGACCACCATGCTGCCGTCCGGCAGCTTGGTGAATCCTCCTCCGCCCATGGCGCTCCTCACGTGGTCGTCCCTCGGCCAGCCTACTCACGCCATCTTTACGCGATCGGCCGCCGCCCCGCCAGGGGCAGCGGCCGATACGTCTCTGACCTGCGATTTTATCGAATCACCCGACGGAGGGCGCCACCTGGATTGTCATGGTCCGGCCATCACTGGGCTCCTGGACGATGGAGATCCTGGTGTTGGTGTCCGGCACCTTCACGCTGCCGCCCGGGTTCCCTTCGGCCCAGTACGACCCCTTGCGGTCGTCGAAGACCGAGACGCCCCTCTTCGACGTGATCTTCGCCGGCTTCCCGTCCTTGTGCAGGGTGAAGCCGTCGGTCCGCTGGGTGCTGAAGGTGGCGTCGTACGCCTGGATGCGGTTCCGCATCACCGAGCCGTCCGCCCACTTCTCCGGCTTCGGGTGCGCGTCGACCGGCAGCACCAGGCCCTCGCCGGGGTGATCGCTGGTGTTGTTGTCGAGCTGCGAGGTGTCCCACAGCCAGACGGCCAGGCCGTTCTGGTACGGGAAGTGCTCCACCCAGTCCGGCTTGTCGGTGACCCAGCCGAAGTTGTACGGGCCGCTCTTGAGCGTCTTGTCGTACGACACGTACTGCCGGTTCTCGGCGATGTAGTACTGCGGGTAGTCCTTGGTGAAGGACTCCCCGACGCGCGAGAAGCCGTCCGCCGTCCAGCCCGCGTCGTCGCCCTCGGCGCCGTCCGCGAAGACCTCCGCGCCGTCCGCCGTGATCGTCAACGCGTCGGCGGCGAAGCCCTTCTGCGCCACCCCGCCGTCGGTCTGGTAGCGGAAGCGGAGCTGGACCTGCTGGCCCGCGTAGGCGTCGAGGGAGTACTCCAGGTCGCGGTACTCGCCGGAGACGCCGGTCAGCGCGGGCCGGTCGCCGCCGTCGCGCGGGATCTGCGCGCCGTTCGCGGTGCCGTCGAGCGGGGTGAAGCCGGCGCCGCCGTCCGTGGAGACCTCGGCGTAGAGGTAGTCGTAGTTCTCCTCGATGTCCCACCAGCCCTTCAGACCCAGCGAGGCGCTGGACTTGCCGGTCAGGTCGACCGTACGGGTCAGGGAGTTGGACAGGTCGTCGCCCATGCCGCTCCACCACTGCCCGGCGCCCTCGGCGGGCGCGGTGATGGTGGTGGTGACGGCCTTCTCCGGCAGTTCGACGACGAGCGCCTGCGGCTTGCCGTCCTTCTGCTCCTCGGCGCGGCCGAGGGTGTGCTTGGAGCGGGTCGCCGCCTTGGCCGTGTCGTAGTCCAGCCAGCCGAGTTGGAGCTTGTCCCAGGCGGTCATGTCGCCGGGCAGGTCGCCGATGGCGTCCTTGCCGCGGCCCAGCCAGGAGCCGGAGGACATGAGCGTCCAGAAGGCGGTGGAGTTCTCCCCGCCCGCGGTGTCGTACAGGTCGGGCAGGCCGAGGTCGTGGCCGTACTCGTGGGCGAAGACGCCGAGTCCGCCGTTCTCCGGCTGGACGGTGTAGTCGCCGACCCACACGCCGGTGTCGCCGATCTGGGTGCCGCCGGACCTGTTCTCGCCGGGGCCCGTGCTGCCCGCGTCGGTGCCGTAGGCGTACCAGCGGTGCGCCCAGATGGCGTCCTCGCCCTGGACGCCGCCGCCGGCGGACTCGTCCTCGCCCGCGTGCACGAGCTGGAAGTGGTCGATGTAGCCGTCGGGCTCGTCGAAGTTGCCGTCGCCGTCGAAGTCGTAGCGGTCCCAGACGTCGTACTCGGCGAGCTGCGCCTTGATCTCGGCGTCGGTCTTGCCGGCGGCCTTCTGGTCCTCGGCCCACTTGGCGGTCGCGTCGCGCACCAGGTCCCAGACGGAGGCGCAGGTGGAGTCGCCGCAGTAGTTGGAGCCGTAGCGGGCCTCGTTCCACTTCACCGAGACCCAGTCGCTGACCTCGCCGTCCACCGTGTACTTCCCGGAGGACTGCTTCTCGTAGTACTTCGCCACGGACTGCTTGTCCGCGTCCTTGGAGAAGTAGAGGTCCTGGTAGTGCTGCCGGTCGTAGTCGGCCTTCCAGTCGGTGGAGTTGTCCACCGCCCGGTCCGGCTCGGCTATCCGGTTGTGCGCGGGGCCGGCGTCGCCGCCGTACTTGACGACGGGCGGCTTCGGGCCGTTGCCGTCCGGGTCGTACATGGTCTCGTTGTCGACGTCGTCGCCGAACTCGACCAGCACGGTGAAGATCTTGTCGGTCTTCGCGCCCCGGCCGAGCTCCGCGTACTTGCCGTCGTCGAGCTTGACGACGGTCGAGCCGTCCTTCTTCGCCCGCGGCTGCGCCTCGGTCTCGCCGGAGAGCAACTGCTGCAGCGCGGCCTCCTGGCGCGCCTCCTGTTCCTTGCTGAACGGACCGTCGAGATCGTGCTCCTGATGCTTCGGAGCCCGCGCCGGGTCACGGCGTTCGAGCTGGGCCGCGCCGTCGCCGGGGTCGGCGGCCGCCTGCCCCAGGGGGAGCAGAGCCGCCCCGAGTGCGGCTGCAACCACCGTGGTAACGGCAGTTTTTGACAACTTTCTTTGCCTGCTCTTCACGTTTGCGCTGTCCCTCCCGCGTCGCCGCACGAATAGGTGTGCCAGCATTCGACCGGAGTGAACAAAGAAATGACAGTCTTGACTTGGACACTTCAGAGGGCTACGGCACCCGAGCCCCTGGTGACGGCATTGCCCACCCCGGCATGACACCGTGCGCCCCCTCGTGCACCCCCCGAGTGGGTAAGGTCACGCTTACTTGCATCCCCGGGCGGGCAACGCCTTGGGTAGTGGGGGGCGGCTGCACGCACGGGGCCGCCCTTCGGCACGTTCACCACCCGTCCGTACCGATGCTGAGCCCACCAGGGGGGCTGCCATGCCGCGTCCGACTCTCACCCAAATCCTGTACGGGTCGGCCACAGTCATCGCCTCAGCCGCAGCCATGCTGCTGCTCTCGCAGGCCGGCGCAGCCATCGCCCTCGTGGCGATCTGCGTCACCGCCCTGGCGCTCGGAGTGCTCGTCGCACTGACCGCACCCGTGCCGCGCTCCCGCCGCGCTCCCGCCTTGACGGCGGAGCACGTGGTGGCGGCGCGGCCGGACGGTATCGCCGCACCCGCGGCGGACCGGCGGCCGGTCGGCGCGCAGTCCGCGCCGCACTGAGACGGCACGGGGGCGCCCGCGAGGACGCCCACGGGGGACGGCCGAGGCACCTACCGAACAGGAAGCGGCCGGCGACCACTTGGTCGCCGGCCGCTTCGGTGTGCCGGTCCCGGGGGCGGCTGTGGTCAGGGGGTGTAGCGCCGGCCCTCGGTCGAGACCACGACGGTCTTGGCGGCCTTGTCGTGCACGCACTGGCGGTACGGCCTGTCCCAGGTGCAGGACAGCACGTTGTAGAGCCAGAACAGGGTGCCGATGCACGGCACGATCGCCGGCAGCGTGTAGACCGCGGCGCGGAGCCAGCCGGGGCCTCCGGCGGGGACGGCGCCGTTCTCCAGCATGCCGACGCGGATGCCCATGAGCTTCTTGCCGACGGTCTGGCCGCTGCGGGTGAGCATCAGGCCCTCGTACACGAGGTACACGAGGATGCCGAAGATGCCCCAGGCGTACTGGGCGCCGGTGTTGTCGCTGTCGGCGAACTCGTCGATGCGGCCGATGAGGGTGAGGAAGACCGACACCGGGATGTAGACGATCAGGGCGTCGATGATGCGGGCCAGCAGCCGGCGGCCGAGACCGCCGAGCGGGGGCATCCCGGCGAGCCGGGGATCGGGGGCGCCGTAGGCGGAGCCGGCGGGGCCGCCGCCGTACGGGGGCGGGGGCGGGGGCGGGGGCATGGAGCCGGGGGGCTGGTCGTAGGGGGAGCCGCCGGAGGGCGGGGGGCCGTAGCCGTGCCCGCCGCCGGAGCCCGAGCCGGGCGGCGGGGTGCCGCCGGGGGTGCCCTGGCCGGAGTCCGGTGCGGCGCCCGGCTGTTGCTGCTCGCCGCCGCCGCTGTCTCCGTGCGACGGGAGCCCGCCGTGCTCCGGTCCTCCACCGCCGTGCGGCGGCGTGCCCGAGCCCCCCGTGGGCGGAGGCGGCGGCGGGGGTGCCGCCCCGTGCCCCTCCGACGAGGTCGGGCCGTCCACCGGCCGTGTCGAACCGCTCCCCCGCGCCCCGTGCGCCCCCTGTGCCCCGTGCTCCTCACCCGGCGGCGGCTCCGCCTCCGCCTCCTGCCCCTGCGTGCCGCCGGGGGGCGCGCCGTTCTGCGGGGGCTGCGAGCGCGTGGGCTTGCTGCGGTGCGGGTCGGCGCCCTCGCCGTGGTCGGAGCTCATGCACCGAGTCGACCCCGGGCGCCACCGCCCCGCATCCCGGGGGCGGCCGAACGGCTCAGCCGCGCGCCACGTACGTGCGCCCCGCCTTGTCGTGCCAGCACTGCCGCCACGGCTTGTCGAAGGCGCACCAGACGACGTTCAGCAGCCCGATCAGCGGCAGCAGCAGGAACACCGCGTACGTCAGCCACCGGCGCAGCGCCGAGCCGGTCGCCGGCGGGTCCTGCGACTCGATGTCCAGCACCCGCACGCCGAACAGCCTCTTCCCGGGCGTACGCCCCCACTTCGCGGTCGGCAGCGCCTCCACGACGAGGCCGAGCACGAGGAAGAGGCCGAGGACGAGCGCGAGATAGGGGCCCGTGGTGCCGTCGATGAGCCAGACCGTCACGGTCTTGCCGGACGCCTCGGCGGCGTCGATCTTGTCCTGTACGTGGTCCACGGACTTGCTCACCAGCGGCACCGCGACCGCGGAGAGCACGCCGCCGACCAGCAGCGCGTCGACGAACCGGGCGCCGAGCCTGCGGCCGAGCCCGGCGGGCGGCGCGGTGCCCTGCGCGGCGCTGAGGAAGGGGTCGCTGGCCGGCGGCCGCCAGGGCACGACGGGCGGCTCGCTGCCGCCGCCGCCCTGCGGCAGCTCGGCGCGGGCCGCGGCCCGCTCGGGGAGCTGCGCGGCGGGCGGCTGCTGCGGGGTGGGGGCGGGGCCGTGCGCGCGGCGGGGGTCAGCGGCGGCGCCGCGTGGCCGCCCTGCGGCGCGAGCTGCGGCTGTGCGGGCCGGGGCTGCGGGAGTTCGGGCGTCGTCGGCGACGGCGGGGCCACCGGTACGTCCGGGGCCGTGGGCGCCGGACGCGCCTGCGGCAGGTCGGGGGTGGTGGGCGCGGGGAGGGCGTCGGGCGTGGTGGGCGCGTACGCCGCCGCGGCCTGCCGCGGGTCGGCGGCCCCCTGCCCGAACCCGGAGGCGGCGGCCCCGGAGCCCACACCGGACCCGGACCCTGACCCGGCCCCGGTGTCGGCCTCCTCGCGCGTCTCCCCAGGCGTCCCGGGTGCCGGTACGGGCGCGGGCCCCGACAGCCGGCGCACCTGCTCGCCCCACGAGCCGCCCCCGACGCGCGGGTCACGCCCGAGCGGCACGCCCGGCCGGTCCTGCCCGTACGTCCCGGGCGTGGCCTGTCCGCCCTCCTGCCCGGCGCCGCCGTCCGCGGCCCCGGCGTCGTCCGCCCGGCGCGCGGCGGGCAGCCGGGGCTCCTCCTCGGCGCGGCCCGGCTCCGGCGCGCCGCCGCCCAGCTCGGCCGGCACGGTGAGCGCCGGCGGGTCCTGCGCGCCCCAGGCGACGCGGCTCTCGGCCCGGTCCGCCACGTCCACGACGTCGACCGCCTGCCACGCGCCCCGCGCGTCCGCCGGCTCCTCGGCGGCCGCCGGCGGCTCGGCCGACGCGGCCCGCTCGGCTGCGTCCCGTACGCCGTCCGCGTCGTCGCCCCCGCGCGCGTGCCGCCCGCGGGAGGAGGGCACGGAGTCCCGCGGCTCCTCCTCGTCGAGGAAGACCGGGCCGGTCTCGCTCAGCGACGGGCCCGGGGCGGCGGGCTCCGCGGGCGCGGCGTCCGCGGGGCTCTCCGCGCCGCCCGCGCTCGCGGACTCCGCGTCGGCGGTCTCCTGCACGTCCGCGGCCGGCTGCTCCTCGCCCTCTTGGGCACGGCGGCTGGTGCCGGGGACCCACGCCGCACCGTTCCAGTACCGGACGTAGCCCGGGATGGAGGGGTCGGGGTAATAACCGGGGCCGGGGATCCCGCCTCCGGAGGGTGGTGTCGGGGCGCTCATGGGGTCCACATCTACCAGAACCGGCGGACCGCCGGGTCCGCCTCACCCCCGTTCCGCCTCAAGTGACTTGTCGAACGATAGGAGGAAGTCTGCGGAAGTCGCGTAAGAGCGCGACGGTTTGGCCCTCTCTTCCTCCGCAGGCCCGTCGGACCTGCGTGACGTTCGACAAGAGAGGTGCCACACCATGCAGACCGTGGTGGAACGCGAACTGGAGCTGCGACTCGTCCTGTCGCCGGAGAGGAGCGTTCCGGTGCCGTCCAGACTGACGTACCGGTCGTCGGATCCGTACGCCGTCCACATCAGCTTCCACATCGGCTCGGCGGCGCCGGTGAGATGGTCGTTCGCCCGGGAGCTGCTGGTGGAAGGGGTGTTCCGGCCGTGCGGCCACGGCGACGTGCGGGTCTGGCCGACGAAGTCCGGGTCGGGGAGCGTCATCTGCCTGGCGCTGACGTCCTCGGACGGGGACGCGCTCATCGAGGCGCCGAGCGCCGCGGTCTCCACCTGGCTGGAGCGCACGCTGCGGGCCGTGCCCCCGGGTTCCGAGTTGGCTCAGCTCGGTCTGGACGAGGGGCTGGAGGAGCTGCTGGGGCCCGCGACGCGGGACGAGTTGTGGCTGAGCGACCCGTGGCCGTCGGACGAGTCCGGCGATACGTGAGCGCCCGTACGCCCCGCTGCGCGCCCCCGCGCCGTCCCGCGCAACCGTGCGGCGCCCGGCCCCCGTTCGGCGCTACGCCGCCGCCCCCGCCGGAAGCTGCCCCGGCCCGCGGAACGTGCCCCGGTACGCGGTCGGCGAGACGCCGAGCGCCGCCTGCATGTGCTGCCGCAGCGACGCCGCCGTGCCGAACCCGGCGTCCGCCGCCACCCGGTCGACGCTGCGGTCGGTCTCCTCCAGCAGGTGCCGCGCCCGCTCGACGCGCTGCCCGGTGAGCCACCGCAGCGGCGTCACACCGGTCTCCTCGCGGAACCGGCGGCTGAAGGTCCGTACGCTCATCGACTCCTGCGCGGCCAGCTCCCGCAGGGCGATGGGGCGGTCGAGGTGCGCCAGCGCCCAGGCGCGGGCGCGGCCGGTGGTGCCCAGCTCCGGCCCGGCCACCGGCCGGGACACGTACTGCGCCTGCCCGCCGTCGCGGTGCGGGGGCACGACGGTGCGGCGGGCGACGTCGTTGGCGACGGCGGCGCCGTGGTCGGCGCGGATCATGTGCAGGCACAGGTCGATGCCGGCGGCCTCGCCCGCGGAGGTGAGGACGCCGCGGTCCTCGGTGTAGAGCACGTCGGGCTGGAGCCGTACGGCGGGGAAGCGGCGGCGGAACAGCTCGGCGGACTTCCAGTGCGTCGTGGCCCGGCGCCCGTCGAGCAGGCCCACGGCGGCGAGCACGAACGCGCCGGTGCAGACGGACGCCACGCGCGCGTCCGGCCGCACCCGCCCGAGGGCCGCCCGCAGCGCGGCCGACGGCTCCCCGCGCCCGGCGCCCCCGGTCCCGTCCGCGCCCGCGCTCTCGACCGCGCTCTCGACTGCGCTCTCGACTGCGTCCTCGGCATGCGACGCGGGCACCACGACGGTCCCGGCCCCGTCCAGCGCCTCCGGGCCGCGCTCGACGAGCACCGGGAAGTCCGCGTCCGTACGCACCGGGCCCGGCCGCAGCGCGCAGGTGACCACCTCGTACAGCCGCCGCCCCCCGGCCTCGGCGGAGCCGAACATCTGGTGGACGAGGCCGAGTTCGAGAGGCATCACGCCGTCCCGGACGAGGACGGCGACGCGGTGCGGTCCGGTGGGGGAAGTCTCTGCGGAGCCGGTCATGGCACGATTCTTTCATGTGGGCTTAATCCGGCCATTCACGGGCATTGCGCCAGGCGCAACGATCACGGAAAGCGACGGACGTGCAAGATCCTGACCGGATTCTGGACGGGGTCTTCCGCTGAGCGGTGCCGCTCGCTAGGTTTCCGCACACCCCCGCCGAGCAGGCGGAGGCGGGGCTCCGAGATCCGCGGCAGAGCCGCCGCGGACACATGCCGGTGCCACCTGGGGCCGGCGGCTCCAGACGCCGGGGCTGCAAGGGACGGGTGCGCCGGCGCGGGAAGGGCCGCACATCACTTGAGGAGGCGGCGTGCCCGCAGAGACCTCCCAGACCCTCGACCGTGGACTCCGCGTGCTCAAGCTGCTCGCCGACACCGACCACGGCCTGACCGTCACCGAGTTGTCGCACAAACTGGGCGTCAACCGCACCGTGGTGTACCGCCTGCTCGCGACCCTGGAACAGCACGCCCTCGTCCGCCGCGACCTCGGGGGCCGCGCGCGCGTCGGGCTCGGGGTGCTGCGGCTGGGCCGGCAGGTGCACCCGCTGGTACGCGAGGCGGCGCTGCCGGCGCTGCGCGCGCTCGCCGAGGACGTCGGCGCGACGGCGCACCTGACGCTGGTCGACGGCAGCGAGGCGCTGGCCGTCGCGGTCGTCGAACCGAGCTGGACCGACTACCACGTCGCCTACCGGGCCGGCTTCCGGCACGCCCTGGACCAGGGCGCGGCGGGCCGGGCGATACTCAAGGGCCGCGGCCTCGGCCCGGGCGCGTGCGAGACGGACGCGGAGCTGGCGCTGGCCCTGACGCACGGCGAACTGGAGGCGGGCGCGAGCGGCGCGGCGGCCCCGCTGCTGGGGGTGTCGGGGATAGAGGGCAGCGTGGGCGTGGTGATGCTGCACGAGATCGTCCCGGGCGAGGTCGGCCCCCGCGTCGTCTCGGCCGCCCGCGAAGTGGCCCAGGCCCTGCGGTAGCCGGTACGAGCGGGGAGGCCGTACGACGCCGGGTGTCCCCTGGCCTTAGATTGGGGGGCGTGCCACCTCGTCGTGTGACCCTCGCGCTCTGTGCCGCGCCCGTCGCCGGGCTGATCGCCGCCGCGGCGTTCGCTCCGCTGCCCTTCTCGCTGGCCAAGCCCGGGATGACCGCCGACGTGCTCGGCGACCACCAGGGCAGCCCCGTCATCACCGTCTCCGGCGCGGAACAGCACGCCACCGACGGCGAGTTGCGGATGACGACGATCGCCGCGACCGGACCCGAGGTCGATCTGCGGCTCGCGGACATCGCCACCGGCTGGTTCGCCACCGACGAGGCCGTGATGCCCAAGGAGGCCGTGTATCCGGTGGGCGACTCCCGCAAGGAGATCCGGGAGTACAACGCGGAGCAGATGCGCGAGTCCCAGAACACCGCCGTCACCGCCGCCCTGAACCACCTCGGCCGCAAGCCCGGCAGCGTCGACGTCGAGCTGCGCCTCACCGACGTCGGCGGGCCCAGCGCCGGGCTCTTCTTCGCCCTGGGGATCGTCGACAAGCTCGGCCCCGACGACCTGACCGGCGGCCGGGTCATCGCCGGTACGGGCACGATCGCGCGGGACGGCACCGTCGGCGCGGTCGGCGGCGTACCGCTGAAGACGCAGGCCGCCAAGCGCGACGGCGCGACGGTGTTCCTGGTGCCGAAGGCGGAGTGCGCCGACGCGCAGTCGGAGCTGCCCGAGGGGCTGCGGCTGGTGCCGGTGGAGAAGCTGTCGGACGCGGTGACGTCGCTGAAGGCGCTGGAGTCGGGCGGCGGCGTACCGAGCTGCTGACGCGCTACCCGTACGCGGTCAGACCGCCCCGGAATTCGCGTGCGGTCCGTACGCGATCTCCGTACCCTCGACCCGCGTGGAACCGCTCAGTGAGAAACAGATCGTGACGAAGGTCACCGCTCCGGCCGCTCCGTAGCACCTTCCGGGCCGGCACCCCCCGCAGAGCCGCCCACCGTGGAGCCGCCCGCCGCCTGCCGTACGAGCGGGACGATCCGCAGCGGCACCGGGTTCTCCATCACGATCGCCGTCGACGCCCGCACGATCCCGTCGAACCCCACCACCAGGTCGATCACCCGCTGCAGATCGGCGTTCGACCGCGCCACCAGCCGGCACAGCATGTCGCCGTGCCCCGTGATCGTGTGCAGCTCCAGCACCTCCGGCACCCGCGCCAGATGGCTGCGGACGTCCGTGCCCTGGCCCTGCTTGATCTCCAGGGTGGCGAACGCCGTCACCGGGTAGCCCAGGGCCGCCGGGTCGACGTCCGGGCCGAAGCCGCGGATGACGCCGCCGGAGCGCAGCCGGTCGAGCCGGGCCTGCGTGGTGCCGCGGGCGACGCCCAGGCGGCGGCTGGCCTCCAGCACGCCGATGCGCGGCTCGTTCGCGAGCAGCTCCAGGAGCTTGCCGTCGAGCTGATCGATCATCCCGCACGCTCCTCGTTGGTCAGCTTGTACAGATAGCCCGGCCTGGCCCGCGTCTCACCGGTCAATCTGTCCAGTGATTTCGGCAACTATTGCACACCTTGCCAACCGGAGAGACCCTTTTGAGCATGACCGAGACCATTGATCAGCCCGCTCCGCAGATCCGGCAGGACGACCCCTTCCCGGTGAAGGGGATGGACGCCGTGGTGTTCGCGGTCGGCAACGCCAAACAGGCCGCCCACTACTACTCCACGGCGTTCGGCATGAAGCTGGTCGCGTACTCCGGACCGGAGAACGGCAGCCGCGAGACCGCCAGTTACGTCCTGGAGAACGGCTCCGCCCGTTTCGTCTTCACCTCCGTCATCAAGGCCGCCACCGACCGCGGCCGGTTCCTCGACGCACACGTCGCCGAGCACGGCGACGGCGTGGTCGACCTCGCCCTCGAAGTCCCCGACGCGCGCGCCGCGTACGCGCACGCCGTCGCGCAGGGCGCCACCGGCCTCCAGGAGCCGTACGAGCTGAAGGACGAGCACGGCACCGTGGTGCTCGCCGCCATCGCGACGTACGGCCAGACCCGCCACACCCTCGTCGAGCGCACCGGCTACGACGGCCCGTACCTGCCCGGCTACGCCGCCGCGGAGCCGCTGGTCGCGCCGCCCGCGCGGCGGACCTTCCAGGCCGTCGACCACTGCGTCGGCAACGTCGAGCTCGGCAGGATGGACGAGTGGGTGGCCTTCTACAACAAGGTCATGGGCTTCACGAACATGAAGGAGTTCGTGGGCGACGACATCGCCACCGAGTACTCCGCGCTCATGTCCAAGGTCGTCGCGGACGGCACGCTGAAGGTCAAGTTCCCGATCAACGAGCCGGCGCCCGGCAAGAAGAAGTCGCAGATCGACGAGTACCTGGAGTTCTACAACTCCCCAGGCGTCCAGCACATCGCGCTGGCCACGAACGACATCGTCGGCACGGTACGGACCATGCGCGCGGCCGGCGTCGCGTTCCTCGGCGTGCCGGACGCGTACTACGACACCCTCGGCGAGTGGGTCGGCGACACCCGCGTACCGATCGACGAGCTGCGGGAGTTGAAGATCCTCGCCGACCGCGACGAGGACGGCTACCTGCTGCAGATCTTCACCAAGCCGGTGCAGGACCGGCCCACGGTGTTCTTCGAGATCATCGAGCGGCACGGCTCCATGGGCTTCGGAAAGGGCAACTTCAAGGCCCTGTTCGAGGCCATCGAGCGCGAACAGGACATGCGCGGCAACCTCTGAGCCGCGAGTGACTCCTGCCTCGTCCCTGTCAGTTTTCCCACCCCGGCTTGGCCGTTCCGCGACAGGGATGATACGCAATTGTGATGCGTATCGAGCGGGAGCAGCAGGAGGCTGCGCGAGACGACGAGCGAGACGAGCGGCGCCGCCCGGCGTTCCGCCCCGACGTGGAGGGGCTCCGGGCGGTGGCGCTCGGCCTTGTCCTGCTCTACCACGCGGGCGTCCCCTGGTTCCCCGGCGGATACGTCGGCGTGGACGTCTTCTTCGTCGTCTCCGGCTTCCTCATCACCGGCCTGCTGCTGCGCGAGGCGGAGCGGCACGGCAAGGTGTCGCTGCTGCGCTTCTACGGCCGCCGGGCGCGCCGGCTGCTGCCCGCGGCGGCGGTCGTGGTGCTGGCGGTGTGCCTGGCGGCGGTGCAGTGGATGCCGCCGCTGGAGCGGCGGAACGTCGCGGCGGACGCGGTGGGCGCGGCGCTGTACGCGACGAACTGGCAGCAGGCGGGGCGGGCCGTCGACTACTCGGCGGCGGACGCGGAGGCGAGCCCGCTCCAGCACTACTGGTCGCTGGCGGTGGAGGAGCAGTTCTATCTGGCGTGGCCGCTGCTGGTGCTGGCGGTGCTGTGGACGTTCCGGAAGGTACGGGGCGGGGGTAAGAAGCCGGTACGCGCGGGCGATACCGGCCGTGCGCCCCTCCCGGCCCGCTTCGGGCTGCGGGCGCGGCTGGCGGTGGTGCTGGGGGCGCTGGCGGCGGTGTCCTTCGCGCACGCCGTGCGGCTGAGCGCCGAGGAGGGCGGGGTCGCGTACTTCTCGACGTTCACCCGCGGCTGGGAGCTGGCCGTCGGCGGGCTCCTCGCCCTGGTCCCCGCCGCCGCCTGGCGCCGCGCCCTGCCCGCCGCCGGGACCGGCGCCGGTCCCGGCGCCCGGACGGGTGCGCTCGCCGCCGGTGCGCTGGCGGCGGCAGGGCTTGCGGCCGTCGCGTACGCCGGACTGCGGTTCGACGACGCCACCCGCTTCCCGGGTCCGTGGGGCCTGCTGCCGGTGCTGGGCACCGCGGCCGTCATCGCCGCCGGCTGCGGGCCCGCCGCCCACCCCGTGGCCCGGCTGCTGTCCGTGCCGCCGCTGCGGTACGCGGGGCGGATCTCGTACTCCTGGTACCTGTGGCACTGGCCCGCCGTCGTCTTCGTGCCCCTCGCGCTGGACCGCGAGCTGTCCGTGCGCTGGATGCTCGTCGTGGTCGCCGCCGCCGCGCTGCCCGCGGCGCTCACGCACCGGCTCGTGGAGGAGCCCGTACGCCGCGCCCGCGTCCTCCTGCCCACCCCCCGCGCCCTGGCCGTCGGCGCCGCCTGCACGACCGCCACGGTGCTCGTCGCGGCCGGCTCCTGGATCTCCGCCCCGACCATCGCGCTGGCCTCCGCGGAACAGGCCCGCGGCGCCGCCGCCCTCGCCGACGAGGACCAGCCGCAGAAGTCCGCGAAGGCGCTGCGCCCGCTCCCGGAGAAGGCCACCGACGACCGCGGCAAGGTCCACGACGACGGCTGCCTGGCCGGGCAGCAGGAGACGGAGTCGGGGGACTGCGCCTACGGCAACAAGGGCGGCAGCGACACCGTCGTCCTCTTCGGCGACTCGCACGCCATGCAGTACTCCCCCGCGCTGGAGAAGATCACCGAGCGGCGCGGCCTGCGGCTGGTCACCCTCACGAAGTCGGCCTGCACCCCGGCCCAGGTCACGGTCTTCAACAACCAGCTCCAGCGCACGTACACCGAGTGCGACGAGTGGCGCGACAACGCCCTGGACCGGATCGAGGAGGAGGATCCCGACCTGATCATCACGGGCACGCAGGACGTCAAGACGGTCGTCGAGGACGGCAAGCGGCTCGGCGGCAAGGAGAGCGCCAAGGCGCACCAGAAGGGCTACGAGGAGACCATGGACGACCTCCTCGGCACCGGCGCCACCGTCCTCACCCTCGCCGACAACCCGTACCCGCCCGAGGACATCCCGTCCTGCGTCTCCGGCGCGGTCAGGGATCTGGAGGACTGCGCGTTCTCGGAGGCGGACGGGTACGGGTACGAGCCGGTGAGCGCGCGGGCGAACGCGAAGTTCGACGAGGTGGGGCTCATCGACCCGAAGCCGGTGATGTGCAAGGACGGCACCTGCCCCGCGGTGATCGGAAACGTGATCGTCTACCGGAACGGGGCACACATCACGGCGTCGTACATGGAGACCCTGACGGACTGGCTGGACGGCCAGCTACCGCGGGTGACGTGAGGCGGGCGGGGTTTCGCGGCGGGCGGAGGCGTTGCAGTCTGGAGCCATGAGCGATGAGGCAGCAGCCGGACACGCGACCCGGGACGAGGCAGTGCGTACCGCCCTCCGTCGGGGCCTGCCCGCCGCGGCGGTGCTGACGGACCCGGACGTCACCGTGGCGTACGCCGGCGACATGGCCGGGTTCTGCCCCTCCGGCACGCCCGCGGCGGTGGTGCTGCCGCAGACGGTCGAGCAGGTGCAGCACGTGCTGCGGACGGCGACGGAGCTGCGCGTCCCGGTCGTCCCGCAGGGCGCCCGTACGGGCCTGTCCGGCGCGGCCAACGCGGAGGACGGGGCGATCGTGCTCTCGTTCGTGAAGATGGACCGCATCGTGGAGATCGACCCGGTCAACCGGATCGCCGTCGTCGAACCGGGCGTCGTCAACGCCGCGCTCTCCCGCGCGGTCGCCGCCGAGGGCATGTTCTACCCGCCGGATCCGTCGAGCTGGGAGACGTGCACGATCGGCGGCAACATCGGCACGGGCTCGGGCGGGCTGTGCTGCGTGAAGTACGGCGTCACGGCGGAGTACGTCCTCGGCCTCGACGTCGTCCTCCCCGACGGCCGCCTGCTCACCACCGGCCGCCGGACGGCCAAGGGCGTCGCGGGCTACGACCTGACCCGGCTCTTCGTCGGCTCGGAGGGCAGCCTCGGCGCGGTCGTCGGCGCCACCCTGGCCCTCAAGCCGGCGCCGGGGCCGCAGTTGGCGCTGGCGGCGGAGTTCCCGTCGTCGGCGGCGGCGTGCGACGCGATCTGCCGGATCATGGCGGGCGGGCACGTGCCGTCGCTGCTGGAGCTGATGGACCGGATGACGGTACGGGCCGTCAACTCCCTCACGAAGATGGGCCTCCCGGAGACCACGGAAGCCCTCCTCCTCGCCGCCTTCGACACCCCGGACCCGGCCGCCGACCTCGCCGCCGTGGGCGCCCTCTGCACCGCGGCGGGCGCCACGGAGGTCGTCCCGGCGGCGGACGCGGCCGAGTCGGAACTGCTGCTCGCCGCCCGCCGCGCCGCCCTCCCCGCCCTGGAGGCGGTCAGCGGCACCACGATGATCGACGACGTCTGCGTCCCCCGCAGCCGCCTCGGCGCCTTCCTCGACGGCGTCGCCGAGATCGCCGCGGCGTACGACCTGACCATCGGCACCTGCGTCCACGCGGGCGACGGCAACACCCACCCCAACGTCTGCTTCGACCCGGCCGACCCGGACGAGTCGGCGCGGGCGCGCAAGTCGTTCGACGCGATCATGGCCCTGGGCCTGGACCTGGGCGGCACGATCACGGGGGAGCACGGGGTGGGGCTGCTGAAGAAGGAGTGGCTGGCGAAGGAGCTGGGCCCGGTGGGTCTGGAGCTGCAGCGGCAGATCAAGGCGGTCTTCGACCCGCTGGGCATCATGAACCCGGGCAAGCTGTTCTGAGGCGGCGCCCCACCGGGCGGGACGCTACCGCCGGACCTCGGCCCAGACGGTCTTGACGACGGCGTCGGCCTGGAAGCAGCCCCAGCGCTCGGCGAACGCGGCGACGAGGACGAGCCCGCGGCCGCGGTCGCTCTCGGGGTGAACCGCGCCGGGCGGGGCGGCCGTGGGGAGAGGCCGTTCGGGGCGGGCGTCGGAGATTTCGATCCGTACGACGTGCTCCATCAGCCGCAGCCGCAGCCGGAAGCACCGCCCCGGATGCCGTCCGTGCACGGCCGCGTTGGCGGCCAGCTCGGCGGTCACGACGGCGACGGCCTCGGCGGTGGCAGTCGTGCGGGGGATGCCCCACGCGGCGAGTTGGTGCACGGCGAGCAGCCGGGCACGGCGGGCGCCGCGGGGGGTGGGGCTGAAGAGCGCGGCGAGGGTGGGGTCGGCGGTTGGTGCGTGCATGGAGCAACGGTGGCGGGGGTGGAGAGGGGGCGGGCAGGGCAGCCGGGCCTCAGGGGCGTTGTGTACGAGAAGGGGGCTGTTTTGTACGGGCCGATGCCCGAAACCCGTGCCGATACGTGTCGTTGTACCCGGATAGCACGCGCGTACGACAGACAGGGGCGTGGGTCAGATGGGAAACAACCGCCGCCGGGGAAAGCGCATCGACGACGACGGCAGGCCGGGGAGCTGGGTCGCGTACGGCAGGCTGCTGAAGTTCTTCCGCACGAAGGCGGGGCTGACGCAGGAGGAGTTGGCCGAGCGGATGGGGTACTCGCTGGACCACTGCGCGTCGGTGGAGCAGGGACGGCGGCCGGCGAAGGCGGAGTTCACGGAGCGGGCGGAGGAGGTGGTGGAGGCGGGGGGTGTGCTGGCGGAGTTGCAGGATGAGGTGGATTTCGCGCAGTTACCGACGTTCTTCCGGGACTTGGCGACGTTGGAGAAGGAGGCGGCGATCCGGTTCTCGTACGACCCTCTGGTGATCCCGGGTCTGTTGCAGACCGAGAGTTACGCGAGAATCCTTCTTGGCGGTGCGTACCCGCCTATCGACGACGAGACGGTCGACGACTGGTTGACCGCCCGCCTGGCACGTCAGTCGCTACTCACCCGCAAGAAGCCCCTGGTTGCGTTCGCCTTCATCATCGAGGAGGCGACGCTGCACCGCATGGTGGGGAGCCGTCAGGTCATGAAGGCGCAGCTCCGCCGACTACTGGAGTGTGCGGAGCTGCGCAATGTCGACATCCAGGTGATGCCCTCGGCACGCGCAGTGCATGGCGGCCTGAACGGCCACATGGTGCTGCTGGAGGCAGCCGACGGAAAGCAGTCCGTCTACGTCGAGTCCCAAGGCTGCGTGATGTCCCGGGTTGGCCGGGAACAGACCAGCGCCTTCTGGCTCCGTTACGGTTCAATGCGCGCGTTCGCCCTCAGTAATGAGGATTCGGCCCGCCTGATCGAGGAAGTGGCAGGAGACCTATGAGCACCACTGACCCAGGGGTGTCCTGGTTCAAGTCGAGCTACAGCAGCCAGGACGGCGGCGACTGCATCGAGGTCGCACCCACCCCGCACACCGTCCACGTACGCGACTCGAAGGACCCGGAGGGTCCCATACTCCGCTTCACCCCCGATGCCTGGACCCGGTTCGTCGCCCTCGTCGTCGCTACAGACCAGGAACCGCGTACCCATTGAGGACCCACAGCGGCGCCGAGTACCACAGCACCCCGATGGCGGCGAACAGCGTGCTGCCCGCCGCCGGGAGCAGCCAGCCGGGCAGGCGGCGGCTGTGGACGACCAGAACCTTGGCGACGAAGGCTCCGTGCAGTGGGCTTTCTGCGGATCACGGTTCGGGTGGGCGCCGCGAGATTCACTGAGCTGGCGGAAGGCACGACAACGGAGGTGGCGCGGGGGCCGTCGAGGCAGCGATCCGTCGGTCCGTCGGTCCTCAGGAGGATTCAGCGGAGCGCCGCCGCCTCCGTACCGCCTTCGGCCTCCCGGGGGTCGGCAGACCCGGTGGCGTAGGCGAGGGGCGGGGCTATCGCTTGGGCGTCTGCGCCTTCGCCTACCCAGAGAGCGATGAACAGCGCGGCGGTCGCTTCGAGGAGCCCGGCGCGTTCGAGGCCGCCGCCGGGGACGGGTTCGCAGCCGACGTCGCGTATCAACTCGTGTACGAGCGCGAGGGCTGTCGGGTCGTCGCCGCACAGCGGTACGGCGAGGGGGCGTCCGTCGAAGACGGGCGGCCGCATGCGCCAGACGTCTTCGTGGCAGAGGTTGAACGCTTTGACCACGTGGGCTCCCGGGGCCGCGGCGGCGAGGAGCTGGGCGGCTGAGGGGCCGCGGTCCGTGAGCAGGCGGAAGCCGGGGCCGACGGGGTTGGAGCAGTCGAGGAGCACCTTGCCGTCCAGGGCGGTGCGGAGGTCCCGTACGACGTGTGCGCCAGCGTCGAAGGGCAGGGCGGCCAGGACTACGTCCTGGCCGGCCCCGGCGGCGGCACGGAGGTCGCCGGCGGTGGTGCTGCCGCCGAGGCGGGCGGCGAGGTGCTGGGCTTTGCGGATGTCGCGTCCGCCGATGGTGAGGTGGTGCCCGGCGCGTACCCAGTGGGTGGCGAGGGCGTGGGCCATGTTGCCGGTTCCCAATACGCCGATCTTCATTGCGTGTTCCGTTTCGTGTGGGTGTTGGAAGGGGGGTCCGGAACGACGTTAGAAGGCGGGGCGGGCACCATTTGGTACGTGACGACTGACGCGTTTCTCGCCGACTGCCGGGCCCGCCTCGCCTTCGACCTGCTCTCCAACACGTGGAACGCCGTGGTGCTGTGGGCGCTGCGCGACGGCCCGAGGCGGCCGGTGGAACTGCGGGAGAGGATCGGCGGCATCAGCTCCAAGGTCCTGACGGAGACGCTGCGGCGGCTGCAGTTCAACGGCTTGGTCGAACGGGATGAGTGGCCCGGGGCGGCGGGGCGGGTGGAGTACGGGCTGACGGAGTTGGGAGAGAGCTTGCTGACGCCGATCGGCGCGTTCGGGGCGTGGGCTTTCGCGCACGGGGACGAGGTGATGGCGGCCCAGGAGGCGTCGTGCGCGTCGCCGCGGGAGGGGTAGGCACGGGGATCATGTGCGACCGGTTTTCCCTTACGCTCACCCAGGGGTACGCGCCCGGTTCTCCCTCACGCCCGCCCAGGGATATGCGCCCGGTCTTCCCCTCACACCCGCCCAGGGGAATGCACCCGGTCTTCCCCTCACACCCGCCCAAGCGTTCCCCCGGGTCATCCCCTCACGCCCGCCCAGGAGAATGCGCCCGGTCTCCCCTCACACCCGCCCAGGGGAATGCACCCGGTCTTCCCCTCACACCCGCCCAAGCGTTCCCCCGGGTCATCCCCTCACGCCCGCCCAAGGGTATGCGGCTGGTCTGACAATGCGGGGGGCTGCAGGGCGCTGAGCTGGTACGTCGTGTTTGTGCGGGGCGGGTGCGGGGGTACGGCGCCGGGGTGGCGGTGCTGCGTTGGGGGTGCCGGCGTACGGGGGGTACGGCGCCGGGCTGGCGGTGCTGCGTGGGGGGTGCCGGTGTGCGGGGGAAGCGGCGAAGGGAGTAGGGCGTCGCTGGGGCTCCCCCCGGGCCACCCCACTCCTGAGTGTGCGGTCCTCCGTCCGGTGTCAAGGGCGTCCCCTCCGCTTCGCTGCGGGAACGTCGCTTCGCGATGGGGCTTCGCCCCACCCCTGACACCGGACTCCGGCCCGAAAGACCGGCGGCTATGGGTGGCCCGGAGGGAGCGGGCACCCTCGAACAGGACTACGGATGCCGAGCCCTGCGACCGGGGCGGCCGGGCCGCCGGCCGCCGGGGTCTGATCCGATCGCCGAGGTTCCCGGCAGACGTGGGGCGGAGGCCGGAAGCAGGCCGGGCCCGGTCGCCGATGCCCCGGGCGACGGAGAGCGGAGGTCGGAGGCGCCGGGCCCGGTCGCCGATGCCCCGGGTGACGGAGGGGAAGAGACCGGAGGCAGGCCGAGCCCGATCGCCGATGTCCCGGGCGACAGAGGGGGCGGAAGCCGGAGGCGGGCCGGGCTCGATCGCCGATGTCCCCGCTCGACGGGGGGCGGAAACCTGAGACGGCTGCGCTCCATCGCAGTTGCCTGGGCGGGCGGGGGCGGACCCCACGGATCCGGGCTCAGTCCGATCACCGATCCCGCCGACGGCCGGGGCCGAAGCCCGGAGACGGGCCGGGCCCAATCGCGGATACCCCCGCCGCCCCGGGGGACCAAAGCAACGGATCCGGACCCACCCCCCGTCGCCAAAGCCCCCGGCAGACGTGGGCCGAAGCCCGGAGACGGGCCGGGCCCAATCGCGGATACCCCCGCCGCCCCGGGGGACCGAACCAACGGATCCGGGCTCACCCCGTCACCGAAGCCTCCGGCAGACGTGGGGAGAAGCCCGATAATGGGCCAGGAACCGAGCGCGGATACCCCGCCGTCCTGGGGGCGGCCCAGCAGTTCCGGGCACGCCCCCGTCGCCGACACCGCCGGCGGGCGGGGGCCCAGGCCGGTGCCGGGGCTGAACCTGTCGCGGGCGACCCTGGCGGGCGGGGGCCCAGGCCGGTGCCGGGTAGAACCGGTCGCGGACCCCCGCCTGAGCGGGGCCGGGGCCCCGGCGCGTGCGTGCCACTGGGCGAAAGTCGGGCTCCGGGGTCCGATCCGGCCCGGATCCCGGGGTGTTACCGCGAGTTACGACCCATTTCCTCCGCCCAGCGGCCACAAACGCCGGTCACCAGCCCCAGAACCGGCCGCGCGCACGCCGATGGGCGAAAGTCGCCCCACGAGGGCGATATGCCCAGTCCACGGGGAGGGTAACTGCGAGTTCGACCCGATTCCCTTCACCCCGAGCGGCCTTAGGGCGCGCCGGCCCGCCTGAAGTCCAGTGACTGCACGCGAGTGGGCGAATGCCAGGCCAGACGGGCGATTTAGGTTAGTTCCGCCGACTGACCGCCGCGAGTTTGCCGCAGTCGCGCTCACTCCAGACGCCCCGGGCAGGGCTGGCGCGCCCAGGTGGGCAAAAGCCGGGCCCCGTGGGCGATTTGGGCTGATCCTCTGGCCGGATCACCAGGAGTTCAATCCCAGCCATCTGCGTTCCGAGCCGCCCGCGGGCGCGCCCCACGCTCCAGCACAGTCGGCACGGCCCGTCCGCGCGTTCCGAGCCGCCCAGGTAGCGGGTGGCCGGACGGGTACGTCCGGGTGGGCAAAAGTCAGCCCTTCGAGGCCGATTCGGGCCGCATCCGGGAGTGTTACCACGAGTTACGACCCAATTCCTCCGCTGCCGCGATACGGACAGTCCCCCGGCGCGCACCGTCGCCGGGCGGATGCACGTCGTGCGGCGGGGAGTCGGGCACTGCTTCCCCGGGCAGGCAGGTTCCGGATACCGGCGGGCACGGGTGGCCCCGTATCATCGCCGCTGCGGCCGGAGCCCGTTCCCTCAGGGACGCGGCTGGGCCCCTAGCCGGGGGGCCCAATGCTCCAAAACCCACGTCGACCCGTTCATCTACGAGACCGCCCACCCCGACGCCCGCCCTCCCCACGACGCCGCGCAGTCCGGCGACAAGGCCCCCCGCCAACCGCGCCGCCGCCCCCGGTGCCGGGAGCATCCCGTCCATGCGGCCACCGCGTACCGGCCGCGCCCCCGGCGCCGGGAGCACCCACCCCCGCATCCACCACGCACCAGACCGCCACCCCCGGCGCCGCAGCATCCCGTCCCCGAGTCCGCCCACGCACCAGGCCACCACCCCGGCGCCGCAGCATCCCGCCCCCCGGGGCCACCACCCACCGCGCGGCGCCGGGAGCATCCGCCGCCCGGTCCAACCACGTACCAGCCCCCGCCCCGTGCCCGCAACATCCGCCGCCCGGTCCGCCACGCACCAGGCCCCCGCCCACTGCGCCGCAGCATCCCACCCCCGGAGCCACCACCCACCGGACCTGCGCCCCCGGCGCCCGGATCATCCCGCCCCCGGCCCACCACATACCAGGCTCCCGCCCCCGGCGCCCGGATCATCCCGCCCCCGGGTCCACCCACGCACCAGGCCACCACCCCGGCGCCGTAGCATCCAGCCCACCACCCACCAGGCTCCCGCCCCCGGCGCCGCAGCATCCCGCCCCGGGGCCACCCCGCACCAGGCCCCCGCCCCCCGCGCCCCTCCCCCGCGCCGCGGCCCCCCGGCCACGGCCCGTGCACGCGCGTGACGCAGACTTCCGCTTCCGTAAACCGCTCCCCCCGTTTCGGACTCCGTCCCGCCGCGAGTTCCGCCCCCTCCCCACCCCTCCCCCGCTACCCCCCCTCTCGCCCAACGCAGCGCCTCGTCCCTACGGATAGGCGACAGGTCCCCGAAAGCTACGTGCGCGCGCCCCCGTTGATCGTCATCCCCCTGGCGGCACTGCGGCCACGTCCCGCGACGCACCCGCGCGGCGCGGCGTACGCCGTCCGGCCCGCGGGCGGTGAACGCTCCGGCTCCCCGCTCCGTACCCCGGGGAAAGCGCGTACTTCCGTACGTGCTCCATCGGAACGAGAACCGGAGGAACCATGCACCGCACCACGATGTCCCCGCGGCGTAGGCGCGTCCCCGCCCCGGCGCTCGCCCTCCTCGGCGGGCTGCTCGCCGCCGCCCTGACGGTCCCCGGCGTCGTCCCCGCCGCGGCCGCGGGCGACGACGAGCCGCCGCAGACGCCCGTACCACCGAAGTTCGTGGACCGGACCGGTACGAGCGTCACCATGGAGTTCGACTTCTGGGATCCCACCACGGCGCCGGACAACGTCGGCGTCACCGAGTTCCTGGTCAGCAACGGCGAGACGACCAAGGTCGTGTCGGCGGAGAGATGGGGAACCGAGTTCACCGGGCTGCGGCCGGAGACGAGCTACTCCTTCACCGTGCGGGCCCGCGACGCCGCCGGCAACGTCTCCGGCACCAGCTCGCCGGGCACGATCTCCACCGGTGTCGACCCCGACACCGAGCCGCCGTCGCCCGTGACCAGGATCCAGCCCGAGGAGGTGGCGGACGGGGCCAACTACGTGTGGTGGAGCGGCGCCAGTGACAACGTCAACTTCCCGCGCGGGCTGCGGTACCGGATAACCACCGACGGCGGCACCGACCACATCATCGCCGGCAGGACCTTCTACGGCGACCATCCGAACATCGGCGACCCGCCGCTCACCGGCTGCACCATCACCGTCCGCGCCATCGACCGCTCGGGCAACGTCTCGGCGCCGCGCTCCGCCGACTTCTGCTGAACCACCGGACTGCTCTCCACCGGTCCATCCGCGGTGGCGGGGAAGCACCGTCTCCCCGCCACCGCGGCCGTCCGTCCCGGCCCTCCCGCCCCCGCAACGTACCGATGAAGTGGGCTTTCGGACCCCTTGCCGGATTTTCCCTCGGCGGGGCCGGTTCCCCTCATGGATGAAGGAGACGTGAGAACTGCTTCATACAAGGGCACCCCGGGCAGTTCACCCGCGTCCCCTGCCGTTAATCTCCGCGATTATGACCGACCTTGAGATACACCAGCCGGACGCGGACGGCACCGGCGGGCGACCCGCCGATTCCGCGTCCAAGACCAAGGCTGACGCCGACGCCGACGGGGGTAGCGGGGGGAACGGGGGTGACGGGCCCGGCCGGGCCCGCGAAGGGGTCCGCCCGGGTGCCGAAGCCGCCGAAGTCGCCGAGCCTGCCGAAGCCGCTGCTACGGGCGTAGTCGCTGCAACGGGCGTAGTCGCTGCGGACACCGCCGAAGCCGTCGCCCCACCCCCCACCCGCCGCTGGGTCCTCTGGGGTGCCGGGGGTATCACCGTCCTCGTCCTCGCCGCCGATCTCCTCACCCGCGGCTTCAACCACTTCGAGCCGATACCCAGCGTCCGCCGCATGGTCAACGTCGACCTCGAAGCCAACCTCGCCACCTGGTGGAACAGCACCCTCCTCCTCGCCGTCGCCGGCGTCGCCCTCGCCGCCGCGCTGCTCAGCGGGCGCGATGCCCGCCCCGGGCGGCTGTCGTGGCTCGGGTTCTCCGCCGCCACCGCGCTGCTGAGCATCGACGAGACCGTCTCCCTCCACGAACGCCTCGGCGAGGTCGGCAAGTCGTGGAAGGACACCGCCGGGGTGGCGCTCCCGTCGCACGCCTGGGTGCTGCCCGGGGCGATCCTCGCCGTGGCGGGCGTCGTGGTCGCCGTGGTGTGGGCGCGGCGGCTGCCGCGGGATCTGCGGCACGGGCTGCTGGGGGCGCTCGGGGTGTATCTCGGCGGCGCGCTGGTCGTCGAAGCGTTCAACGGCTGGGCGCACAAGAACGACCACAGCCTCACGCTCATGCTCGGCACCCTGGTCGAGGAGGGCCTGGAGATGGGCGCCTGCGTCGTGGCCCTCGCCGTCCTGGGCCGCTACGTCGTCGTGGAGCACGACCCGGTCACCGGCCGGATCTCCGCCTTTCTGCGCTACGAGCGTTCCCGGCCCCCCGGGCGCGCGGTCACTCCGCCCGTTCGACAGGCTGTCTGAGTACGGTCTTCAGCCTCTCCGGCCGGGCGCGCCGCGGGTCGCTCAGGTAGACCTCGTGGTGGTGCCCGGTCATCCGGAGGCCGTTCGCGGCCAGGTACTCGTCGTGGAGCCTGGCCAGCGCCGGCCCTTCGTCGTCGTACGGGCCGACGTGCAGGAGCTGCGCGCTGGTGCCCTCGCGAAGCGATTCGACGCGGACCAGCGGCAGCGCGGACAGGGCGGCGGCGCCCTTCTTCGCCGGCGCCGCCTGCTTCGCCTCCTTCGCCTCCTCGACGAAGCCGTCGGTGATCCACTCCGGCAGGCTGATCAGCATGCGCCACTGCCAGGCGCCCTTGTCCCGCGCCACGAACACCTCCGGGCGGTCCGCCCACCACAGCCCTTCGAGCGGTCCGACGACGAAGTCCCGGCCCAGGGTGCGCTTGCTGGCGAACTTCACCGTGTACGCGACCGCGTAAAGCGCTTCGACGGCCCGGGTGTAGTCGGCGTTCGTGTTGGGGTCGCCCTTGCCGTCGACGGCGAGGAAGCGCTGCGCAGGTACGTCGACCAGCTCCCAGTCGGTGTTCCCCGGCGCGTAGAACTGCCTGAGCGCGCGCTTGACGTCGTACTTGCCGTCGGACCGGCGGTCGGAAGAGGGCATGGCGCAGCCTAGCCCAGCAGTCCCGTGCTGCCGGAGCTGGAGGCGGCGGCGAAGGCGTACGGGAGCCGGACGGGCGCTGCGCCCGCTGCTGGTGGAGCTGTACCGCACCGGGGCGGAACTGACCCGCCTCCGCGGCTGATTCCCCGCCCCCGGGCGTCACTTCATCCGGGTGGCCCACTCCCGCACCTTGGCTATCCGCTGCCGGATCTGCCCCGGCGTCGCCTCCGCGCTCGGCGGGCCGCCGCAGACGCGGCGCAGCTCCGTGTGGATCACCCCGTGCGGCTTGCCGCTCTGGTGGACGTACGCGCCGACCAGGGAGTTCAGCTCCTTGCGCAGCTCCATCAGCTCGCGGTGCGTGACCACGGGCCGCCGGGCGGCGGGCAGTTCCAGCAGGTCCGCGTCCTCCGCGGGCTTCTTCCTGCTGTGCGCGATCTGGCGCGCCTGCCGCTTCTGCAGCAGCATCTGCACCTGGTCCGGCTCCAGCAGCCCGGGGATACCGAGGTAGTCCTGCTCCTCCTCGCTGCCGGGGTGGGCCTGCATGCCGAACTCGGCGCCCTCGTAGACGACCCGGTCGAAGACCGCGTCCGACTCCAGTGCCTCGAAGGGCAGTTCGTCCTGGTCGCCGGTGTCCTCGTCCTGCTGCTTCTCCGCCTCCGCGAGTTCCTTCTCGCTCTCGGCGTACGGGTCCTCCTCGCCGTCCGGCTTCGGCTTGTCGAGGACGTGGTCGCGCTCGACCTCCATCTCGTGCGCGAAGCCGAGCAGCGCGGGGATCGTCGGCAGGAATACGGACGCGGTCTCGCCGCGCCTGCGCGACCGTACGAACCGGCCGACCGCCTGCGCGAAGAACAGCGGCGTCGAGATCGTCGTCGCGTACACCCCGACCGCGAGCCGCGGCACGTCCACGCCCTCCGACACCATCCGCACCGCGACCATCCAGCGGTCCCCGGAGTCCGTGAACTCGTCGATGCGCTTCGACGCGCCCGCGTCGTCGGAGAGCACGACGGTGGCGCGGTGCCCGGTGATCTCCTTGATCAACTTGGCGTAGGAGCGGGCGGAGTCCTGGTCGGCGGCGATGACGAGGCCGCCGGCGTCGGGGATGCCGCGGCGGATCTCGGTGAGGCGGCGGTCGGCGGCGCTGAGGACGTTGGGCATCCAGTCGCCGCGCGGGTCGAGGGCGGTGCGCCACGCCTGGGCGGTGGCGTCCTTGGTCATCGGCTCGCCGAGGCGGGCGGCGACCTCGTCGCCGGCCTTGGTGCGCCAGCGCATGTTGCCGCTGTACGAGAGGAAGATGACGGGGCGGACGACGCCGTCGCCGAGGGCGTTGCCGTAGCCGTAGGTGTAGTCGGCGGAGGAGCGGCGGATGCCGTCGTTGCCCTCTTCGTAGACGACGAAGGGGATGGGGTTGGTGTCCGAGCGGAAGGGGGTGCCGGTGAGCGCGAGCCGCCGGGTCGCGGGCTCGAACGCCTCCAGGCACGCCTCGCCCCAGGAGCGGGAGTCGCCGGCGTGGTGGATCTCGTCGAGGATGACGAGCGTCTTGCGCTGCTCGCAGCGGTTGCGGTGCAGCATGGGCCGTACGCCTACGCCGGCGTAGGTGACGGCGACGCCCTGGTAGCTCTTGCCGACCGGCCCCGCACTGTACTCGGGGTCGAGGCGGATGCCGATACGGGCGGCGGCCTCGGCCCACTGGGTCTTGAGGTGCTCGGTGGGGGCGACGACGGTGATCTGCTGCACGACGTGGTGGTGCAGCAGCCAGGAGGCGAGGGTGAGCGCGAAGGTCGTCTTGCCGGCGCCGGGGGTGGCGACGGCGAGGAAGTCGCGCGGCTGGGACTGCAGATAGCGGTCCATGGCCGCTTCCTGCCAGGCGCGCAGCTTGCCGGCCGTGCCCCAGGGGGCACGGCCGGGGAAGGCCGGTGAAAGGTGATGAGAGGTGGTGCTCACGGTCTCCGGGGGTCGTTCTCAGTCGGGCGGCAGGGCGGTCGGTCGGGCCGTCGGTGGCGTGCCGGCGGCGGCAACCGCGTCAGCCTACCGGTGCCCTGCGGGCCACTCCCGGGTCGACCGCACGAGATTCGGCTCACAGGAAACGCGGGCGCGGGCCGCCTGTTTCGCCTCCTTCCCTCGTCAGCAGGAGCCGGCCGCGCCGCTGGACCGCGGCGCATGAGACACGCAGCCGTACAGCCGGGTGCGGAACCGGGGCCGTGCCCCGGTTCCGCAGGCCGGCCCGAGAGCTCTGCGCCCTCGCGGCCGGCTCAGCCGGGACTGCTGACATAGGCGAACGACTGCGAGGAGTCGCTGCCCCCCACGCTGGTGACGGTCACGGTGACCGTGCCCGTGCCGCCTGACGAGTAGGCGACGATGGTGGTGTCGTCGATGATGTTGTAGGCGCACGAGTCGGGGCCGTACGACACGTCCACGACATCGCTGAGGTTGGTGCCGATGATGGTGGATGCCGTGCCGCCGTAGTCCGGTCCGGTGGTGGGGCTCATGCTGGTCACCGTCGGAGCGCCCACATAGGTGAAGGTGAGCCCGTTGGTCGTGCCGCCCATGGTCGTGACGCTGACCGGGACGGTCTGCGGGGTGGTCACGGGCGGCACCTGGACGTTCAGCGTGGTGTCGTTCACCGCGGTGGGAACGGCGGTGTTGGCGCCGAACGACATTGATGTGGCGGTCTGCAGGCTCGCACCGGTGAGGGTGACCGGGATGCCGTTGAGCGGCCCCACGGTCGAGCTGAGGCCCGATTTGGACGGGGGTGGGATGTAGTAGTACCAGCCCGGGGAAGACCCTCCGCCTGGCGCCGTGACGACGACCTGGACCGCGGCGTTGTTCGAGGGCGCCACAGCGGTGATCTGGGTGGCGCTGTCGATCGTGAAGGTGGCCGACTTGCTGCCGAACTTTACGCCGGTGGCACGGGCAAAATTCGTCCCGGTGATGACGACCTGGTTACCGCCCGAGGTGGGTCCCTGGTTCGGGTTCAGAGTGACCATGGGGGCTTCTCCTTCGCACTGGGTGTCTGCTTCTCCTTGGCGGGGGCCCTGCTTGCGGGGGCACGGATGGCCTGTGATGTCGGCGCCATTCCAGTGGAGTTGAGTCCTCGCGCGGGGCGTCCTCGTACACACAACTGAAGCAGGCATTCCACGGATGGAGCAGGGCGCATACGATGTAGTAAGTCGTGAATAATACAAGATGAATTACTTCCCGTTGACAGCATGTGCATCCGAGTGCTCCGGTTGACCACTTATGCACAGTCGCGGCGGATGGGACGATCAGGGGAACGCATGGAATCGATTCCTGAGTCCACGGGCGCCAGGCTGTGGTGCAGAGGGCGTGAAATCCTCGACTCGCTCTGACACTCACCGAATTCGGGAGTCCGGTAGAGAGGAGTCGGCAATGTCAGTCGGTCAAGCCCCGCCGGAAATCGAGAAGTCCGGGAGCTCCTCGTCCGCCGCCCTGCCCTTGGTGGCCGACGCCGGCCCGATCCCGGTGGGACCGGCGCCCCACTCCGTCGCCATGCGGCCCGACGGGCTGCGCGCCTATGTGACCAACTCGGGCGGCAACACGTTGAGCGTGATCGACACCGCGGCGAACGCCGTCGTCACCACCATCGGCGTGGGGGCCGGCCCGTGGGACGCGGCGGTCACTCCCAACGGCCGGTACGTCTACGTGACCATGCCCGGCTCGGGAACCGTCGCCGTCGTCGACACGGCCACCGACACCCTCGTCGGTACCGTCAGCGGCCTCAACGCTCCGCGCGGGCTGGCCGTCACCCCCGACGGGACCCGTGTCTACGTGGCGAACTCCGGTGCCAACACCGTGAGTGTCATCAGCACGGCCACCAACACCGTCACCGGCACCATCACCGTCGGGAACGGCCCCCAGGTCGTCACCGTCCGCCCCGACGGGCTGCGAGCCTACGTCAGCAACTCCCCCGGCGGCGCCGTGAGCGTGATCGCCACGGTGAGCAACACCGTCGTGTCCACCGTGACCGGCTTCCAAGCGCCCCTGGGCGTAGCCGCCGCCCCCGACGGGACCCGTGTGTACGTGGCGAACTCCGGTGCCCGCCAGGTGAGTGTCATCGGTACGGCCACCAACACCGTCACCGACACGATCACCGTCGCGAGCAGCCCCTCCTATCTGACCGCCTCCCCGGACGGGACGCTCGTTTACGCGTCCATGACCGGTGCGGGCTCACTGGCGGTGATCAACTCGGCCAGCAACAGCATCAGCGAAACGATCCCGGGGTTCGCCGGACCCCACGAGGTGGCAACCACACCGGCCGGCGGATACCTGTATGTCGTCGACCACGGCGACAACATGGTCGATGTGCTGAGGAAGCCGACCACCATCTCCCCCAACACCGGCCCCCGGGGCGGCGGAACGACCGTGATCATCAAAGGCCGGGGCTTCCTCGGGACGACCGCCGTCAGCTTCGGGATCCGGCCCGTCACGGACTTCGCCGTGGTCAGCGACACCACGCTGACCCTGACCGCCCCTTCCGCCATCCGATCAGCCGTACCGGTCACCGTGACCGCCAGCGGCGGAACGGCGATCATCGGCCACTACTACTACCGCCAGCGGCCCGTCCTGCACCAGCTCTCGGCCACCTCCGGGTCGACGAGCGGGGGAAACACCATCACCGTCACCGGACAACGGTTCGTCGGGGTCAAGACCGTACGGTTCGGCACCGTCGAGGCGCCCGCCACTGTCCTGTCCGACACCCAGCTCACCGTGACCATCCCGCCGTCGGCCCCCGCACGCACCATCCCCGTCTACGTGGTCAGCCCGGGAGGCGTCTCCAACAGCCTCTCCTACACCTACCTCGGCAGCCCCGCCATCACCAGCATCAGCCCCATCTCCGGGCCGCGCACCGGAAGCCGCATCGTGAACATCAACGGCACCTTCCTGTCCCAGGTCACCAGCGTCACCTTCGGCGGCGTCCCGGCCCTCTCGACCAAAATCATGTCCGACGTCAAGATGCAGACGGTCACCCCTGCGACGTCCGTCCCCGGCCCCGTGGCCGTGGTCGCGAGGGCCTCCACCGGAGCCACGGCCACGTCCCCGCAGCCGTACACCTACACCTGACAACGGGGCACCGCACGGCATCGGCTCGCTGGGTCACTCGGGCACCGAGGCGGGCCGCCCGCGGGCGGGAGGAGCGACGACAGGAGTCACCCGCGCGTGACCGTCGTCGTCATCACCCCGCAACCGCCGCGGCGAACCACTGACAAGCGCACCAATGAACCACTACAGAGAGCTACTTGTCACTTCGTGGCGGCTTCGGGAGCAGAGGTCGTACGCAACCGCCCCGCCACCGCCGCGCCGACCAGCGCCACCCCCGCCATCGGCAGCAATACCGCCACGAACGCGCCCGGTTGGGCGTCGCCGCCGGTACCCAGGGCGCCGTGGCCGACGGCCGCGCCGCCGAGGGCGGCGAAGATGACGCCGGCGACGGCCAGGAGGACGACGTTGGCGAGGCTGTCGGAGAGCTGGAGGGCGGCGGAGTTGGTGCCGGCCTCTTCGGGCGCGGAGAGCTTCAGCAGCAGCACGCTCGTACCGGAGATGACCATCCCCATCCCGTAGCACCCGAAGGCCCACTCGACGGGCACGATCCACACCGGCAGCGACTCCACCAGCACCAGTGGCGCCGTCGCGATCGCCGTGGCCGCCAGCAGCATGCCGATGCGGACGAGCTGCGTCCGGTACGGGTCCAGGCGGGGCCGCGCCTGCGTCCAGGAGCCCAGCGCCCAGGTCGCCCCGCCGACCGCCAGGCACAGGCCGGCCTCGGTCACCGACAGCCCGCGCTGGGTGACCAGCATCAGCGGCACGAAGCTCTCCGCGGCGATGAACGACCCCGCCGCGATGCCGCGCATCAGTACCACGGTCGGCAGCCCGCGCGCCGCGACGTACGTGCCCCGCGGGAGCAGCACCCGTACCGCCGGCACCAGCAGCGCCGCGCCGGCCAGCGCCGGCAGCAGCGAGAGCCAGCGCAGGTCCTGCCCCGCGTACTGCAGCAGCCCGCCGCCCGCCGCGATGGCCAGCGCGAGCCGGATGCGGCGCCGGTCGAGTGCCGGCGGCGCGGCGGGGTCGACGGGTCCGCGGGCGCGGCGGCGTATCGCGGGCAGGGCGACGGCCAGCGGCACGACGACCAGCGGCGGTATGCCGAGGAAGACCCAGCGCCACCCCAGGTGCTCCGTGACACCCCCGGCCGCCAGCGGCCCCACGACCGACGGCACCACCCACGACGCGGCGAACGCGGCGAGGATCGACGGCCGCAGCCGCTCCGGATACGCCCGGCTCACGGTCACGTACAGCGCGACGATCACCAGCCCGCCGCCGAGCCCCTGCACCGCCCGCCCGGCGACGAACGCCCACATCGTCTGCGCGGTGCCGGATATCACCAGCCCGACCGCGAACGTGCCGATCCCGGCGGTCAGCGGCCGCAGCGGCCCGCTGCTGTCGCACCACTGGCCGGAGAAGACCATGGCGAAGAGCGCGGTGGTGTAGAAGGCGGAGAAGGCGTAGGCGTAGAGCCCGATGCCGTCCAGGTCGTGCGCGGCGACGGGCATCGCGGTACCCACGGCGGTGGCCTCGAACGCGATGAGCAGGACGACGGTGACGATCCCGATGCTGAGCGCCCGGTACGGACGCCGCAGCACGCCCTCGGGGGCGGGCGGAGCGCCGGCGGGAGCGACGTCGGTGTCGCGCGATTCGAGGCTGGCCATGAGCAGCAGGGTAAGGCCCCACACCGACAAGAGCCCCTGTCGATAGTCGGGTCCGCCGCTAGGCCGTTCGGCCTAGGGCTTCCCGGCGGCGACGGCGGTAGCGTCGCATCGCCACGGCGAGACAGGGGGATCCGCCATGCACACCACCCGCGCCCGGCCCCGTACCCGCACCACCGCCGCGGCCGTCGCCACCGCGGCCGCCGTCGCCGCCCTGCTGACGGCCTGCGGCCCCGATCCAGAGCTGCGCGCCTGCAAGGACGCCATGGCCGAGGACTTCGCGCACACGCCGGAGACCGGCGACGAGGATGGCGGCGAGCCGCCGGAGTGCGCAGGGGTCAGCGACGAGGATCTGATACGGGTCTTCGGCGAGGTCATCAAGGACGCGCTCGGCCCGGCGGCGCACAAGGACACGGTGCGGGAGATGCGCGACGGCTGGGGCAGGGAAATGATCAAGCAGTGGCGCGGAACCCCCAAGTAGCCCGCGGCAGCCCGCCGTGGCCGGCAGCAGCCCGCGCCCGGCACCCGTATGCACACGCTGTTGCCACCGTGTGACATCCCCCCGCCCCGCATTGAGCACCACCCGTCCCCCGCCTACGCTCGACGGAGTACCAAGGCCGTGTGCCCGAGTGGCTGAGGGGCTCGCCTGCAAAGCGAGTAACGCGGGTTCGATTCCCGCCACGGCCTCAGCAGCAGCCGGTGACAAGGCAAGGCGACGAGGGCGGCACCCCACCGGGTGCCGCCCTCGCCCTCGTCCGTCCCCGTTCCCGTTCCCGTCTCGGGTCACTCGGCCTGCCGTTCCGCGGTTCCCGCCGCTTCGCTCCCGGTACCACGCGGCGTACTCTTCGCCCGTGGAGCTGGGCTTTGAGACGCGCCGGTCGGACTCGCCGTGGGTCGACACCGTGTGGACCTGCACGAGCGAACGGGTCACGGCGATGACGTCCGTCGCGGGGGTGCACTGGGGCCTGGTGTTCTGGAGCCAGGACGGCCGGGCGTACGCGGGCGTCACCGGTCCCGAGACCCGGACCGGCACGGCGCCGGTGCCGGAGGGCGCGACGTTCACCGGCATCGAGTTCGCCCTGGGCACCTCGTTGCGGGCCGTGCCCACGCCGGCGCTGGTCGACGGGGGCATCGAGCTGCCCGACACCACCCGCCGGACGTTCCGTCTGGACGGCGGGCAGTGGGAGTCGCCCCGTGCCGACGACGCCGAGGCCCTGGTCGGGCGTCTCGTCCGGGCCGGGATCGTGGTCCGTGACCCGCTCGTCGCCGAGGTGCTGCGGGGACACCGCCCGGCTGTCTCGGCGCGCACGGTCGAACGCCGGTTCCGTGCCGCGACGGGGCTGACGCACAGGACCGTCCGGCAGATCGCGCGGGCCCGCACCGCGGCGGAGTTGCTGGCGCTCGGCGCCCCGGCCGCGTCCGTCGTCGCGAAGCTGGACTACTTCGACGAGCCGCACCTGGCCCGGGCGCTGCGCTCCTACGTCGGACGCACCGCACGGC
Organism: Streptomyces sp. CMB-StM0423; assembly: GCF_002847285.1. Classification (NCBI taxonomy): domain Bacteria; kingdom Bacillati; phylum Actinomycetota; class Actinomycetes; order Kitasatosporales; family Streptomycetaceae; genus Streptomyces; species Streptomyces sp. CMB-StM0423. The sequence goes on along the minus strand of NZ_CP025407.1, from coordinate 5,444,549 downwards.
AGTTGCGCGAGGGCGCCGGCGGCGCGATCGCCCTCCATCCGGAGATCAGCGCTTGACGTCGTAGATCAGCTTCGTGATCCCGTTCGAGTAACTCTCCGACTCCCGCAGCGTCAGCATCTGCTTGTCGCGGTCGGCCCGGCCGAACAGGCTCTTCCCGGCACCGAGCAGCACGGGGAAGACGAGCAGGTTGTACTGGTCGATCAGGCCCGCGTCCGACAGCCTCCGGGCCAGCTCCGCGCTCCCGTGGATGAAGATCGCGCCGCCCTCGCCCTCCTTGAGCGCCGCGACGTCCTCCGTCGAGCGCAGGATGGCCGTCGGCCCCCACCCGTCGACGAGGGCGTCGTCGGACAGCGTGGTCGACACCACATACTTGGGCAGCTCTTTGTAGTCGGCGTGGTCCTCCGAGCCGGGCCAGACGGGCGCGAACGCCTCGTAGCTGCGGCGGCCGAACATCAGCGCCGCCGTGTCGGCCAGCTCCTCCCCCTTCAGCGACCAGGCTTCCGGAACGAACTCGAGGTCGTTCACCACCCATCCGCCGCTGCGATGCTCCTCCCCCGGCCCGCCACCGGGCGAGTCCACGACACCGTCGAGCGATATGAAGGCGGTGCAGACCAGGTCGCGCATGGTGCTGTCTCCTCGTGATCAGGCGATTTACCGGGCCAGGCTAGATCGCGGCCGCGGCGGCCGTCTTGGACGGAAACGACACCGGCAGGCCGAGTGACCTGCGTGTGTGCACGGCAGACTCAGTCGCCGTAGGTGAACTCGTCGTACGGGCCCGTCGGGGACGTGGCGGTGTCGGTGACGATCATGATGTCCACCGTCGCCGGGTCCGTGGGGAGGTGGCGGGGGGCCCTGGCCGTGAGGGTCGTGGAGGACTCGTGGTCGACGTGTGCCGAGGCGTGGTTGCGGAAGAGGACCTTGGCGTTCTGGGTGAAGCCGGTGCCGTTGATGGTGACCTTGGTGTCGACCCGGCCGCGGGCCGGGGAGATCGAGGTGATCGCCACCGGCGCGAAGGGGCCGTACGCGAAGCGGGCCGCCGGGGCGGCGGGGGACGTGCCGAGGAAGTTGGTGGCGCGGACGTCGGCGATGCCGGCCCCGTCCGGGGCGTAGGCCGTGATGGTGGTGGCGGAGTCGACGGTGAAGTTCGTGCAGGGCACCGTGCCGAAGTCGAGGGCGGTGTTCGTGTCGAAGCCAGTGCCCGTGATCGCGATCTTCGTGCCGCCCTGTCCCGTGGTGGGGCTCAGGCCGGTCACCACCGGGCCGGCGTCCAGCGCCGGGGCGTCGAGCAGGGCGAGATACGTGTCGTTGGCGTGCTGGTACGCGACCTGGCCCAGGAAGTCCGCGGTGGTCTTGTTGGTGAGCGCGGAGTCGTTGGTGAGGTAGTGCGGGTTCACCGTGATCGGGTTGTTCGCGCTGGGCTGGACGTAGACGTTGCCCTTCCTGAACCCGTCGATCGTGAGCAGCAGGGCGATCACCTCGTCGGTCGCCGCGGGACCCGGCGACGGGTACCAGTCCAGCGCCGTCCTGAGGCCCGACCAGGCCAGCGGGATCAGGTCGTACGCGTTGACGTGGCGCTCGTACTGCGCCCAGGGCAGCGAGTCGACGTAGTCGGCGAAGCCCTGCCCGCCCGCGGTCGGCGCGGCGTACGTGACGAGCGCGAGCTGCGGCGGGTTCCCCGGCCAGCTCCACGCCTGGAGGTACGGGGCGAGCATGGTGGCGACGCAGCCGCCGAGGCTGTGGCCGATGACGTAGACAGTGGGCTGGGGCGAGGGCGGGAGGTTCTGCAGCAGGGCGGCCAGTTCCTCCGTGACCGTGGCCATGAGCGGGATCGGCCCGGCGCCGGTCACGTCTCCCGCCAGCCCCTCCGCCCCGCGCGCCGCCGCGACCTGCGTGAACGCCGCCATCGCCCCCGCCGAGACCGCCAGCGGCTCGACGCTCCCGGCCGGGCTGAACGTCACCAGCGTGCCGACGTCGAGGTCTTCGAGCATGTCGGCCGGGTTGTCGACGGTGCCGCGGACGACGACCGCGATCTGGTTCGAGCCGTCGGTGTTGAGGGCGACGTAGACGAGGTTGGCGTTGTCCGGGCTGAGGGCCAGCCACAGCAGCTCCCAGCCGCTGACGACCGTGGAGCTCTGCAACTGCGCCACGATGCCCCTGCGGATCCGCGCGGTCTGCTCCACCACCGTCTCCCCCGAGGGCCGCGGCGTCGCGCCCGTTGCGGCGAGCGCGGCGAGGGTCATGGTGACCTGGGAGCTGAGCGGGGCCTGGGAGGTCACGGGGGTGGAGGGGGGCGCGGTCTTCATACGTGCTCCTTGCCTGCGCAGCGTCGGCGTCGGGGGCGGGGCGGGGAGGCCCCGGAGGAGCACGTCTCGGCGGTACGGGCGGGATCGGGGGTACGGGCGGGAGGTGCGGGTGCGTACGGCCGCGGCTCTTCCCGCGGACCGTATCGCCTCATCCTTCACCTCACGGGCATTGAGCGCCCAACGCCCCCGAAGGTGCCCCTACTGCCTCGCGCCCGGCGGCCCGGGTTGCTGCACCGCCGCCGACTGCGGCCGGATCGGCAGCCGGCTCACCGGCCGCCCCGTCGCCGCCCGCACCGCCGCCGCGATCGCCGCCGGTGACGTGACCACCGGCGCCGCGCTCGCCGCCTTCGCGCCGAACGGCGCCACCACGTCCCGCTCCTCGATCAGCTTCACGATCCGCACGTCGGGCGCGTCGAGCGCCGTGGGCAGCGGGTAGCCGGTGAGATCGGGGTGGCGGACGATGCCCTTGTTCGTACGGAGGTTCTCCATCAGCGCCGCGCCCACGCCCTGCGTGACGCCCGCCTCGATCCGGGCCGCGAGCTGCCGCGGGTTGAGCACCTTGCCGACGTCCTGCGCGACGGCCATCTCCACCACCCGCACCGCGCCCAGCTCCACGTCCACGTCCACCACCGCGCGCACCGCGCAGAAGGCCATGCCCACGAACGCGTCGCCCTGCCCGTTGGCGTCCAGCGGCTCCGTCGGGTGCGGGCGGCACTGCGCCGTGGCCCACAGCTCCTTGCCCTCCAGCGCTTCCGCGACCGTCGTCGACAGCACCCCGTCGTACGACGTGATCTTGCCGTCGGCGATCGTCAGCAGTTCCGCGGACATGCCGAACTTCTGCGCCAGCGGCTGCAGCAGTTGGGTACGGACCATCTTCGCGGCCCGCTCCACCGCGCCGCCCGAGACCCAGGTGTGCCGCCCGTGGCAGGCGGGCCCGGCCGCGGGCTGGTCGGTGTCGACGGGAGCGGTGTGCACCTCGTCGACGCCGAGGACCTCCTGCACGATCTGCCGGGCCAGGGTGGCGAAGCCCTGGCCGGTCTCGACGGCCGCGCAGATGACGGTGGCGACGCCGCCGCTGACGCGGACGGTCGCGGTGGCCACCTCGTCGGCGCCCTCGGCGCCCAGCATGTGCACCATGCCCAGCCCGTAGCCCACACCGCGGCGCACGACGCCCGGCTCGCCCGCGCCCTCGGGGCCGCCGGGCAGCAGGCTCTCCTCCGCGGGCGGCAGCGGCGCTTCGCGTACGGCGGTGAGGAGTTCGGCGACAGGTGCGGGGCAGGTGACGGTCTGGCCGGTGGGCAGCAGGTCGCCGGTGGCCATCACGTTGCGCGCGCGCAGCTCCGCGGGATCCATGCCGAGGGCGGCGGCGAGCTTGTCCATCTGCCCTTCGTACGCGGCGCAGACCTGCATGGCGCCCTCGCCGCGGACGTGGCCCGAGGGCGGGTTGTTCGTACGGACCACCCAGCCGTCGACGAACGCGTGCGGGACGACGTACGGGCCGCAGGAGAACGACACCGCGGCGGCCAGCGCGTCGGCCGAGGTGTCGGCGTAGGCGCCGCCGTCCATCAGGATCTGCGCCTCGACCTTGACGAGCTTGCCGCGGGCGTCGGCGTGGTGCCGGTAGCGCAGCAGGGTGGGGTGGCGGTGGGCGTGGCCGAGGAACGACTCCTCGCGGGTGGCGAGGAGCTTCACGGGCGAGCCGGTACGCAGCGCGAGCAGCCCGAGGGGCAACTGCATGGAGCCGTCCTCGCGGTCGCCGGTGGCGCCGGGGACGCCGGTGACGACGACCTTGACCCGGTCCGCGGCCAGCCCCAGGCAGGCGGACACCTGGTCGCGTACGGAGTGGGGGTCGGTGGCGGCCGCGTAGATCTCCACGCCGCCGTCGGGGCGGGGCACGGCGAGACCGGCCTCGGCGCCGATGGGCGCGGGGTCCTGGCGGCCGATGCGGTACATGCCCTCGACGACGACCTCGCCGGCGGCCTGCGGGTCGCCGTAGCGCAGCGGGATGTGCCGGATCAGGTTGCCGTCGGGGTGCAGGGGCTCGGCCTCGAAGGCGGCCTGCGGGTCGGTGACGGGGTCGAGCAGTTCGTACTCGACGGCGATGGCGGCCGCGGCCAGCCGCGCGGTGTCGGGGTGGTCGGCGGCGACGGCGGCGACGGGCTCGCCGTGGTGCCGTACGACGTCGTGCGCGAACACGGGCCGGTCCCGTACGCCCCGGCCGTGGCCGGCGGCGTCGGGCAGGTCGCGGTGGGTGACGACGACGCGGACGCCGGGCATGGCCTCGGCGGCGGAGGTGTCGACGGAGACGATCCGCGCGTGCGCGTGCGGAGAGCGGTGCAGGGCGGCCCAGAGGAGGCCCTCGGCCCACAGGTCGGCGGCGTACGGGAACGTGCCCTCGGTCTTGGCGACGAGGTCCGTTGCGGTGAGCGAGGCCCCGATCCCGTGCGCCTCGGGGCCGCCCGGGGGGATGGGGGTCGTGGCCGTGTGCTCCGGGGAGGGGGTCACCGGGGGCCTCCCTCATGGGGGTTCGGGGGGCGGGGCGGGGGCATGCGGACCGTGCCCGGCGCGGGGTGGGCGCCGCCTTCGCCCGGGCCGGCCTGCTGCGGGATACGGGCGCGCCCCACCCCGTCGGCGTCGTCCTCGGTGTCCGGGGCGCGGCGGCCCGCGATGACCTCCTGGACGGCGTCGAGGACGGCGCGGTAGCCGGTGCAGCGGCACAGGTTGCCGCTGAGCGCCTGGCGGGCCTCCAGGTCGCTCGGCGAGTGGTTGCCCTCCAGCAGGTCGTGCACCGTCATCGCCAGGCCCGGCACGCAGAACCCGCACTGCACCGCGCCCGACGCGGCCAGCGCGCGCTGCACGTCGGAGTGCACACCCTGGTCGGCCAGGCCCTCGACGGTGCGGATCTCGGCGCCCGCGGCCGTCGCCGCCGGCACCAGGCACGCCGCGACGAGCCGGCCGTCGACCTTCACCGAGCACGCGCCGCACTCGCCCTGCGAGCAGCCGTCCTTGGCGCCGGCGAGGCCCAGCCGCTCGCGCAGCACGTAGAGCAGGGACTCCCCGATCCACGCGCCGGTCACCGGGCGGTCGGCGCCGTTGACGCGCAGCACGTAGGACGCGAGGGGGTGTTCGTCCGCCGCGAGGGCGGTGGCGGGGGCGGGCGCCGGCTCGGTCTCGGCAGGGGCTTCCGGCGCCGGTTCCGCTGCGGGACCGGCCTCGCCGGTCTCCGGCGGCCGCGGTACGTCCGCCTCCGGCGCCGCGTGCTCCCGGGCGTCGCCGTCCGGCTGCCCTTCGCCCGCGGAGCGGTCGTGCAGCGCGTACTCGCCGGAGTCCTCCGGCAGGTCGTCGGGCGCGGTCGGGATCGCCCAGCCGGGCGACGTGTCGCCGTCCTGCGGCACCGGGCGCCAGGCGCTGATCTGCCCCTCGGCGGGGGGGCCTTCGTGGTCGGCGGGGTGCTGCGCGGGGCCCGGGGGGACCTCGCCGTACGGTCCTCCGCCGGCGTCCGCGTGCGCGGCGGCGCCGGGCCACGTGCCCGGGTCCTGGTCCGCGGGGTACGCCGGGTCCGCCCACCGCTGCGCGCCGCCGCCGGGGCCGGTGTCCTGCTGCAGTCCGTACGCGCCCTGCCCGCCGGCCTGCGCGTCCTGCACGTACCCGTCGGCCGTCGCGCGCCGGGTCTCCGCCACCGCGCGCATGCCCGCCTGCCCGAAGCCCCCGGCCCCGGGCCGCCGGGAGCGGGCCTGGCCGTCGCCGTGCTGGTCGCCGTGGACACCGTCGTGCGCCCCGTCGTGGGCTCCGCCGTGGCCGGGCCCGGCCGCTTCCGGCCCGTACCCGTACGCCTCGCCGTGCCCGTAAGTCTCCGGCGCCTCCTGGGCGGTCTGCCCGCTCAGCCCCTCCGGGATCTGGAACTGCCCCGTCTGCCCCGGGTCCGTCGCCGGGACCGCTATCGGCGGCGGCACGTACCCGTGCCCGGGCGCCGCCAGCGGCACGCCTGCGTCGGCCTCGGGGAACACCTCCGGCGGCAACTGCACGAACGCCGTGGCGTCCGGGTCGCCGTCCGCGCCCTGCGGCATCGGCTGCCAGCCCCCGGTGCCGTACTGCGGCTGCTGGTCGTCCACGTGGTCCCGGCTCACGACAGCGCCCTCCCCAGTGCCCGGCGGGCCAGCGCCGACACCGTACGCCGCAGGTGCAGCGCCGCCGCCGGCAGCCGCGGCGGCTCCTCGCCCTCCGCGGCAGGCGGCGGGTCGGGGATGCACGCGGCGGCGACGTACTCGCCGAAGGCGGCCAGCGCCTCCGGAGGCAGCCCGCGGTGGCCGTCCCAGTCCATCAGGCCCGCGACCCACTGCTCGGCCTCCATCGGCCGCAGCGGCGCGGGCGCCACGGCGCCGACGGCGCACCGCACCGAGCGGCGCGCCGGGTCGAGCACCAACGCAACCGAGGCGACCGCGCGCCCCGGCCCCGTACGCCCGGTGGCCTTGAGGAACACCTGCGGCGCGTGCAGCAGCGGCGCCCGTACGAACGCGATCAGCTCGCCGGTGCGCAGCATCTCCACGCCCGCGAGCAGGTGGCTGACCGGGATCTCGCGGTGCCCGCCCGCGGGTTCGGCGATCAGCACGGTGGCGTCGAGCGCGGCCAGCACCGGCAGCGCGTCGCCGGTGCGGCCGGCGGAGGCGATGTTGCCGCCGAGGGTGCCCGCGTTGCGCACCTGCGGCGGGCCCGCGGCGCGCGCGGCGGCGGCGAGCGCGGGGATGAGGGCGGCGAAGTCGGGCCGCCCCATGCGCGCGTGGGTCAGGCCGCTGCCCAGGAGGGCGGCGCCGTCCTGGTAGTGCCAGCCGCGCAGCTCGCTGATCCGGCCGAGGCCGACGAGCGCGGAGGGGCGCAACAGGCCCGCGTTGACGGCCGCCATGAGGTCGGTCCCGCCGGCGACGGGCACGGCGGCGGGCACGGCGACGAGCGCCGCGACCGCTTCGTCGAGCGAGTCCGGCAGCACCACCGTCTGTGCGGCCTGCGGTGCATGAGTGGTCAACCCGGCTGCCCCTTCCGCAGTGTCCCCCAGGAGTTCCGGCCGTTCCGCCGTACGGTACGGGCTCCCGGCCGGGACGTGGCAACTCTGGCACATCCGTCACGGTCCGGGGCCGCCTCCGGCGGCGCGGAAGAACACGAGCGTACCCCGCTCGGCGCCCAACTCGCGGGCCCGGATGGGGACCTGCTCCACACCAAGTGGGGATTGTCACTCTTCGGGGAGGCTTGTACTACTTCCGGAACAGCCGTTGAGGCTCACACGATCGGGGGCGGTCCTTCGATCGGGCGTCCGAGCACTCCGGGGCGCCGCTGCCACGGCCGCGGGCCGCCGGGCGGGCGGTAGTCGACGCCGAGGGCGTCGAGGCGCGCGTAGTGCTCCTCCATGCGGGCCGTGAAGCCGGCGAAGTCCCGCTCGGCGGACGGCGGCAGGGCGGACCAGGCGACCTCGGCGAAGGCGGCGAGCCGCGGGTAGACCTGGTAGTCGAAGCGCTGCGGACTCTCCAGCACCTCGCTCCAGACGTTGGCCTGGGTGCCGATGACGTGCTCCGCGGCCGGGCCTTCGAGCTGCGGCGGCACGGGCTCGAAGCGGTAGAAGTCCTCCAGCGTACGCACCTGGGCGATCGGCACGGGCTCGTCCGGGGCGCCCGATTCGCGGTAGTTGAGGTAGACCTGCTGCTCCGGGCACATGACGACGTCGTGTCCCGCCTGCGCGGCGGCGATGCCGCCGGCGTAGCCGCGCCAGGAGGAGACGGTGGCACCGTCGGCGAGGCCGCCTTCGAGGATTTCGTCCCAGCCGATGAGGCGCCGGCCGCGGCCGGCGAGCCAGCGGTCGAAGTGCCGGATGAACCACGACTGCAGCTCGTCCTCGTCGGCCAGGCCGAGTTCGCGGATACGGGCCTGGGCGGCCGGCGAGGACTTCCACTGGCGCTTGGGGCACTCGTCGCCGCCGACGTGCACGAACGTCGACGGGAAGATGTCCAGCACCTCCTCGAAGACGCCCTCGTAGAAGCGCAGCACCTCCTCGGTGGGCGCGAGGACGTTCTCCGAGACGCCCCAGTCGCCCCACACGTCGAGCGCCGCGGTGTCGACGACGTCGGTGTTGCCGAGCCGGGGATAGGCGTGGATGGCGGCCTGCGAGTGGCCGGGGATGTCGATCTCGGGAACGACGGTGATGTGCCTTGCGGCGGCGTACGCGACGATCTCGCGGAGGTCGTCCTGGGTGTAGAAGCCGCCGTGCGGGCGCTCGTCCCAGATGCCGGAGGCGCGGTGGCCGACCTTGGTGCGCGGGCGCCAGGAGGCGTCCTCGGTGAGCTTGGGGTGGCGCTTGATCTCGATGCGCCAGCCCTGGTCGTCGGTGAGGTGGAAGTGCAGCACGTTGAGCTTGTGCGCGGCCATCAGGTCGAGGTGGCGCAGCACCTCGCGCTTGGTGAGGAAGTGCCGCGAGACGTCGAGCATGAAGCCGCGCCAGCCGAACCGCGGGGCGTCCTCGACGCGGCAGTACGGCAGCTCCCAGGTGCGCTCGCCGAGGGGGGCGGTGCGGTACGCCTGCGGGCCGAGGAGCTGGCGCAGGGTCTGCGCGCCCCAGAACAGCCCGGCGGGGCCGCCGCCGGTCAGGCGTACGCCGCCGGGCCCGACCTCCAGCCGGTACGCCTCGGCGCCGGCCGCGCCCGCCGGCCGGCCGGCGAGGGCGAGCGCGGGATCGACGCCGAGGCGGATGGCGCCGGGGGCGTCCCCGTCGTCGGCGGCGCCGGGGGCGTCCGCGTCCGCTGCGGCGGGGTCTCCGGGGGCGAGCGGCAACCCGGTGGCCGCACCGAACTCGGCCCGCAGCCACCGGGCGACGCCGTCGGCCCCCTCGCCTGCGGCGAGGACGGTGCCCTGGCCCAGGGCGAAAGTCGCGGTGTCGCTGGTGCGGGCGGCGCTGCGGGGCGCGGGGATGAGATCCATGGGCCTCATCCTGCCCCAGGACGGGGATTTGGACTAGACCATTCCGACCGCGACCCGGGGACCGGGGGCCGCGGCCGGGAAGCGGCTACTTCTTGCCGCCGTCCTTACCGCCGTCCTTGCCGCCCTTGCCGCCGCCGGCGCCCATGGACTCGTAGATCTCCTTGCACATGGGGCAGACGGGGTACTTCTTCGGATCGCGCCCCGGGACCCACACCTTGCCGCAGAGCGCCACGACGGGGGTGCCGTCGAGCGCGCTGGCCATGATCTTGTCCTTCTGGACGTAATGGGCGAAGCGCTCGTGGTCGCCGTCGCCGTGCGACACCTCCGGCGTCGGTTCGACGAGGGTGCCGGTGCCGGTTCCGCGTTCGGGCTCGGGGAGAGGAGTGCTCATGGTGGCCAAGGGTACCGACGGCACCGCGGATCAGTTCAGGCTCGGGTCGTCCGGATATGTCGCGACCATGGCCAGCTCGCTGCGCTGCCGCCGCAGCACCGCCCGCCACAGGCCCTCCGGCGCGGGCGAGGACACGTCGCCGGGCTCGGACTCCACGACGTACCACGCGCGGTCGTCCAGCTCCTCCTCCAACTGCCCGGGACCCCATCCCGCGTACCCCGCGAAGATCCGCAGCGTGCCCAGCTCCGCCGCGAGCAGCTCGGGCGGGGCGTCCAGGTCCACCAGACCGATGGCGCCGTGCACCCGGCGCCAGCCGAGCGGCCCCTCGCCGCCGGGTACGCCACCCTTGTCGCCGGGGACCACCGCGAGGCCGAGCGCGGAGTCGAGGGAGACCGGGCCGCCCTGGAAGACCACGCCGGGATCGCCGGCGAGGTCGGCCCAGTCCTGCAGCACGTCGCCGACGCCGACGGGGGTCGGCCGGTTGAGCACGACGCCGAGCGACCCCTCGTCGTCGTGGTCGAGCAGGAGCACCACGGTCCGGGTGAAGTTCGGATCGGTCAGGGCCGGCGTCGCGACCAGCAACCGGCCCGTGAGGGATGACACCTCCGTCATGCGGACATGATCCCGCAGTTACGGGCGCGTGGGGAGCGGACGGCCGAGGAATACGGCAATGCGCGCACGCACGCGCCCCGGGGGCCGGCCCCGGCCGCCTCTCGCGACCCAGGGGGTCCGCACGCGGCACGGGGCGGGCGCATGCGTCCACGCGAGCGCGGGGCAGGACGACGGGCCTGTCCCCGACCCCGAACCGGAGGCCCCGCCCCCGGCCCCCGACGGGGGCTCCGCCCCCGAACCCCCAAAAGCGCCGGGCCGACCGCGGCCGGCCCCACGCGCCCCCCCCGGGGGGTACCGCTTCGGCACTCCTCGCTCCCCAAGGCCCCGCCAGGCTCGGCCAACCACCGGCCCCAAGGGCTCCGCCCCCGGCCCCCCGGGGCTGCGGCCCTGCCCGCCCGCCTCGGCGCCTCGCCGGCCCCCGCCCCGTCACCCTGCGCACCCGCGTGCCGCACGCAGAGTGCCCCGGCTTCGGCCCGCCGAATCTGTAGCGAATTCATGACGCTCCCCGCCCCGCCCCGGCCCGGGGGAGGGGGGTGGGCGGGGCATTAGCATTTCTGTCTGTCCCAGTCCGTCTCCAGGATCGCGAGCCCCATGACAGCTCCTGACAGCGCCGATGTCCTCCTCGTCCACGGCGGTACGCCCCTCCGGGGCGAGATCCACGTCCGCGGGGCCAAGAACCTCGTGCCCAAGGCGATGGTCGCCGCGCTGCTCGGCAGTTCCCCCAGCCGGCTGCGCAACGTCCCGGACATCCGCGACGTGCGGGTGGTGCGCGGCCTGCTCCAGCTCCACGGCGTGACCGTGGGTCCCGGCGACGAGCCCGGTGAGCTGGTGCTCGACCCGACGTACGTCGAGAGCGCGCACGTCGCCGACATCGACGCGCACGCCGGCTCGTCCCGTATCCCGATCCTCTTCTGCGGTCCCCTGCTGCACCGGCTCGGCCACGCCTTCATCCCCGGCCTCGGCGGCTGCGACATCGGCGGCCGGCCCATCGACTTCCACTTCGACGTGCTGCGCCAGTTCGGCGCCCGGATCGACAAGCGCGCCGACGGGCAGTACCTGGAGGCGCCGCAGCGGCTGCGCGGCACGAAGATCCGGCTGCCCTACCCCTCCGTGGGGGCCACCGAGCAGGTGCTGCTGACGGCCGTGCTGGCCGAGGGCGTCACCGAGTTGTCCAACGCGGCCGTCGAGCCGGAGATCGAGGACCTCATCTGCGTACTGCAGAAGATGGGCGCGATCATCGCGATGGACACCGACAGGACCATCCGCATCACCGGCGTGGACCAGCTCGGCGGCTACACCCACCGCGCCCTGCCGGACCGTCTTGAAGCCGCCTCCTGGGCGTCCGCGGCGCTGGCGACCGAGGGCGACGTCTTCGTCCGCGGCGCGCTGCAGCGCTCGATGATGACGTTCCTCAACACCTTCCGGAAGGTCGGCGGCGCCTTCGACATCGGCGACGAGGGCATCCGCTTCTGGCACCCCGGCGGCCCGCTGAACGCCATCGCGCTGGAGACCGACGTCCACCCCGGCTTCCAGACCGACTGGCAGCAGCCGCTGGTCGTCGCCCTCACGCAGGCGTCGGGGCTGTCGATCGTGCACGAGACGGTGTACGAGTCCCGCCTCGGCTTCACCTCCGCGCTCAACCAGATGGGCGCGCACATCCAGCTCTACCGCGAGTGCCTGGGCGGCACTCCCTGCCGCTTCGGGCAGCGCAACTTCCTGCACTCCGCGGTCGTCTCAGGACCGACCAAGCTGGAGGGCGCCGACCTGGTCATCCCGGACCTGCGCGGCGGCTTCTCGTATCTCATCGCGGCACTGGCGGCGCAGGGCACCTCGCGGGTGCACGGCATCGACCTGATCAACCGCGGCTACGAGAACTTCCTGCAGAAGCTCGCGGACCTCGGCGCCCGCGCGGAGCTGCCGGACGTCCCGGCCGCCGCCGCGGCCGGCTGAGCACCGCCCGCCCCCGTCCGCGTACGCTCACCTCCGCGTGCGGAAGGAGGGCGGCCGGACAGGCGAAGGGCGGCCGCCCCCGCTGGGTCCGGCCGCCCTCCTTCTTCGGTCTGCGGGCCTTACTTGCCCTTCGCCGCTTCCTTCAGCTTCGAGCCGGCCGTGACCTTCACGCTGTAACCAGCGGGAATCTGGATCGGCTCGCCGGTCTGCGGGTTGCGGGCGGAACGCTCCTTGCGGTGGGTGCGCTCGAAGGTCAGGAAGCCGGGGATGGTGATCCTCTCGTCGCCCTTGCTGACGACCTCCCCGGCGACCTCGGCGAGGGCGGCCACCACGGCGTCGGCGTCCTTGCGGGTCACCTCGGCGCGCTCTGCGATCGCGGCCACCAGCTCACTGCGGTTCATATCTGTCTCCCGTGTTTTCTTGCCATTGAGGCGTGAGATCAAAGCCGATGCTGCCAGGACCCGCTGACAGTCCCCGTAACCGGGTCCCGTGACAGCGCCTCGCGCCCGACTACGCATCCTGCCCTCACCTGCGGCGGAAACGCCAATCCGGCGCCCTGGCGCGTCGTGCACCGCAGCCCGTCCATCCGCACACTTATGACGTACGCGCGGCCCGAAAGCCAGCCGACGCGCCGGGGCCCGGCCCGTTCCCACGCGGGGTGCAGGGGCGGTTACGGCCCGGTGGTGGGCGGCTCCGTGACGCCCGCGGCCTGGGCGGCGTCGCGGACGGCGTCGGCGACCGTGGGGGCCACCCGGTCGTTGAAGACGCTCGGGATGATGTAGTTCGGGTTGAGTTCGTCACCGTGGACGACGTCGGCGATGGCGCGGGCCGCGGCGATCATCATCTCGGAGTTGACGGTCCGCGAGTGCGCGTCGAGCAGGCCGCGGAAGACGCCGGGGAAGACGAGCACGTTGTTGATCTGGTTCGGGAAGTCGCTGCGCCCGGTGGCGACGACGGCGGCGTGCTCGCGGGCGGCGGCCGGGTCGACCTCGGGGTCGGGGTTGGCCAGCGCGAAGACGATCGCGTCGGACGCCATGGCGGCCACGTCGTCGCCGTCGATGACGTCGGGGGCCGAGACGCCGATGAAGACGTCCGCGCCGCGCACGGCGTCCTTGAGGGTGCCGGTGAGGCCCTCGCGGTTGGTGTTCTCCGCGATCCAGCGCAGCGCGCTGCCGGGCGGGGCGTCGACCAGGTCGGCGCGGCCCGAGTGGACGACGCCGTTGATGTCGGCGACGACGGCGTGCTTGGCGCCGGCGTCGATCAGCAGCTTGAGGATCGCCGTGCCGGCGGCGCCGGCCCCGGACATCACCACGCGCACGTCGGCCAGTTCCTTGCCGACCACCCGCAGCGCGTTGGTGAGCGCGGCGAGCACGACGATGGCGGTGCCGTGCTGGTCGTCGTGGAAGACGGGGATGTCCAGCGCCTCGCGCAGCCGTGCCTCGATCTCGAAGCAGCGGGGGGCGGAGATGTCCTCCAGGTTGATGCCGGCGAAGCCGGGCGCGATGGCCTTGACGATCTCCACGATGGCGTCCGTGTCCTGGGTGTCCAGGCAGAGCGGCCAGGCGTCGATGCTCGCGAACCGCTTGAAGAGCGCCGCCTTGCCCTCCATCACCGGCAGCGCGGCCTTGGGGCCGATGTTGCCCAGGCCCAGGACCGCGGAGCCGTCGGTGACGACGGCGACGCTGTTGCGCTTGATGGTCAGCCGGCGGGCGTCCTCGGGGTTCTCGGCGATCTGCATGCAGACGCGGGCGACGCCGGGGGTGTAGATCATCGACAGGTCGTCGCGGTTGCGGATCGGGTGCTTGGACTGCATCTCGATCTTGCCGCCGAGGTGCATGAGGAACGTACGGTCGGAGACCTTGCCGACGACGACGCCCTCGATGCCGCGGAGCTTTTCGACGATGGAGCGTGCGTGGTCGGTCGAGGCGGCGGCGATGGTGACGTCGATGCGCAGCCGCTCGTGGCCGGAGGCGGTGACGTCGAGGCCGGTGACGCTGCCGCCGGAGGACTCGACGGCGGAGGTGAGCTGGCTGACGGCGTTGCCCCCCGCGGGGACCTCCAGCCGGACCGTGTTCGAGTAGGAGACGCTTGGCGCCGTTGCCATGGCCGTGTGTTCCCTCTTGTGTGGTGAAGCACGGGGCGCGACACGCCCCGCTGCGGATCGGATCGATGGTCGCACCTACTGGGCGGTATCCGGAAACCCTCCGGAAGGCGGAATCATTCTTCCGCGGAACGGTATCGCCGGGAATGGGCCGGGGAGGTGGGCCCGGACCGGCCCCGGGAAAGGCTGCGGGCCGGGTGCGCGGCTGCTGCCGCACACCCGGCCCGTACGCGCCTGGTGGCACCGACCCGCCAGCTCGCCTCGCGGCAAGTGGGCGCTCGAAGCGCCGATGGTTGGGCCCGGGGGCATGGATCGGGCCGGTGCCACACCCAGGCTAACAAACCCTCCCGGTAAGGCCATTCCCGTCTCGGCGGCCCCTGTGGCGCCTGCTCACGGTCGCAGCAGGTCGGGGACGCCGTCGGCGTCCGGCAGGTCCGGGGCGGTGGCGACCACCGTCAGCCGCTGCGTCGCCCGGGTGAGGGCCACGTACAGCACCCGCAGGCCCGCGGGCGACTCCTCGGCCATCTCCGCGGGCGAGAGCACCACCGTCGCGTCGTACTCCAGGCCCTTGGCCTCCAGGCTGCCCAGCACCACCACGCGCTCCCCCAGCTCCGCCAGCCGGCCGCGGGCCTCCTCGCGGCGGCCCATGGGCACCACGACGCCCACCGTGCCGTCCACGTCCGCCAGCAGCCGTCCGACCTCCGCGCGCACCGTGTCGTACGGATCCGCCCCCGCCGCCGCGAACGCCGGCACCACCCCGGTCGACCGCACCGCCTCCGGCGGCTCGGTGCCGGGCATGGCCAGCGCGAGGACCCGGGAGGCGACCTCGGCGATCTCCGCCGGGTTGCGGTAGTTGACGGTCAGCGTGAAGCGGCGCCGCGGGCGGCTGCCCAGCGCCTCGGTACGGGCCGCGGCCGCCTCGTCCGGGTCCGGCCACGAACTCTGCGCCGGGTCGCCGACGACCGTCCACGTCGCGTGCCGCCCGCGGCGGCCCACCATCCGCCACTGCATCGGCGTCAGGTCCTGCGCCTCGTCGACGATGACGTGCGCGTACTCCTGCCGCTCCTCGTCCCGGCGGCGCGCGGCGGGCGCGGTGCGCTCCCCGTACGTCGTCAGCTCCTCCAGGCCCGTCAACTGGTCCAGCGGGTCCAGCTCCCGCGGCCTGGCCGGCTTCGCGGGCGCGCCGAGCAGCACCTGCAACTCGTCCAGCAGCGCCACGTCGTGCACGGTCAGCCCGTCGCGGGCCAGCGAGCGGGCGACGCCGCGGACCTCGCCGTGGGTCAGCACGCGCCGCGCGAAGCCCGCGAGGCGCCGCTCGTCGGCGAGCGCCGCGAGCACCGTGCGCGGCGTCAACTCCGGCCACCAGGCGTCGAGGAAGGCGAGGAAGTCGTCCTCGGTGGAGATGTCCTCGTCGAACCCGGCCCGCGCCTCCGCGGCCAGCTCCGGGTCGTCGTAGCGCGGCCGGGCGCCGGACTTCTGCCACAGCGCGTCCAGCAGGAAGCGGCGGGCCCTGGCCCGCAGCAGGTTCACCGGCGCCGTACCGCCGAGGACCGCCTGCCGTACGCGCCGCAGGTCCCGTGCGTCCAGCTCCACCCGGGCGCCGAACGCGACCACCCGCAGCCGCTGCGGCACGTCGCCCGCCGTCAGCACCCCGCGCGCGGCCCGGCGCAGCACCCGCACCATCCGCGCCGAGCCCTTGACCCTGGCCACCCGCGGCTCGTCGTACAGCGTCGCCTCCGTGGCCTCGACGAGCGAGCCCACCGCGCGGATCGCGACCTGCCCCTCCTCGCCCAGCGACGGCAGCACGCCCTCGGTGTACGCCACGAGCAGCGGCGTCGGGCTGACGACGAGGATCCCGCCCGCGTACCGCCGCCGGTCCTGGTACAGCAGGTACGCGGCGCGGTGCAGCGCCACCGCCGTCTTGCCGGTGCCGGGGCCGCCCTCGACCTCCGTGACGGACGCGGCGGGGGCGCGGATGACGGTGTCCTGCTCGGCCTGGATGGAGGAGACGATGTCGCGCATCGCGTGCGTACGGGCCCGGCCGAGGGCCGCCATCAGCGCGCCGTCGCCGACGACGGGCAGCGCGGCGCCGGCGAGCGTCACGGACAGCTCGGGCCGCAGCAGGTCGTCCTCGACGCCGAGCACCTTGCGGCCCTTGGAGCGGATCACGCGGCGGCGCACGACCCGGCCGGGGGCGACGGGGGTGGCGCGGTAGAAGGGCGCGGCGGCGGGGGCGCGCCAGTCGATGACCAGCGGGGCGTAGTCGGCGTCGAGGACGCCGAGGCGGCCGATGTGCAGGGTCTCCGCGATACGGGCGCGCTGTTCGCCGTTGCCGCCGGTACCGCCGTCGCCGCCGGTGCCGACGGCGGTCACGGCGTCGTCTGCGGGCTCGACGGAGGTGTACGCGCCGTCGGGGCCGCGGACGCCGTCCTTGCCGGGCAGGAGGTCGACGCGGCCGAAGAGGAAGTCCTCGAACTCGCTGTTCAGCCGGTTGAGATGGACGCCGGCGCGGAAGACCTGCGCGTCGCGCTCGGCGAGCGCGCCGGGGGTGCCGACCTGGCCGCGCTTGGCGGCGTCGCTCATGAGGAACTCCGCCTCGTGGATCTTCTCCTCAAGGCGGTCGTACACGCGGTCCAGATGTTCCTGCTCGGCCTGGATCTCGCGATCCCGGACGGAGTCCGGGGCGGTGATGTGCGCGGTCACCCGCGGCCCCCTTCGTGCGGACAAGGCAGCCGTTCATCTTACCTCTCGCACGGGGGTGACCGGAGGTCAGCCCAGGTCGACGGGGGTGTGGGGGCGGAGAGGGCCGGACCGGTCGCGGCGGCTCGGGGCACGGAGGCCGGGCTGGAGCCGACGGGTGTGAGGGGACCGGCCCGGCCGCCGGGTGCGGTGGGGTGTGGCACGGCCGGGTGACCGGAGGTCAGCCCAGGTCGACGGGGGTGTGGGGTGTCAGCCCACCTCTGCCGGGACGATCACCAGTCTGTCGCCCTCCGACGTGACCACCTCGAAGTGGTCGATGTCGTCCGGGGACATGCTCGTGCCGCCCGACGTCCGCAGGCTGTTGCCGCCGCCCTGGCCGCTCGCGCCCGCGTTTCTGCCGTTGCCGGCGCCGTAGCCGTCCGCCGGGACGCCCCAGCTCGTGACCGTCTCGTGCGAGCCGTCCTTGCCCACGGCCTGGAGGTCGCAGCGGCGCGGGCCGCTCACCCCGCGCAGATCCAGGTCCACGCTCGTGCCCCAGGTCACCGGGCGCATGCTGATCCTGGCCGCCACGCCCGTCTCCGGGTCCACGGCCCGTACCTCCTGCCCGGACACGTCCGCGCGGCGCTGCTCCGCGGCCGGCTCGTCGCCGGCCAGCACCACCGCCGTCACCACCGGCGCCGCGACCGCCACCACCGCGGCCGCCGTCACCGCGACGACCAGTCGCCTGCGCACCCGGCGCTGCCGGGCCCGTACCGCCGACAGCTCCGAAAGCAGCCGGTCGAGCGTGCCCGGCGGCGGCTCCTGCGGCGGCGGCACGTCCGCCAGCATGTCGGCGACCGGCGCCAGTTCCGCCAGCGCCGCGGCGCACCGCTCGCAGCCGGCGAGATGCTCCTCGAACCGCTCCGCCTCGTCGTGCTCCAGCGCGCCGATCGCGTACGCCCCGACGTCCGGATGCCGTTTGCCGGTCACGGCACCACTCCCCGTTCCTCCAGCGACAGCCGCAGCGAGCGCAGCGCGTAGAACACCCGTGAGCGCACCGTTCCCACCGGTACGCCCAGCACCTCGGCCGCCTCGTTCGCCGTCCGGCCCTTGAAGTACGTCTCCACCAGCGCGGCGCGGTGGGCGGGCGTCAGGTCGGCGAGCGCGTCGGAGATCGTCATCAGCCGCAGCACCCGGTCGGTGTCGTCGGCGGCCGGGACGCTCTCCAGCGGCGCGGGGTCCGTCTCGCGCGGGCGCGCCTGCCGGCTGCGGTGCCCGTCGATCACTATCCGGCGGGCCACGGTGACCAGCCAGGGCCGCACGGAGCCGTCCGCGGCCGCCAGTTCGCCGGCGTGCCGCCAGGCGCGCAGCAGCGTCTCCTGTACGACGTCCTCCGCCCGGTGCCGGTCCCCGGCGACCAGGCGCAGCACGAAGCCGAACAGCGGGCCCGCGTGCTCGCGGTAGAGAACCCGCATCAACTCCTCGTCGGGAGTCGGCTTCGAGCGCTGCGCTGCCACCACGGCATCGTCCCGCATCCCTCACCTCCGGGTCGAGGAGTACGGGGATCGCCGCCGGAGCGTTCAACGGTCCGCCCGCGCGGATGCGTTATGGCTGGATCTCGGCGTATTTGTCGTCCGCGGGCGGGTCGAGGGACAGCCGGTAGCCGCGCTTGACGACGGTCTGGATGAGCTTGGGCACGCCCAGCGCCGTACGCAGCCGGGTCATCGCCGTCTCCACCGCGTGCTCGTCGCTGCCCGCGCCCGGCAGCGCCCGCAGCAGCTCCGCGCGGGAGACGACCCAGCCGGGGCGGTGCGCCAGGGCACGCAGCAGCGACATGCCGGCCGGCGGCACGGGGCGCAGCGCGCCGTCGATGATCACGGCGTGGCCGCGGATCTCCATGCGGTGCCCGCCGACCGGCAGCGTCCGTACGCGGCCGGGGAGTTCGAGGGCGACGAGCTGGACGAGCGGCCCGAGGCGGTAGCGCTCCGGCTGGGCGGTCGGCACGTCGTGCCGCTCCAGCGGCAGCGCCGTGAGCGGCCCGACGCAGGCGGGCAGCACGTCGTGGCGCAGGGCGTCGAGGATCTCGTCGCGGCAGTGCCGGGCGGCCGCCCGGTCCAGGAAGCTCGCGGCGGCCGGGGCACTGGTGAACGTCACGGCGTCCACGCCGCGGGCGGCGACCGCCTCCAGCAGCCGGTCCAGCGGCGCGGGGTCCTCCGGCGGCATCCAGCGGTAGACCGGTACGACGATGACCTCCGCCCCCGCGGCCCGTAGCGATTCGACGAACCCCGGCAGCGGCTCGCCGTGCTGCTGCAGCGCCACCCGACGGCCCTCGGCGCCCTCGGCGAGCAGCCGCTCCAGCACCTCCGCCATCGACTCCGACGCCGGCGACCACGACTCGGTCAGCCCCGCCGCCCGGATCGCGCCGCGCACCTTCGGCCCGCGCGCCAGCAGTTCGACGCCCGCGAGCTTGTCGAGCAGCGCGTCGCCGAGGCCCCAGCCGCCGGCGGCCTCGACCCAGCCGCGGAAGCCGATGGCGGTGGTGGCGAGGACGACGTCGGGCGGGTCGCCGATGAGCGCCTTGGTGGTGTTGAGCAGTTCGTCGTCGTCGTGGAGGGGCACGATCCGCAGCGCGGGCGCGCGGTGCACGACCGCGCCGCGGCGGGCCAGCAGGGTGCTCAGCTCGTCCGCGCGGCGGGCGGCCGTGACTCCGACGGAGAAGCCCTCCAGGGGTTTGACCTCGGCGGGTACGGTCATGGTTCGCTGCTCCCCGGTCGGTGCCGTTCGTGCCGTGCCATGGTGCTCCGCTCACACCCCCGCGTAGGCGGGCTGCCGCGGCTCCGGGCCGTCCGCGCCGTCGGCGCGCGCCGCGGGCGTGCGCGGCCCCCGCAGGTACACGACCCACGTCACCACGAAGCACACAGCGTAGAAGACGAGGAACGCCACGCAGGCGGCCGTGCCGTTGCCGTTGGCGAGGAACGACTGCCGGAAGGCGAGGTTGATGCCGAGCCCGCCGAGCGCCCCGACCGCGCCGATGAGCCCGATCGCGGCGCCGGAGAGCCGCCGCGCGTACGCGTTGGCCTGCTCGCCGCGCAGCCCGAGGGCGAGCGCCTTGGCCTGGTAGATGCCGGGGATCATCTTGTACGTGGAGCCGTTGCCGAGCCCGGAGAAGAGGAACAGCCCGACGAAGCCCACGAGATAGACGGGCAGCGACTCCCGTACGGACGCGAAGACGACGACGGCCGTCGCGCCGGCCATCGCGGCGAAGTTCCACAGCGTGATCCGCGCCCCGCCGTACCGGTCCGCCAGCCAGCCGCCGACCGGCCGGATCACCGACCCGAGCAGCGGCCCGATGAACGTCACGGCCGCGGCCTGCAGCGGGGTGCGGTCGAACTGGGTCTGCAGCACCAGCCCGAAGGCGAAGCTGTAGCCGATGAACGAGCCGAAGGTGCCCACGTACAGAAACGACATGATCCACGTGTGCGCGTCCCTGACCGACTCCTTCGCCGCCCCGGTGTCGTTCCGTACCGGCGCCAGATTGTCCATCCGCCACCACGCGAGCGCCGCGGCGACCACGATCAGCGGCAAATAGATCCCGAGCAGCACCCGCGGCCGCCCGTCGCCCGCGACGGCGATGACGAGCAGTGCGGCGAGCTGGATGACGGGCACCCCGATGTTGCCGCCGCCGGCGTTGAGCCCGAGGGCCCAGCCCTTGCGGTGCAGCGGGAAGAAGGCGTTGATGTTCGTCATCGAGGAGGCGAAGTTGCCCCCGCCGACGCCGGCGAGCGCGGCGACCAGCAAGAAAGTGCCATACGACGTCCCCGGCTCCATCACGGCGAACGCGACGGCGGTCGGCAGCAGCAGCATCAGGGCGCTGAACACCGTCCAGTTGCGGCCGCCGAAGCGCGCGACGGCGAAGGTGTACGGCACCCGCACACACGCGCCGACCAGGGTGGCGACGGAGACGAGGAAGAACTTCCCGGCGGCGTCGATGCCGTACTCGTCGCCCATGAACAGGACCAGGACGGAGAAGAGAGTCCAGATGGAGAAGCCGATGTGCTCGGAGAAGACGGAGTAGAGGAGGTTGCGGTTGGCGGTCTTCTCGCCCTTCTCCGCCCAGAACGCCTCGTCCTCGGGATCCCACTCCTCGATCCAGCGCTTCCCCTTGCGCGGGGTCTGCCCGGAGCCGGTCATCGCAGCCGTCCCTGCCCTTCGTCGGCGGGCCGCCGCCCGCGGGCGGGGCGGCGGATCTGGTTCAGGGTGACCGTAGGGACGGTGGGTTTCCACCCTGTGTTGACAAGTGACGCACGCGCAACCTTGCCCTCACTCAAGGGGTACTTGACACGTGAGGAAAAGGCGTTCCCGGCGGTGGGAGCGGCGCTGCACGGGGGCGGGGCCTGGGAGTTCGCCGGGTTCACGCGGCCGTAACACGGGCCGCCGCGGCGGCGCCCGCGCCCGGCCGGAGCGGACGGTTCCGGCCCGGGACCCGGGCCTTGAACGTACGGCGCAACGCCGTGGCGGCTGCCGCCCGGGGCCGGGATGCTCTGGTGCGCGCGGCTGCGTTCCGGGTCCCCGCTCCGGGAGCCCGCCTCACAGCCCGCCTCCCGGCCGCCACCGGCCCGGGTGCCCGGGCCCGAGGGCCAGATCCCGCCGCGCCGCCGCGTAGTACGCCTCGCGCGCCATCCGCTGGTCCCCGACCAGGGCCGACCACGCACCGGGACCGCGGGTCCCGTCCCGTACGAACCGCTCCATCGCCGCGACCGCCTCCGCCCACGCCCGGCCCGCCTCGACCACCTCGGGCGAGCCGAGCAACAGCATCTCCTCCCACGCCAGATCGCGGGCCTGCGAGGCATCGCCCAGCCGCGGAGCGGCCTCTTGCGGCGGCAGCGGATGGGGGTTGCCGTCGTTGCCGAGGTGGGCACCGACGCGGAACAGCAGGCTGACGGCCGACTTCACGGCGAGGGCGTAGCCCTGGTACGCGGCGAGGCGCCGCTCCTCCCACCGCACGACGCGCTCACGCCGGAACCGCACCCGCTCGCCGTGCATGACGGCGGCATACGACCCGAGCGCCCCGACCACCACCCCGACCAGAGCGGGCAACTGCTCCGCGAACTCCCCCACGCCCGCACCGTATCCGCCCGGCCGAAGGTCCCGCCCCCGGCCCGCGGCAACTCACGCCCGCCGCTCGCGCTCCCGCTCGCCGAACAGGCTCAGCCGGCGCCCGGAAGAAGTTCCGCGGGACCTGCAACCCGGGGCGGGGCCGCACGTCTTGTGGGATGAGGGCGCTTTCGGACCGCGGCACGAGCGGACCGGGTACCGGCCCGGTCGCAGCCGCCGGAGCGCATCGCCTCGCATCGAGTTCGGGCCGAGGCGGTGGCGGCGCGGTGGCAGGGCACCGGGTGGGAAACGGCCCGGACCGCGCGGGTTCTACGCCCTCGGCCTGTCCCCGGGCGGTGCCCGGAAGGCGCCCGTGCCGGGCCAGGACGCCGGCACCGGCGGCAGCCTCACGGGCATCCACGCCTCCCCGGCAGGACTGTGGACGGCCGGATTCACGAACGACGGCGTGGCGGCCTACCTTCCCGTGGCCGCCCGCAAGTCGTCGCAGGAGCCGGCGGAGGAGACGCCGCGCTCCGGGCCGTACAGGACGCGGTCCGCCTCCGGGAGCCAGGCATCGGGTGGGTGGTGGAACCAGTCGTGCTCCCGGGCCAGCTTCCGGGCCGCCGTGCGTAGTGCGGTCAGGCCCGGGTGGGTCAGGCCGTGGCGCCAGGTCAGGGAGACCGGGGACAGGGGGACCGGGTGCGTGAGGGGGCGGAGGGTCATGGCGGGGATGGGGGCGAACTCCGTGGTGGCCAGGACCGACCAGCCGTGTTTGTGGACGAGCCGCACGAACTCCGCCTCGCCGTCGATCTCCGGGAACGGTGCCGCCAGGCGGATGTCCCACGCGGCGAAGAGTTCGCGGGCCAGGTCCGTCCACTCCGCCGTCGCCGCGTTGCCGTCGGCCGCGTACAGGGTCTCGCCCGTCAGCGCCGCCAGCGGCACCTCGGTCCTGGCCGCCAGCGGGTGGGCCGACGGCAGCAGCACCGCCATCGGCTCCAGCCGCACCAGCTCGTGCCGCAGGCCCGCCCGCGTTCCCGGGGCCAGCCCCGCCACCCGGCCGAACGACACGTCCAGCCGCCCCGCCGCGATCTCCGCCGCCGCGCCCGTCAGCCCGCTGTGGAAGCGCGCGACCAGCTCCAGTTCCGGCGCCGCCGCGCGGGCCGCGTCCAGGACCCGCTGGCCCGTGCTGTAGCGGGCGCCGACGTCGACGAGCAGCGGGCGGGTCCGCGGGTCCGCCGCGGCGGCCAGGTCGTCGTACGCGGCGAGCACCCGGCGGGCGTACGGCAGCAGCCGCTCGCCTTCCGCGGTCAGCCGCACCTGCCGGGTGGTGCGCACGAACAGCTCCGCGCCCAGCTCGCGTTCGAGCCTGCGGATGTCGCGGCTCAGCGCCTGCTGCGCGACATACAGGCGGCCTGCGGCGCGGGTGAAGTGCAGGGTCTCGGCGACCGCCGCGAAGGCGCGCAGCAGCCGCGGCTCGACGTCCCGGGGTGCGGTCGGCATCCAGCCATTTCACAACGTACGCGCGTGAATGGCCAGCGATCAGGTGTTGGACCCCCGCGGCCACCTGCGGCCAGCCTTTCCCGCATGTCCCCCATACGCTCGCCGCGGTACCTCCTCGGCCCCTACCGGCTGCTCTTCGCCGTCCCCGGCGCCCGCGCCTTCACCGCGGGCAACCTCGTCGCCCGGCTGCCCATGGGCATGTTCTCCGTCAGCGCCGTCATCATGATCGCCGAGCGCTACGGCTCGTACGCCCTCGCCGGCGCCGTCCCCGCCGCCGGGCTCGCCGCCACCGCGGTCGTCGGGCCGCTCACCGCCCGGCTCGTCGACCGGCGCGGCCAGGCCCGTATCGCCGTGCCCGCGGCGGCGATCGCCGCGCTCGGCTCGCTGGTGCTCGCGCTCTGCGTCCACCTCCGCGCCCCGGCGTGGACGCTCTTCGCCGCCTACGTCCTCACCGCCACCACCCCCAACACCGGCGGCATGTCCCGCGCCCGCTGGGCCCACGCCTTCCGCGGTCCGGGACCCGGCACCCCCGGCAACGCCGCCTCCCTGCACACCGCCAACTCCTTCGAACAGGCCGCCGACGAACTCTGCTTCATGACGGGACCCGTCCTCGCCGCCCTCCTGTGCACGACCGTCTTCCCCGAGGCGGGCACGGTCACCGGCGCCGTGCTGCTGATGAGCGGCATCCTCCTCTTCGCCGCCCAGCGCGCCACCGAGCCCCCGCCCCGGCCGCGCGCGCCGGGCGAGCGGGCGGGATCGCCGCTGCGGCGGCCCGGATTTCCGCCGCTGCTGGCGGCGTTCGGCTGCGCGGGGGCGGTGTTCGGGTCGATGGAGGTAGTCACGATCGCGTACGCGGACCGCCTGGGCCGGCCGGCGGCGGCGGGCGGCATCCTCGCGCTGCTGGCGGCGGGCTCCTGCCTGGCGGGCCTCGTCTACGGGGCACGGCGGCCGGGGTTCGCGGATTCCCCCGCGGGCCCGGGGACTTCGGACGTCGCGGAGGCGCCGGTCGCGAAGGCGCCGGTCACGGAGGCATCGGTCACGGAGGCATCGGAGGCCGCGGACACCTCTGCCGCGGGCACGTCCCCCGCCGGTACGTCCGCCCCCGAACCCCTCTTCCTCCGCTGCGTCCTCGCCATGGCCGCCCTCATGCTCCTCCCCCTCCTCGCCGCCGCCACCGGCCGACTCGCCCTCCTCGCCCCCGCCCTCCTCCTCGCCGGCATGGCCACCGCCCCGACGATGATCACCGGCATGTCCCTCGTCCAGGCCCGTACCCCCGCGGGCCGCCTCAACGAGGGCATGACCCTCGCCGTCACCGCCCTCCTCGCCGGCATCGCCGCCGGGTCCGCCACCGGCGGCTGGGCCGCGGGCGGTTGGGCCGCCGGTACCCCCGCCGCCGCGTACGCCGTCCCCCTCACCGCCGCCACCGCCGCCGCGCTCGCCGCCACCGTGCTCAAGGCGACCCGCCGCCCCGCGGCCTGAAGCGGATCCACGGCCCCGGCGTTTTCCCAGGCGGTCTGCTACATTCCGTTGGCTGCGCTCCGCGCAACGCCCCACCGCAGCACCTTCCCGGCGGATCGACTCCCGCCGAGTATCAGGGAATTGGATACGGGCATTCCCAAACCGGGATTTACGTCCCGGTCACCCCGGATTAACATCTTCCCGCATCGAGCGCCGCCCCGACGAAATTCTTCTGCCTACGCAAATGCGTGCCGCCTGACTTTGTGCTGCCCATTTCCCTCTGCGCCGACGGGAGTTTTCTCATGGACCACGTCTCACGCCGGAAAGTACTTCTTTCAAGCGCGGCCGTGGGCGGTGCCGCCGCCCTCGGCACCGGCCAGCTCGCCGCCGCGACCTCGGCCGGAGCCGCCGCCCGCGGCGTGCCCGCCTCCACCATCACCCCAGCCGACGCCCGTTATCCCGACTTCGTCTCCGGCAGCAACGGCCGCTGGCGCGCCGATCCCGAGGCGATCCGGGTGGCCACGGCCACCGAGCAGGTGGTGGCCGCGGTGGAGGAGGCCGTACGGGCCGGAAAGCGCGTCTCCGTACGCAGCGGCGGGCACTGCTACGAGGCATTCGTCTACCACTCCGACGCCCAGGTCGTCATCGATCTGTCGGCGATGAACGACATCTCGTACGACCAAAAGAGACGCGCCTTCGTCATCGAGCCCGGCTGCACGCTGATGGAGGTCTATATGGAGCTCTATCGCGTCTGGGGGGTGACGATCCCGGGCGGTTCCTGCTCCTCCGTCGGCGCCGGCGGACATATCCAGGGCGGCGGCTTCGGGCTGCTGTCCCGGGCGTTCGGGCTGACGGTCGACTACATCCACGCGGTCGAGGTCGTCGTGGTGGACGCCGCCGGCAAGGCCCGCGCGATCGTGGCCAGCAGCGACGAGAACGACCCGCACCACGACCTGTGGTGGGCGCACACCGGCGGTGGCGGCGGCAACTTCGGCATCGTCACCCGCTACTTCCTGCGCGCCCCCGGCACCGGGCGGCTGGCGCCGGAGAAGCAGTTGCCGCAGCCGCCCGGCGAGGTGTACGTGCACCAGCAGTCGTGGCCCTGGAGCAGCATCACCGAGGACCGCTTCCGCACCCTGCTGCGCAACTACAGCGGCTTCTACGAGGAGTACAGCGCCCCCGGCAACCCGTACGCCGGCATGTTCAGCATGCTCGTGTGCAGCACGAAGGCCAGCGGCTCGATCTCGATGACCACCCAGATCGACGCCACCCAGCCGGACGCGGCGCGCAAGCTGGACGACTTCCTCGCCGAGATCGGCGGCCACATGGGCGACGCCCAGCCGACCACGCTCTCGACGAACGAGATGCGGGCGATGCCCGACCTCTTCGCGCCGCAGGCGCGGCCGTGGCTGGTCGCCACCCGCCAGCTCGGGGGCTCGGGCTGGGGCGGGCGGGGCGACTACAAGTCGGCCTACCTGCGGCAGGCGTTCCCGGAAGAGCAGATATCCGCGATGTACAAGAACCTCACCGAGACCGACCAGCGCAGCGCGCTCGTGTCGATCGACTCGTACGGCGCGCAGGTGAACGCGGTCGGCACGGACGCGACCGCGGCGCCGCAGCGGGACTCGATCATCAAGCTCCAGTACCAGGCGTACTGGAGCGAGCAGTCGGAGGAGGCGGCGAAGCTCGGCTGGATCCGGAACATGTACCGCGACGTGTACGCGGACACCGGCGGCGTCCCCGTCCCCAACGAGGTCAACGACGGGTGCTACATCAACTACCCGGACATCGACCTCGGTGACCCGCAGTGGAACACCTCGGACACCCCCTGGCACGACCTGTACTACAAGCAGGCGTACGTCCGGCTCCAGCGGGTCAAGGCGGCGTACGACCCGGGGAACGTGTTCCGCCACGCCCAGTCCGTCCGGCTGCCCGAGTAGGCGGCCGGCGGCGGCACCCGGCCCGGGGCGCAGGGGACCCCGGGCCGGGTGCCGCGCGCGGAGTTCGACGGGCAGGTGAGCGGCAGGTGGCGTACGGCGAAGGGGCGGGGAACGGCGATCGGTTCACGGATCCGGATCGGCCGGTGCCCTGCGATCGATGCCGAGTCGAATCGCTTCGCGTACGGCGATGCGCTCACGCACCGCGATCGGCTCGCGCAGCCCGGCCGGTTCACCTGCCCCCGCTCGGTCGCGTACCGCGGTCGGTTCACGTGCCCCGGTCAGTTCACGCGCACCGCTCGGTTCACGTGCCCCGGCCGGTCCGCGCGCCGCGACCGGGCCGCATACTGCGATCAGCCCCGTATCTAATCGCTTCCCGTCCCGTGCCACCCCCGCACCACCGCCCGATCCCCGCCCCCCGCTCCACCGGTGACCGTCCCCGCCACGAGAGGAGCACCGCCTTGCACGCCTCGGCCCCGCCCCCCGAACCCGAATCAGAACCCGCCGCCGAAAGCCCCACAGGACCGAGCCGGCGCCAGATGCTGCCGGTCTTCGGCGCCGCGGCGCTGGCGGGCGTCGTTCCCGCGCTGGGCTCCGCCTCGCCCGCGTCGGCCGCACCCGCGGCCGCGGCGCCCGCCTCCGCCGCGGCGGTAGCCCGCGGCCCCCGCGCCGTCTACGTCGGCGGCTACGCCGGCGGCCCCGGCGCCCCCGCCGGGCTCGCCGCGTTCCGCATGGCGGGCGACGGCCGTCTCACGCCGATCCAGGAGGTGCCCGGCGTCCCCAACCCCTCGTGGCTGGCGGTGCATCCGCGGCTGCCCGTGCTCTACGCCGTCTGCGAGGTGAGCACCTGGAACGGGCAGAAGGGCGGCGGCGTCGTCTCGTACGCCATCGACACCGCCACCGGCGAGCTGACCCGCACCGGCGACCAGCCCGTGCCCGGCGTCCCCGCGCACGGCGCGCTCGACGAGCGCGGCGACCACCTGATCGTCGCCAACTACGGCGGCGCCACCTTCGCCGTCGTCCCGCTCGGCGCGGACGGCACCCCCCAGCCGGTCTCGGACACCGTCACCGTCACCGGCACGGGCCCCGACCCCGAGCGCCAGAACGGACCGCACCCGCACCAGGTCGCCTTCGACCCGGCGTACGGGTACGTCTTCGGCGCCGACCTGGGCACCGATCGCGTCTGGGCCTGGCAGTTGGACGGCGAGGCCGGGAAGCTGACGCCGAACCCGCTGCCGTTCATGCAGGTCGCCTCCGGCTCGGGCACGCGGCATCTGGCGTTCCACCCGGGCGGGCGGTTCGTCTACGTCGTCAACGAGCTGACGTCGTCGGTGACGGCCTTCACGTACGACGCGGCCCGCGGCACGTTCCGCTGGCTGCAGACCCTCGGCACGCTGCCGCGCGGCTTCACCGGCGAGAGCTACTGCGCGGAGGTCGCCGTGCACCCGGACGGCAGGACGGTGTACGTGTCCAACCGCGGGCACGACAGCATCGCCCGGTTCGCGGTCGGCGCCGACGGGCGGCTCGACCTGCGCGAGACCACCTCGACCGAGGGCGCCTGGCCGCGCCACTTCGCCCTCGCCCCGGCCGGCGACGTGCTGCTGGTGGCGAACCAGAACAGCGACGACGTGGTGTCGTTCCGCGTCACCCGCTCCGGCGCCCTGCGCCGCACCGGCGCCACCGCCGCCGCACCGAGCCCGGCGTGCGTGGCCTTCGGGGGCGTACTGCCGAAGTGACGCCTCCGGTGCCGCCCCGTTCCCGGACCACGCCGCTCAGCCGGAAGTCACCGGACGGCGCGGCGGCCCGGGCACGGAGCCGGCACCGGTGGCCGCCCTGAGTTCGCGGATCAGGGCGCGGACGGAGGCGCCGGCAGCCAGCTCCGGGGTGGTGAGGTAGCCCACGGAGCGGGTCGGTCGTCCGGGTCCGAGATCGGTGATGGTGACGCCGTCGGGTGCGTCGTGCAGCGAGAGTGCGGGCATGATCGCCATGCCGAGACCTCTGCTCACCATGGAGAGCACCGCTCCGTCGTCCTCGGTCAGGACGGTCGCCTTCGGGATCCAGTCCTGCTCGGCCCACCACCGGCGGGTGGAGGAACCGCAGTTCTCGTGCCAGTCCACCAGCGGCAGGGAGCGCGGGGCGGGGTGGCCGGCCGGGTGCACCAGCGCGTAGGGCTCTTCCAGGAGTACGTCGCCGATGAGGCCGGCGGGCAGGGACGACCGGGCGCCGATCGTGGCGATGCCCACGTCGGCGCGCCCCTCGGCGACCTCGCCCGCGGTCCCCGCGCCCAGTTCGCGGACGACGTACACCTCCGGTTCGATGCCCGGGTGGCGGTCGGCGAGGTGCTCCAGGACCGGCGGGAGCAGGGAGAGGGCCGCGCTGCGGAAGGCGGCGATGCGCAGCGGTCCCGCGACCGTGCCGCGCTCGGCGCCGCGGGCCTCCGCGGCCAGGGTGTCCAGGAGCCGCAGGACCCTGCGGGCCCGGGCGGCAGCGGCGGCACCGGCCGCGGTGGGCGTCGCGCCCTTGCGGCCCCGCTCGAAGAGGACCGCGCCGACCTTTCGTTCCGTACCGCGTATCGAGTGCGAGACCGCGGACTGGGTCAGTCCGAGGGCCCTGGCCGCCGCCGAGAACCCGCGCTCGCGATCGACGGCCACGAGGATGCGCAGCTCGTGCGGGGCGAGGTCGGCGGTACCGGCCGCACCGGGTGCGGACGGCAGCGGGGCTGCGGCTGTCATAGGGGCCCACCTGCTTCTATGAGGGTCCTTCATGGCTCGGACCGTTCCATGAGCGCAACCCTCTCCCCGGCGTCCGTATTTCCTCCTTACGGTCACCGCCATGACCGAGACCGCGCTCACCGTGCACCAGACCGCCCGCCCCCACGGCTTCCCCACCCCCGGCCACTTCGCCTTCACCGAGTCCGCGATCCCGGCGCCAGGACCGGGAACGGCGCTGGTGGAGAACCTGTACTGGTCGGTGGACCCCTACCACCGGGAAATGATGGACGGGGACTTCGCGCTCCACGCGCCGCTGGAGGGCCGCACGATCGGCCGGGTCGTGCACTCCCGCCATCCGTCGCTCCCCGAGGGTGAGATCGTCTTCCACCGGCAGGGCTGGCGCACCCACGCCGTCGTCACCCCCGACCGGGCGCGTCCCGTCCCCCGTTTCGACGGCGTACCGCTCTCCGCGCACCTGAGCATCCTCGGCGGCACCGGGCTGACCGCCTACGTCGGTCTGACCCGTATCGCGGAACTGCGGGAGGGCCAGGACGTGTTCGTCTCGGCGGCGGCCGGCGGCGTGGGCACGGCCACCGGGCGGCTCGCCCGGCTGATGGGCGCGGGGCGGCTGGTCGGCAGCGCGGGCACGGTGGCGAAGGCCGCCCATCTGACCGGACACGTCGGCTACGACGAGGTCTTCGACTACCACGCGGGTCCGGCGGCCGAGCTGCTCGCCGAGGCGGCGCCCGACGGGATCGACGTCTACATGGACAACGTCGGCGGCGAGCACCTCGAAGCGGCGATCTCCTCGCTGCGGGAGTACGGCAGGATCGTGCGGATCGGCACGATCACCCAGTACAACGCCACCGGCACGCCCTACGCCCTGCGCAACCTTCCCGACATCGTCGAGAAGAGCCTGCGCATGGAGGGCTTCCTGGTCCGGAACCACGCCGACGTGCAGGAGGAGCTGTACGCATTCGTCGTGCCGCATCTGCAGAGTGGCCGCGTCACCCTCGACGAGACCGTGGTCGACGGCTTCGGCGGCATCGTCGACGGGTTCCTGGGGATGCTGCGGGGCGAGAACCTGGGCAAGATCATCGTGCGTGCGGCCGGGGCGGACGTCTGACGGCCCGGGGTGTGCCGGCCTTCCGCACACCCCGGCCCCGCCCGCCACCGCCGCCCGTCTCCGCCGTTCGCCGGCCCCGTTCGCCGACGCCATTTGTCAACGCCATTGACATACCGCCGGGCCCTCCCTAGCTTCCTCCGTCGAAGCGCTTCGACACCCCTCATCGAATCGATTCGACGAGGCCAACTCTCCCGGAGGCAGAGGATGTTGAAGGCACGGAGAAGGGCGCGCCTGCTGGCTGCCGCCCTGGCGGGAGCCCTGTCGCTGAGCACGCTCGCCGCGTGCGGCGGCTCCGACGACGGCGGTTCCGGCGACGGCAAGACCCTCCGGCTCTGGCACTACGAGGGTCCCGACAGCGCCATGGGCAAGGCGTGGGCCGAGGCCGTCGCGGAGTTCGAGGAGAGCCACCCGGGGGTGAAGGTCGAGTTCGAGGAGAAGGGCTTCGAGCAGATCCAGAAGACCGCCCCGCAGGTCCTCAACTCCGACCAGGCGCCCGACCTCATGGAGTACAACAAGGGCAACGCCACCACCGGCCAGCTCTCCCGCCAGGGCCTGCTGACCGACCTCACCGCCGAGGCGGAGAAGCGCGGCTGGGCCGACGCCGTGCCGCCGACCGTGGCGACCACCAGCCGCTACGACGAGAGCGGCGTCATGGGCTCCGGCGCCTGGTACGGCATCCCCAACTACGCCGAGTTCACGATGGTCTACTTCAACAAGGACCTCTTCGCGGCGCACGGCGTCGAGGTCCCGACGACGTTCGCGGAGCTGGAGGACGCGCTCGCGACGTTCAAGGACGCCGGGATCACCCCGTTCGCCAACGCCGGCGCCGAGTACATGGCGCAGCAGTACCTCTACCAGCTCGCGCTCAGCCGGGCCGACAAGGCGTGGGTCGACTCCTTCCAGATGGGCGGCGAGACCGACTTCTCCGACGCGGCCTGGACGTACGCCGCCGAGACCTTCGCCGACTGGGTCGACAAGGGCTACGTCGCCAGGAACTCCTCCGGCACCAAGGCCGAGGATGCCGGCGTCTCCTTCATCCAGGGCAAGCACCCGATGCTCTTCTCCGGAAGCTGGTGGTTCGGCCGCTTCCAGGCGGAGATCCAGAAGTTCGGCTGGGACACCTTCCTGTGGCCCGGCAGCGACCTGACCCTCGGCTCCGGCGGCAACCTCTGGGTGGTCCCGGAGGGCGCCGAGAACAAGGAGCTGGCGTACGACTTCATCGACATCACGATGAAGAAGGGCATCCAGAACATCCTGGGCGACAACGGCGGCGTCCCCGTCGCGGCCGACGCCGCCGCGATCACCGACCCGCAGTCGAAGGCCCTCATCGAGGACTACACGACCCTCGCCGGGAACGACGGCCTCGCCTACTACCCCGACTGGCCGGCCAACGGCTTCTACGACTCGATGACCTCCGAGACGCAGAAGCTCCTCACCGGCAGCGCGGAGCCGGGCGACGTGCTGGAGTCGCTCCAGGCCGAGTACGACGAGAACGTGCTCCAGGAATGACGGCCGCCGTCTCCAAGGACGCGGCCCGCGCCGCCGGCGGGAGCGGGACCCCCTCCCGCCGGCGGTGGCGCACAAGCCGCGGCGGCCGCCGCCGGACGGGCGGCTCGGGCCGTACGCACCGGACGTCCACCGAGGGCTCGTACGCGCTCTTCCTGCTGCCCGGCGCGCTGGCGTTCCTCGTCGTCATCGTCGTGCCGTTCGCGATGAACACCGGGATCAGCTTCACCGACTGGAGCGGCGTCGGCACGCCCGGGTTCACCGGTCTGGAGAACTACGACCGGCTCCTCGGCGACGACGACTTCCGCGAGTCGTTCCGGCACAGCCTGGCCATGGTCGCGGCGATGGCGCTGATCCCGACCGCGCTCGGGCTGGTCCTGGCCTCCGCGCTTTTCGACTTCGTCGGCCGGCACGCCGGCAGCCGCTGGGTGGCCGTGCTGCGCGCCTGCTTCTATCTGCCGCAGGTGCTGCCGATCGCGGTCGCCGGCATCGTGTGGAGCTGGATCCTGGCGCCGGAGAGCGGTTCGCTCAACGAACTCCTGGGCGCCGTCGGGCTCGACGCGCTCCAGCAGGACTGGCTCGGCGACCCGGACTGGGCGCTGTACAGCGTGATGGCCGTCATGGTGTGGGTGCAGATCGGCTTCCCGCTGGTCATCTTCATGTCCGGGCTGCAGCGCGTCGACCCGGCGCTGCACGAGGCGGCGGAGCTGGACGGTGCGGGCTGGTGGCGGCGGTTCTGGCACGTGACGCTGCCGCAACTGCGGCCGGAGATCGCGGTGGTGCTGCTGTGGTGCACGATCGCGGCGCTGAAGGTCTTCGGCATGGTGTACGTCCTCACCGGCGGCGGCCCGGGCGGGGCGACGAACGTCCCGTCGTACTTCGCGTACCAGAACTTCTTCGAGAACTTCCAGGCCGGCTACGGCGCCGCGATCTCCACCGTCCTCACCGTGCTCATCCTGGTGCTTGCGGTCGTCGCCCTGAAGCTGCAGACGAGGGCGGAGGACGAGAACTCGTGACCGCGGTCAGGAAGTACCCCGTGCTCGTGGCGCTGGTGGTGGGCGCGGCGTTCATGGTGCTGCCGTTCTTCGTGGTGCTGATGAACGCGGTGAAGTCGCCGGCGGAGTACTCCAGCGACGGGCCGCTGAGCATGCCGGACGGCGTGTACCTCGACGGGCTCGCGGACTTCTGGGAGCGCGTCGACTTCGGGCAGAAGCTGTGGAACTCGGTGCTGATCTCCGGCTCGGTGGCCGTGCTCGCGGTGGTGCTGTCGGTGCTCAGCGCGTACGCCATCGGCATCGGGCGGATCCGCGGGCGGCCGTACGTACTGGCGTTCTTCGTGCTGGCGAACATGCTGCCGCAGGAGGCGCTGGTCTACCCGGTGTACTACCTGTCGAAGGAGGCGGGCCTCTACGACACCCGGCTGAGCGTGGTGATCGTCTTCACCGTCGTGCAGTCCGCCTTCGGTACGTATCTGCTGGCCTCGGTGCTCGGCGGGTTCCCGCGCGAGGTGATCGAGGCGGCGCGGATCGACGGGGCGGGCAAGTGGCAGGTGCTGTGGCGGGTGGTGGTGCCCGTGAGCCGGCCGACGATCGGCGTGCTGATGGTGCTGTTCTTCATCTGGACGTGGAACGAGTTCCTGCTGCCGCTGGTCATGCTCGTCTCGGACGACAACCAGACCGTGTCCGTCGCCCTCGGCGTGCTCCAGGGGCAGCGGGACATGGACGCCACGATGACGAACGCCGCCGCCCTGCTGGGCGTGCTGCCGGCGATCGCGTTCTTCCTGATCTTCCAGCGGACCCTGACCCGCGGCATCGCCGTGGGCGCGGCCAAGTGACCCCCAAGTGACCCCGAGAGGCTGCGCATGAAGTTCACCGACGGCTACTGGATGCTGCGCGCGGGCGTTCGCGCCGCTTATCCGGTCGAGGTGCTCGACGTCACCGCCGGGGACGGCACGCTGGACGTGCACGCGCCGACCCAGCCCATCCGGCACCGCGGCGATCTGCTGAAGGGCCCGGTCATGACGGTCTCCGTGCACTCCCCCATGCCCGACGTGATCGGCGTGACGCTCACCCACTTCGACGGCGGCACGGACGCCGGCCCGCGCTTTCAGCTCGCCGGGGCGGAGTCGCACGCGCAGGTCTCGTACGACGACGAGCACGCCCTGCTCACCGCCGGCAGCCTCGCCCTGCGGGTGGCGCGCGGCGGGCCGTGGCGGCTGGACTTCCTCACCGCCGACGGGATGGAGCCGCTGACCTCCTCGGGGCCCAAGGGCATGGCCATCGTGGAGACCGACACCCCCGGCGGCGGCCCGGCCCGGCACTATCTGCGCGAGCAGCTCGGGCTCACCGTCGGCACCCACGTCTACGGGCTCGGCGAGCGCTTCGGGCCGCTGGTGAAGAACGGCCAGGTCGTGGACGTCTGGAACGCGGACGGCGGCACGGCCACCGAGCAGGCGTACAAGAACGTGCCGTTCTACCTCACCGACGCCGGCTACGGCGTCTTCCTCGACCACCCCGGGCGGGTGTCCCTGGAGGTGGGCTCGGAGGCGGTGTCGCGGGTGCAGTTCAGCGTCGAGGGGCAGGAGCTGACGTACTACGTCATCCACGGGCCGACGCCGAAGGAGATCCTGCGCAAGTACACGGCGCTGACCGGCCGGCCCGCGCTGCCGCCGGCCTGGTCGTTCGGGCTGTGGCTGTCGACCTCGTTCACGACCTCGTACGACGAGGGGACCGTCACCTCCTTCATCGACGGGATGGCCGAACGCGATCTGCCGCTGTCCGTCTTCCACTTCGACTGCTTCTGGATGCGCGAGTTCCACTGGTGCGACTTCGAGTGGGACCCGCGGGTCTTCCCCGACCCGGCGGGGATGCTGCGCCGGCTCAAGGAGCGGGGGCTGCGGATCTGTGTGTGGATCAACCCGTACATCGCGCAGCGCTCCCCGCTCTTCGCCGAGGGCCGTGACGCCGGCTACCTGCTGCGCAGGCCGGACGGCGGGGTGTGGCAGTGGGACAAGTGGCAGCCGGGGATGGCGCTGGTGGACTTCACCAACCCCGACGCGCGCGCCTGGTACGCGGGCAAGCTCGCGGCGCTGCTCGACATGGGCGTGGACTGCTTCAAGACCGACTTCGGCGAGCGGGTGCCGACGGACGTCGCGTATTTCGACGGCTCCGACCCGGAGCGGATGCACAACTACTACACGTACCTCTACAACCAGACGGTCTTCGACGTGCTGAAGAAGCACCGCGGCGAGGGCGAGGCGGTGGTCTTCGCGCGCTCGGCGACGGCCGGGAGCCAGCAGTTCCCGGTGCACTGGGGCGGGGACTGCGAGTCGACGTACGAGGCGATGGCGGAGTCGCTGCGCGGCGGCCTGTCGCTGGGGATGTCGGGCTTCGGCTACTGGAGCCACGACATCGGCGGCTTCGAGGGCACGCCGTCGCCGGCGCTGTTCAAGCGGTGGATCGCCTTCGGGCTGCTGTCGTCGCACAGCCGGCTGCACGGCTCGTCGTCGTACCGGGTGCCGTGGCTCTTCGACGAGGAGGCCGTGGACGTGCTGCGGGTGTTCACGAAGCTGAAGCTGCGGCTGATGCCGTATCTGGACACGGTGGCGCGCGAGGCGCACGAGTCGGGGGTGCCGATGATGCGGCCGATGGCGCTGGAGTTCCCGGAGGACCGGGCGTGCACGCATCTGGAGCGGCAGTACATGCTCGGGCCCGACCTGCTGGTGGCGCCGGTGTTCAGCGACGGGGGCGAGGTCTCGTACTACGTCCCGGAGGGCACGTGGACGCATCTGCTGAGCGGCGAGGAGGTGCGGGGGCCGCGGTGGGTGCGGGAGCGGCACGGGTTCGCGAGCGCGCCGGTGCTGGTGCGGCCGGGGGCGGTGCTGCCGGTGGGGGCGGTGGACGACCGGCCGGACTACGACTACGCGGACGGGGTGACGCTGCGGGCGTACGGGCTGCGCCCTGGGCAGCGGGTGCGGGTGCCGGTCGGGGGGCGGGAGTTCACGGTGGTCTGCGAGGGCAGGACGGTGCGGGCGTCGGCGGGCGAGGGGGAGGCGGCGGGTGCGGGTGGCGCGGCCGGCTCGGGTGGCTCGGATGTCTCCGGCGGCGCGGGCGGTGCGGGTGGGCCCTGGGCGCTGGAGGTCGTCGGCGGGCCCACGGTGCGTGCGGCCGCGGGCCGCGGCGTCCTCGTCGCGGAGCTGGGCTAAGGTCCGGCTGTCCGCCATGTCGGACGGCCGGCCGGTCGAGCAGGGGGAGTTGATGGTCAAGATCACCGATGTGGCCCGGCACGCCGGGGTGTCGCCGAGCACCGTCTCGTACGCGCTCAGCGGCAAGCGCCCGATCTCCGACGAGACCCGGCAGCGCATCGAGTCCAGCATCCGCGAGCTGGGCTACCGCCCGCACGCCGGCGCCCGCGCGCTGGCCAGCAGCAGGTCCAACGTGCTGGCGCTGGTCATCCCGTTCCGGAGCGGGATCCATGTGCCGGTCGTCATGCAGTTCGCGGTGTCGGTGGTGACGACGGCCCGGCAGCACGACCACGACGTGCTGCTGCTCACCCAGGAGGAGGGCGAGGAAGGGCTGCGGCGGGTGGCGGACACGGCGCTGGTCGACGCGCTCATCGTGATGGACGTGCAGTTGAACGACGCCCGGCTGCCGCTGCTGCGGGCCCTGGACCGGCCCTCGGTGCTCATCGGCTTCCCCGCCGATGCGACCGGACTGACCTGCATCGACCTGGACTTCGCGGCGGCGGGCGGTGCCTGCGTGACGCATCTGGCGGAGCTGGGGCACCGGTGCGTGGCCCTCGTCGGCTCACCGCCCGAGGTGTATCTGCGCGAGACGGGCTTCGCGCAGCGCGTCACGCAGGGCTTCACCGCGGCGGCCGACGAGCGCGGGCTGACGTCGACGGTGCACCCCTGCGAGGCGACCCCGGCGGCGGCGCAGGCGATGGCGGAGCGGCTGCTGCGGGAGCACCCGGAGCTGACCGGGGTGGTGGTGCACAACGAGCCGGTGGTGCAGCCGCTGATCGACGCGTTCCGACGACTCGGGCTGCGGGTGCCCGAGGACCTGTCAGTGGTGGCGATCTGCCCGGACGAGCTGGCGGAGCAGGCGCCGCTGCCGATCTCGTCGGTGGCGGTGCCGTCCGCGCAGATCGGGGCGCGGGCCGTGGAACTGCTGATGGGCAAGCTCGACGGGCGGGAGGTGCCGGAGGCGACGATGCTGCCGCCGTGGCTGACCCGGCGGGCGACGACGGCGCCGCGCGCCGGCTGAGCGGCGGGCGGAGCCGGCCCTTTGTGTGCCGGAACGGAGCAACTCATCGCGCAGTCGAAGCGTTTCGACTAGATCAGAAGGAGTCGCACACGTGAAACGAAGAACGGTTCTCGCCGCCCCGCTGGCGCTCCCGCTGGCCGGTTCTCTCACCACCGCACTCGCCGGCACCGCCGCGGCGGCCCCGAAAGCCCCGGCCACACCGGCCGCTTCGGCAGCCGCAGCCAAGGTCCGCGAACTGCTCTCCCAACTCACCCTCGACGAGAAGATCTCCCTGCTCCACCAGTGGCAGCCCGCCATCCCCCGGCTCGGGATGAAGGCGTTCCGCACCGGCACCGAGGCCCTGCACGGCCTGGCCTGGCTCGGCCCCGCCACCGTCTTCCCGCAGGCGATCGGCCTCGCCGCCACCTGGAACCCCGGCCTGATCCGCGAGGTCGGCGCCGCCGTCGGCGACGAGGTGCGCGGCCTCCAGCACGACCGCCCCGCCGGCTGGGGCCTGAACGTCTGGGCGCCGGTCGTCAACCTGCTGCGCGACCCGCGCTGGGGCCGCAACGAGGAGGGCTACTCCGAGGACCCGTACCTGACCGGCGTCATCTCCACCGCCTACGCGGGCGGGCTGACCGGCGGCGACCCCGACAACCTCAAGACGGCACCCCTCGTCAAGCACTACCTGGCCAACAACAACGAGGTCCGCCGCGACCAGACCTCCTCGGACCTGCGCCCGCGGGTGCTCAAGGAGTACGAGGAGCCGGCCTACCGGGCGGCGATCTCCGCCGACGCCGCGTGCGGCGTCATGACCGCGTACAACCTCGTCAACGGCCGCCCCTGCACGGTCACCGACCTGAACGCCTCGGTACGCACCTGGACCGACCGCGCCCTGCTCAACGTCACCGACGCCTGGGCCCCCAACAACCTCCCGGCCACCGGCTCGCAGAAGTACTTCGGCACCCTCGCCGAGGCCGACGCCGCCATCCTCAGGGCCGGCGTCGACAGCTTCACCACCGACGACACCGACGGCGGCCCGACCGCCGCCGCCGTCAGGGAGGCGCTGGCGCAGGGCCTGCTCACGGAGGCGGACGTCGACACCGCCGTACGGCACATCCTCGACATCCGCGCGCGCCTCGGCGACTTCGCCGCGGACGGCGGCCCGTACGGGCACCTCGACAGGTCCGTCGTCGACAGCCCCGCGCACCGCAAGCTCGCCCGCCGCACCGCCGCCGAGGCGGTCGTGCTGCTGAAGAACGACCGCGGCGCGCTGCCGCTCGACGCCCGCAGGCTGCGGAAGGTCGCGGTCGTCGGCCCGCTGGCCGACACCCTCTACACCGACTGGTATGCGGGCAGCCTGCCGTACGCGATCACGCCGCTGCGCGGCATCGCCGACCGGCTGGGCGCGGGCACCGAGGTGACGACCAGCGAGGCCGTCGACCGGGTGGCGCTGCGGAACGCCGCAACCGGCCGCTACGTCACCGCGGGCCGCGGCGCCGGGGGCGCGGCGCTGGCGGAGAGCGCGACGGCGGCGGGCGAGACCGAGCAGTTCGACGTCTTCGGCTGGGGCGAGGGCATCGTCACGCTGCGGGCCGTGGCCAACGGCAAGGTCGTCGGCATGCGCGACCCGGACGGCGCGGGGTACCGGTTCTTCAACGACCAGGACCAGCCCAACGGCTGGTTCGTCTCGCAGTTGTTCCGCCCCGAGGAGCAGGACGACGGCACGGTGGTGCTGCGCTACGCGGGCTACGAGAACTGGCTCGGCGACGCCGTCTACCTCCGCGCCCGCGCAGGGGACGGCGGGCTCGTCCTCGGCACCGCCGCCGACGCCTCCCGCTACACCCTCGAAACGCTTCGAGACGGCATCGACGAGGCCGTGGCGGCGGCGCGGGCGGCGGACACCGCGATCGTCGTCGTCGGCTCGATGCCGTTCATCAACGCCCGCGAGACCGACGACCGCGAGGACCTGGGCCTGGCCGGCACCCAGTCGGCGCTGGTACGGGCCGTGCTCGCCGCCAACCCCCGGACCGTCGTCGTGGTCGAGAACAGCTACCCCACCACGCTGACCTGGGAGCAGGAGCACGTCCCCGCGCTGGTGTGGACGACCCACGCGGGACAGGAGACCGGCCGGGCGCTGGCCGACGTGCTGTTCGGCGACGTGAACCCGGCGGGCCGGCTCACCCAGACCTGGTACCGCTCGGCCGCCGACCTGCCGCCGATCCTGGAGTACGACAACATCAAGTACGGCCGCACGTACCAGTATTTCACCGGCGACGTGCTCTACCCCTTCGGCCACGGCCTGTCGTACACCACCTTCCGCTACGGCCGTCCGCGGCTGCTGCGCGACGCCGTCGCCGTGCCGGTCACCAACACCGGCCGGCGCGCGGGCGCGGAGGTCGTGCAGCTCTACACGCGGCAGCGCGAATCCCGCGTGAAGCAGCCGCTGAAGAAGCTCCAGGCGTTCGCGAAGGTCGGTCTCCGGCCCGGCGAGACGCGCACGGTGACGCTGCCGCTGCCGCGCGCGGCGCTGGCGCACTGGGACGTCACCCGCGAGCGCTGGGTGGTGGAGCGCAGCACGTACGACGTGCTCGTCGGCGCCTCGTCCGGGGACATCCGGGCGCGGGCGGAGCTGGCCGTCGACGGCGAGACGGTGCCGCCGCGGGATCTGCGGCGGACGACGCGGGCGGAGAACTTCGACGACTACGCGGGCGTGCGGCTGGTCGACGAGTCGAAGCCGCGCGGCACGGCGGTCGGCGCGGAGTCGGCGGGCGCGTGGCTGCTGTTCGCGGACGCCGACCTGCGGCGCGGGGCGCGACGGCTGGTGGCGCGGGTGGCGAAGGAGTCGCCGGGCGAGGCCACGCTGGAGGTACGGCTGGACGCGCCGGACGGCCAGGTGGCGGGCCGGGCGGCGGTGCGGAGCACGGGGTCGCGGTACGCGTACGAGGACGTCACGGTGGTGCTGCGGGGCGCGGCCGGGCGGCGGGACGTGTATCTGGTGCCGGGTGAAGGGGTGCGTATCGCGGACTTCTCCCTGAGCTGAGCCGGCGATCCGCGGGCTGCTGGCCCACGGGTACGTGGCACGCGCGTACGCGGCACGCGCGTACGTGGCACGCGGGATGGTGGTCCGCGGCGGGCGGGAGGACGGCCGCCCGCCGCGGACGCTGGTTCCGACGCCGCCGGCCCGAGGACACGGCAACCGGCGGCGTCGGGGCTCACAGGGCTCAAGGGGCTCGCGGGATCCGGGGACGTGCCCGGGAAGGGCCCTCAGTCCCCCGAGACCGCGATGGACTGGAACTCGCGCAGCACCTTCTCCGGCGCCGAGTTCTGGCTGACGGCCTTGCCCAGGTCGTTGCCCATCACCCCGAGCAGCTCGGCCCAGACCGGCCGCGTGGTGGGGTCGAACCGCGCCCGCCCCGTCATCCCCACGTACCGCCCGACCCGCCGGTCGTCCTTGAGCACGTCGACCGCCGACTGCGTGGTGGGCAGCAGGCCCTCGGTCTTCAGATACGGCACGTAGTTCTCCGGCCGGTAGAAGAAGCTGAGGAAGTCGCGGATCAGCTCCCGGTTGCCGGACTTCCTGAACGCCATCAGGTAGTCCTGGATGCCGTGCGCGACGGGCTCCGCGCCGTGGCTGACCGGGTGGACGGCGAGCCCGTAGTCGACGTCGCCCTTCTCGATCAGGTCCAGGAACGCCCGCGCGCCGAAGGCGCCGTAGACCATCGCGGCCTTGCCCTGCGCGAACAGCGGCCAGGTGCCGTCGGGCCGGTTGGTCTGGCCGGGGTTGGGCTGGGTGTAGCCGCGCTTGCCGAGGTCCTGGAGGAAGCCGAGCGTTTCGACGTTGCGGTCGCTGTCGATGGCCCACTTGCCGTTCGCGGTCCAGCCGCCGCCGTTGGCGCGGGCCCAGGTGCCGAACTCGTAGTGCCCGGACTCGATGCCGAGGGCCAGCCCGTACGGGACGTACTTCCCGGGCAGCGCCTTGATCCGGTCGACGGCGTCGAGGAACTGGTCGCGGGTCTCCGGCGGCCCGTCGAAGCCGGCTTCGCGCAGGACCGCCTTGTTGTAGTACATGCCGTTGACGGTGGCGAGGAACGGCAGCGCGTACTGCCGGCCCCGGAAGGAGGCGTTGTCGGCGAAGGCGGGCATGAAGTCGCCGTAGACCTCGGGGGTGAGGACGTCCTCCGCGGGGTGCAGCAGGCCGGCGTCGGCGTAGTCGGCGAAGAGGTTGAGGTTGGCTATGTCGGGCAACTGGCCCGTCTGCACCATCGTGTTGATCTGCGTCTGCAGGTTGCCCCAGTCGATGATCTGCAGCTTGACGCTCTTGCCGGGGTGCTTGTCCTCGAACTTCGCGACGAGCCTGCGCCAGTACGGCTGCGTGCCGTCGGTGTACTGCGCGATGACGACCTTGATGGAGTCCGGGTCCCCGGCCGCGACGGGCCGGCCGCAGGCCGCCGCCAGCGCGCCGAGCGCGGACGCGGAGGCGAGCGCGCCGCCGGCGCGGAGGACGGCCCTTCTGCCGGGCCTTCTGCCGGGCATGAGGTGGCTCATTTGGTGCTGCCCTTCGTCAGGCCGCTCACCAGGTACCGCTCGATGAGCGCGAACAGGATCACCGCGGGCACGATCGCCATCAGGGAGGCGGCGAAGAGGTACTGGTAGTTCGTCTCGTACAGGCCCACGAACTGCTGCACGCCGACGGTGAGCGGCACCCGGTTCTCCGTGGGCTCGTTGAAGACGGTGAGCGAGATGACGAACTCGTTCCAGACCTGGATGAACGTGAAGATGGTGACGGTGATGAGCGCGGGGGCCGCCAGCGGCAGCGCCATCCGCACCATGATCCGGAAGCGGCCGAGCCCGTCGAGCATCGCCGCCTCGTCTATCTCCACGGGTATGGAGCTGAACTGGGTGTGCAGGATCCAGATGGCGAAGGCGATGTTGAAGGCGCAGTTGACCGCGATGATGAACCAGTAGCTGTGGATCCCGCCGGTGAACACCGCCTCCCGGTACAGGCCGATGAGCAGCGCCACCGCCGGGAACATCTGGGAGACCAGCACCAGCCCGAGGAACGCGCCCCGGCCGCGGAACTTCGTCCGCGCCAGGATGAACGCGGCTGGCGCGGCGATCAGCAGCACCACGGCGGTGGAGACCAGCGCGACGATCAGGCTGACCCTGAAGTAGTCGGCCAGCGGGATCTTGTCCCACACGTCGGCGTAGTTGGACCAGGCCCATTCGTCGGGCAGGTAGTCGGCGGGCACCTGGAACAGCTCGGCGTCGGTCTTCAGCGAGCCGAGGAACATCGCGACGTACGGCGCGAGGAAGAACAGCGCGACGCAGAGCCCCGCGAGCGGCAGCCCGACGTGCCGCACCCGCCGCCACCCGGCGGCCAGCGGTCCGCCCACGGGGCGTACGGCGCGGGCGAGTGCGGCCGAGGCGAGCCGGGTGCGGCGGCCGAGGGCCTCGGCGGCCTCGCTGCCGCGCCGCTCCTTGCCGGGGGCGAGCGGGTCGCGGCCCTTGAGGAGCTTGATGAGGACGGCGATGAGGAGGCTGATCGCGATCACGTTGAGCACGCCGAGGGCGGCGGCCTCGCCGGTGTCGAGCCGGCCGGTGAAGGCGATCTTGTACATGAAGGTGACGGAGGTGTCGGCGTGGTTGCCGGCCGTCTTGCCCATGATCACCCAGATCAGGGCGAAGGCGTTGAAGACGTGCAGCATGTTGAGCACGAGCGCGACGGTCAGCGAGGGCCGCAGCATCGGCAGCGTCACCCGGCGCCAGGTGGTCCACGGCCCGGCGCCGTCGATCTTCGCGGCCTCCAGCACCTCGCCGGGGATGGTCTGCAGCCCGGAGAGCAGGACGTACGCCGTGAAGGGGATCGAGGTGACGACCCCGACCGCCATCAGCGAGTAGAAGGCGATGTCCGGGTCCTTGTACCAGTCCACCGGCGAGTCGAGGATCTTCAGATCCATCAGCAGCCGGTTGAGCAGGCCGTTCCCGCCCTCGTAGATGAAGCGCCAGACGGTCGCGGTCATCACCAGGGACGTCGCCCACGGCACGATCAGCGCGAGCCGGACGAGGCGGCGGCCGAAGAAGTCCTTGGCGAGGAATTGCGCGAGGGCGAGGGAGGCGAGGACCGTGAGTCCGACGACGACCACGACCCACAGGAGGGTGTTGCCGACGACGCCGGGGAGTTCGTCCTCGGCGAAGAGGCTGCGGTAGTTCTCCAGACCCGCGAAGCCGTCGGTCAGGCCGATGCGGTTGATCTCGACGAAGGACATCCCGACCATGTAGATCGCCGGGAAGACGATCACGGCCGCGATGAGCAGGGTGCTGGGCGCCAGCCAGCGGACGGGGACGGTCCGCCGCCACAGGGCGCGGAGCGGGCTCACCGGGGGCGGCGCGGTGCCGGCCCGGGGGCCGGGGGGTGTCGGCGGGGCGCCGCCTTCGTTCCGTACGGGATCGGCGGTCGCCTCGGTGCGGGGCGTCGTCGTCAACGGGCACCTCCTGCTCGGTCAGGTCTCGGGGCGCCCTGATCGCCCGGATCGCGCCGCTGGGCCCGCACGCCCGGGTGGCGCTGATCGCCCGGGTGGCCTGGGGGCTCTGCTGTCTTCCCGTCGCCGGCGGCGAGGTCGTGCAGCGGGACGATCTGCCCGGCGGCACCGCCGAACAGCTCGCCGTCCAGGTACGCCACGGCCCGCCCGATCGCGCCGACCGCGACGCACTCCTCGTCGAGCGCGGACGCGCGCAGCTCCGGCACCCGCAGGCACACGTCCTCCAGCCGCCGCCGCAGCCGCGGCAGCAGCACGTCGGCGGCGCGCGAGAACGCGCCGCCGAGGACGACGAGTTCGGGGTCGAGGGTCATGACCATCGCCGCGGTGCCGAGGGCCAGGTCGTCGCAGTAGCGCTCGACGGCCGCCACGGCGACGGGGTCGCCGCCGCGGGCGGCGGCGAAGGTGTGCCGCGCGGCGTCGCTC
Organism: Streptomyces sp. CMB-StM0423; assembly: GCF_002847285.1. NCBI lineage: Bacteria > Bacillati > Actinomycetota > Actinomycetes > Kitasatosporales > Streptomycetaceae > Streptomyces > Streptomyces sp. CMB-StM0423. Next base: position 5,400,013 of record NZ_CP025407.1, on the reverse strand, counting down.
TGGGGCGCGCCCCGGGGGACGACGGGGCAGTCGTGGAGGTACGAGGCGGCGGTGACCCAGTGCGTCACGGGGTGCATGCCGACCTCGCCGGCGACGCCGCCGAAGCCGCGGTGCACCTGCCCCCCGACGACCAGCGCGGCGCCGGTGCGCCGGCCGGCGTGCAGGAAGACGGTGTCGTCGACGCCCTTGGCGACGCCCCACTGGCGCTCGGCGAGGGCCGCGAGGCGGGAGTCGTTGTCGATCTGCACGGCGCAGGGGAAGAGCGCGCCGATCCGGGCGGCGAGGTCGACGCCGGTCCAGTTGGCGACGCCGGCGCAGAACTGCACCTTGCCGGCGCGGTCCACGATGCCGGTGGTGCCCGCGCCGACGGCCCACAGCTCCTCGCGCCGCAGCCCGACGGCGGTCAGGCAGTCGGCGACGGCCAGGTCGGCGGCGGCGATGCGGTCGTCGACGGGGGTGGCGGGGCTGACGGTGCGGTGGGTCTGGGCGTGGACGGTGCCGTCGAGGTCGGCGATGGCGGCGCGCACGCTGTGGACCCCGATGTCGATGCCGGCGACGTGCCCGGCGTCGGCCCGGAACCGGTACCGCCGCGCGGGCCGCCCGACGGTGCCCTGCGCGGGCCCGAGTTCCTGGACCCAGCCCAGCTCCACGAGCTGGCCGACGACGTCCTTGGTGGACGGCCGGGACAGTCCTGTCCGCTCGGCGACGGCGGTGAGGGTGAGCGGCTCGGTGCCGCGCAGGACGTCCACGACGGCGAGCGAGTTCAGATGCCGCAGCCGGGACAGGTCCCCGCCCAGCTCCGCTGCCGATGTCATAGCCACGCCCCTCCCGGGCCCACCGCCTGCCGTGACGAACACACGACGGAGTAACGATGGACTCCTTTACATATTTACGGTGGAGCCCTTTATATGGAGTGGAGAACGCCAGCGTCAACCCGTCGAACGGAGACCGACCTTGATCATCCCCACGCCGTCGCGCAGCTCCCCCCGCCCCGGTTCGTACGCCCTGGGCCCGGACACCCCGCTGCACGTCGCCGATCCGGCGCTCGCCCCGGTCGCCCGCGTCCTGCGCGAACAGCTCCTGCCCGGCACGGGCTGCACGCTGCCGCCGGGCCGGGGCGGGATCGAGCTGGCCCTGTCCGGGGAGCTGGCCGCGGACCCGGGTGCGGGGCCGGAGTCGTACCGCCTGACGATCGGCCCCGACGGCATCCGCATCGCCGCGGGCGGCCCGGCCGGCGCCTTCTACGGCGTGCAGACGCTGCGCCAGCTCCTGCCGCCGCACACCCTGCGCCACAGCGCGCTCGACGAGGGCCCGTGGGACGTGGCCGGCGTCGAGATCGAGGACCGGCCGCGGTTCGCGTGGCGGGGCGTGCTGCTGGACGTGGCCAGGCACTTCTTCACCAAGCGCGACGTGCTGCGCGTGCTCGACCAGATGGCGCTGCACAAACTGAACGTGCTCCACTTCCACCTCACCGACGACCAGGGCTGGCGCCTGGAGGTGAAGCGCTACCCGCGGCTGACGGAGATCGGCTCCTGGCGCACGGAGTCGAAGCCGGGCTGGAACGAGACGGGCGACGGCCGGCCGCACGGCGGCTACTACACGCAGGACGACATCCGCGAGATCGTGGCGTACGCGGCGGCCAGGCACATCCTGGTGGTACCGGAGGTCGACGTGCCGGGACACACGCAGGCCGCGATCGCGGCGTACCCCGAACTGGGCAACACCGGGGCGCAGTTGGCGGTGGAGACCGGCTGGGGCGTGAAGTCGGACATCCTCAACGTCGCGGACGGGACGCTGGACTTCGTACGGAACGTCTTCGACGAGGTGATCGAGCTGTTCCCCAGCCCGATCATCTGCGTCGGCGGCGACGAGTGCCCGAAGGACCAGTGGAAGGCGAGCCCGGCGGCGCAGGCGCGGATGGCGGAGCTGGGGCTGCGCAACGAGGACGAGCTGCAGAGCTGGTTCATCCGGCAGGTCTCGGACCATCTGGAGGCGCGGGGACGGCAGTTGCTGGGCTGGGACGAGATCCTGGAGGGCGGCCTGCCGCCGGCCGCGACGATCGTGTCGTGGCGCGACAACCACGGCGCGGTACGGGCGGCCCGCGAGGGCCACCAGGTCATCACGAGCCCGGCCCGCCAGGTCTACCTCGACTATCGCGCGTCGGACTCGGCGGACGAACCGGTGCCGGTGGGCACGGTCCTGCCGGTCGAGGAGGTCTACGCCTTCGAACCGGTCCCTGAGGAACTCCGCGGCACCCCGGCGGCGGACCTGGTCATCGGCGCGCAGTGCGGCCTGTGGACGGAGGCGATCGACAACGTCCGGGCGCTGGACTACCAGGCGTTCCCGCGGATGAGCGCGTTCGCGGAGACGGTGTGGTGCGACGCGACGAGGGACGGCGCGGCCTTCGCGGAGCGGCTGGCACACCACCTGGGCCGGCTGGAGGCGCTGGGGGTGGAGTACCGGAGCCCGGAGGGCCCGAGGCCGTGGGAACGGCGCCCGGGGGTGCGGGGGAGGCCGGTGACGCTGGAGGAGTACCTGGCGGAGGTGGAGGCGGACACGAGGAACATCAGGTAACCGCCGAGAAGCCGGCGACCGGCTACGGGGGGCCGGTCGCCGGCGGGTTGCGGGGCACGTCGGGGGGCGAAAGTCGCCCCCTCCCCCCAATCAGGCCCGAATCAGGAGGCGTTACCGCGAATTACGACCGCATTCGCCCGCCCTGGGCGCGACAAGCCACCCGACCGCACGCAACCACCGAAGCCATGCCTCCAGCCCCCGAGGGCACAGCGCCGCTGGTGCCGGACGGTCGCCGCGAGGTCGGTGCCGGCGCTGCTGCGGAAGCGGCGGCCGCGGGAGGTGGGCCCGATGCTCGAAACCCACGGCACGGCAGCCCCCGGACGAGCCCGGACACCCCGACGCCGCACGCCCCGAACCGGGCCCGCTCCGCGGGGATTGCGGAGTCGGGGATGGCGCCATGTGCGGGGTGCACCGATCGGGCGGGGCGGGGCGTCGGGGTTTGCCCGTACCGCGTCGTGACCCACCGGGCCACCCGTCTCCCGAGTGTGCGGGCCTTCGGGATCCTCACCCCGTGCCGCGTCAGCCCGCCTCGCCGACGCCCCTGCGTCCCGTGCGGCGAAAGTCGGGCTGACCGGGTGTTCTGCCCGGGTTTGCCGGTGCCGTTTCCGTGAGTTTCCACCCCCCGCGCCCCCTCCCCTCACCCCGCACCCCTCATCGTCTCCCCCACCGTCCCCGCGAACGCCCGTACCGCCGCGCCTGCCCCGTCTTCCCGCCACACCAGGCCCAGCGCCGACTCCCGCAGGCCCCTTACCCGTACGTACGCCACATCCCCCCGCGGGTGGTGCTCCGCCGTCGGGCGGCACAGCAGCATCACCCCCCGGTTCGCCGCCACCAGCGACAGGCCCTCCTGCAGCGTTCCCACCTCCGGACCTCGCGGGACGGGCGCGCCCGACGGGGTGTGCGTCGGGGACTGGGCCTCGCGCCAGTACGGCGGCGCCGGAGCCGTCACGCCTATCAGCGGGGTCCCGGCCAGGTCCTCGGCGTCCACCTCCACAAGCCCCGCGAAGGCGTGCCGCCGCGAGACCGCCGCGTACTGGGGCTGTACGGAGAAGACCGGCCCCAGCGCCAGCCCCGGCTCCGCCACCGGCAGCAGCACCACCGCCGCGTCCACCTCGTCGCGGTGCAGCGCCCCGAAGGGGTCCGACAGCGGGAGTTCGGTCAGCCGCGTGGCGCACCCCGGGTGCCGGTCCTCGAACTCCCCGACCGCGTCCATGAATCCGTACCCCACCACCCCCTGGAACCCGATCCGCAGCGGCCCGCCCACCCCCAGCGCCGCCGCCCTGGCGTCGTCGACGGCCGCGCGCAGCGCCGCGTACGCCGGGCGGAGCGCGGCGAGGAAGTCCTCGCCCGCCGCGGTGAGCCGGACCCGGCGGCTGGTGCGGTCCACGAGGCGGGCGCCGATGCGGTGTTCGAGCGCGCGGACGAGCTGGCTGACCCGGCTCTGCGATACATACAGCCGTTCGCCGGTACGTCCGAAGTGCAGCTCCTCCGCCAGGACCAGAAAGCACTCCAGCTCGCGGATCTCCACCCCGCCCACCGCCGCCGGCTTCCCGTCCCCACCCCCCTGACCTGCGCTCGCCATCCGCCGCCGCCCTTCCGCCCGGCGCCGTCGCGCGCCGCGTTTCCATTAGCCCACCTCATGGAAGCATGAGCACTTCGCGCTTGTTCCCCTCCCTCCCGCCGGGCTTGGCTGACGTCATGGCAAAAGTCGACGAGCTGTCCGCAGCCCCGCCCGCAGAAGCCACCGCCGAAGGCGGCTGGCCCGCAGTGGCGACCGTGGCCGCCGGGACCTTCACCGTGGTCACCTCCGAGATGCTGCCGGTCGGTCTGCTCACCCCCATCAGCGGTTCGCTGTACGTCAGCGAAGGCACCGCCGGCCTCACCCTCACCGTCACCGGCCTGGTCGCCGCCCTCTCCGCCCCGCTCGTCACCGCCGCGGTCGGCCGGCTCGACCGGCGGCTCGTCCTCTGCTCCCTGATGGTGCTCCTGGCCGCGGCCAACGTGCTCGCCGCCTGGTCGCCGGGCTTCGCCGTCGTGATCGCCGCCCGCGTCCTCGTCGGCGTCGGGCTCGGCGGCGTCTGGTCGCTCGCCGGCGGTCTCGGGGTGCGGCTGGTGCCGGCCGCGGCCGTCGGGGCAGCGACCTCCCTGATCTTCAGCGGCGTCGCCGTCGCCTCGGTCGTGGGCGTGCCGGCGGGCGCGTACCTCGGTGAACTCGTCGGCTGGCGCGCCGCGTTCCTCGCCGTCGGCGGCCTCGCGCTGTTGGTGAGCGCCGCGATGGCCGTGCTGCTGCCGCCGCTGCCCGCGGCGGAGGCGGTCGCCCTCGGCGGGGTGGTGCGGCTGGCCGGCGACCGCCGGGTGGCCACCGGGCTCGCGGTGGTGTCCCTGCTGGTGACGGGGCACTTTGCCGCGTACACGTACGTACGCCCCATCCTGGAGGACCTCTCGGGCGTCGGGGCGCCGATGATCGGGACCCTCCTGCTCGCGTACGGAATCGCCGGTATCGCCGGCAACTTCGCGGCCGGCGCCCTGGTGGGCCGGCGGCTGCGCGGCACCGTGCTGGTGATCGGCGCCGTGCTGACCGCCTCGCTGCTGCTCGTGCCGCTGCTCGGGCTGTCGGTGGCGGGTGCGGCGGCGCTGCTGGTCGTGTGGGGGCTGGCGTACGGAGGGGTGTCGGTGAGTACGCAGACGTGGCTGGGCCTGGCCGCGCCGCGGGCCCGGGAGGGCGCGACATCGCTGTTCGTGGCGGTGTTCAACGGGGCCATCGCCCTAGGGGCGTTCACGGGCGGCCGGATGGTGGACGGGTTCGGTACGCGGTCGGTGCTGTGGCTCGGCGGCGCGCTGGCGCTGGGCGCGGTCGCGGTGACGCTGCTGGGCCGGGTGCCGCGGACCTCCGCCGTCTCCTAGGCCCGGGCTGGACTCTCCCCCGGTGTCAGGCCGTTGCCTGGCCGCATGACCGACTACACGGGCTCAGGCCCCTACTGCTACGCCGACTCCCTCGTCATGTCCCTCCCCGGCCCCGGCCCCTCCCCTGCCCTCGTGGAGACCCTCACCGGCTCCCCCTTCGGCGTCCAGCTCCTCGGCGGCACCGTCCCGCTCTTCGACCCGTACGGCTGGGACCCCGAGATCGGCCTCGACGACGCCGTCACCCTGCTCGGTCTGCGCTGCGACCGGACCTCGGGCGGGTCCGCCGACGAGGCGATGGCGCGGCTGCGGACGGCGTGCGCGCGCGGTCCCGTGCTGGTCGGGCCTGTCGACATGGGCCTGCTGCTGTACCACCCCGGCACCCCGTGGGGCCCCGCGGCCGGCGGCAGCGACCACTACGTGGTCGCGCTGGCCGCCGAGGACGACACGGTCCTCCTGCACGACCCGCACGGCCACCCGTACGCCACCCTGCCGGTCGACGAGTTCCTGGCGTCCTGGCGGGCGGAGGCGGTGGAGTACACGGCGGAGCCGTACGTGATGCGGGCGGGCTTCGAGCGGGTCCGTACGGTCACGGCGGAGGAGGCGGTACGGGCCGCGCTCCCCGGCGCCGTCGCGTGGCTCGCGGGCCGCGCCGACCTGCCGGTGCCGCCGGGGACGGTGGGCGGGGCGGAGGCGCTGGAGAAGCTGGCGGCGCGGGCCGCGGCCGGGCTCGACGCGGGGGTGCGGGAGTTGCTGGCGGCGTTCGCGGTACGGGTCGGGGCGCGCCGGCTCGCGGACGCCTCGGCGTACGTGCGGCGGGCGGGGCTCGACGGGGCGGCGGGGGTGCTTCAGGGGCAGGCGCGGCTGCTGGGGGCGGTGCAGTATCCGCTGGTGCGGGGCGACGGGGCGGCGCTGGCGGAGGTGCTGCGCAGGCTTGCGCCGACGTACGGGCGGCTGCGGGAGGTGCTGGCGGCGGGCTGAGGAACCGCCGGGCGCCGGCACGCGCGGGTCACGCCGGGGCCCGCGCCCCGTCCCCTCGCGCCCCGTCGTCGTCCGGCCCGCCGTCGCCCGCCCCGTCGTCGTCCGGCCCGTCATCCGCCTCCGCTACGGGCCGCGCCCCCCGCGTCGCCAGCCACACCCCCGTCCCCACCACCGCCACCCCCACCGTCGCCGCCCCGGAACCCGCCAGCACCGCCCGCGCCCCGAACGCCGCGACCAGCGGCCCGCCGAGCGCCGCCCCGACCGGCGTCGACGTGAGCAGCACCGCGCCCCGCGCCGCGAGCACCGTGGTCAGCCAGCCCCGCGGCGTGCGGTTCTGGAAGAGGGTGAACGACAGCGCCGGGTACGGGCCGTACACCGCGCCGCCCAGCGCGAAGCAGGCCATCGCCGCGGCGGTCCCGGCCCCGAGCCCGTACGGCAGCAGCAGCGTCGCTCCCCAGCCCGCGACGATGCCGAGCGTCACCGGCCACAGCGGCAGCCGCCGCAGCGCGCCCACCGTCAGCCCGCCGGCCACCGCGCCGACGCCGAAGGCGGTCCAGAACAGGCCGAGGAGCCCGGCGTCGCCGTCGAGCGCACCGGTGACGTAGAGCGGCAGGGCGACCTCGACGGGGCCGTAGAGGGCGAAGAACAGCCAGGTGAGGACGAGGATCGCGAGCAGTTCGCGCTGGGTGGCGAGGAGCCGCAGCCCGCGCCCGGCGGGGCGGGCCGCCGCCGCGTCCGGGCGCTCCTCGCCGCCGGGACCGAGCCGTGCGGTCTGCACGGCGAGGACCGCGTACGTCAGCGCGTCCAGGCCGATGATCCACGCCGGGCTGACGGCCGTGGCGAGGAACCCGGCCACCGCGGGTCCCGCGACGATGCTCGTGGACATGCTGGCGCCGAGCAGGGCGTTGGCGGCCAGCCGGTGCCGCTCCGGCAGCAGCTCACCGACGAGCGTGAACTTCCCCGCGCTGCCCCAGGCGGTCAGGACCGACGAGCAGCCGAGCAGCACGACGTACGTCACGGGGTCCAGGACGCCGAGGCCCCAGGCGAGCGGCACACAGCCCAGCAGGGTGCCGCGCAGCGCGCAGTTCACCATGAGCAGCCGGCGCGCGGGCAGCTTCCGCAGCCACCGCCCGAGCAGCAGCACGCCCGCCGCTCCCGGCAGCGCGTACGCGGCGAGCGCGGCGCCGACGAGCAGGCCCTCGCGGCCGTCCGGGGCGATCTGGATGGCCAGCCACGCCACCGCGACCATGCTCATGCCGCCGCCGAAGTCCGAGGCCACGAAGGCGGGCAGCAGCCGGCGCAGCCGGGGGTGCGCGAGCACGGGGCGGTAGGCGCGCGGCACGAGGGTACGGGTCACGCCGCCAGCGTGGTGGTTGAACCAAGGTCGAGGTCAAGGGGCGACGACGGGGTGCCATTCGCGGACGCCGACGACCCGGACGCCGGGGGTGCGGTAGTACGGGTCGCCGGCCATGAGCGCGTCGAGCCGGCCGCGGGTCGCGTCGAAGACGAGCAGGGCCCCGGAGCCGTCGGCCCAGGGCCCGGCGGCGAGGAGGACCTTGTCGCGGTGCAGTCGGGCGAGCCGCTCGCGGTGGGCGGGCCGGGCGGCGAGACGTTCGGGGGCGGGGCTGAAGGACAGTTCGAGTACCAGCATGGGGGCGACGGTACGGTCGGGGGCGTGAGGGGATCTGTATCACCCGATACACCGGCGCCGGACGCGGAGCCCGGTGCGTGCGCCGCGCTCCGGGACGTACCGCTGCTCCGCGGCCTCCCCCCGGACCGCCTCCGCGCCCTGTGGCGCGCCTCCGTCCCGCGGCGCTACGCCGCCGGGGGCGTCCTGCGCGCCGCCGGGGACCCCGCCGGGCACCTGCTCCTGCTCCTCGGCGGCCGGGTCGCCGCCACCGTCGTGTCCGCGGGCGGGCGGGTGGTACGGGTCGGGGCGTGGGCGGGGCCGTGCGCGCTGGACAAGGTCGCGGTGATCGACGACCGCGGGCACACCGCGACGTACACCGCCCTCACCCCCTGCACCGTTCGCAGCCTGCCCCGCGCGGACTTCCTCGCCCTGGTCGACGGCGCCGCCGCCGTCCGCGCCCACGTCCTGCGCACCCTCGCCGCCCAGGCCCGCGACCAGCAGACCCGCTTCACCGCGGCGGCGACGCTCCCCGCGCCCGCCCGGCTCGCGGCCTGGCTGCTCGCCGAAGCCGCCCGCCGCCGCTCCCGCCGCGTCCCCCTCCCCGGCGGCCAGCAGGCCCTGGCCGACCACCTCGGGGTCACCCGCGTCACCCTCAACCGCGCGCTGTCCGGACTCCGCCGCGACGGCGTGGTGACGTACGCGCACGGCGAAATCGAGATCACCGCGCCCGAGACCCTGGCGCTGCGCGCCACACCCGGCACCCGCTGACACACCGCCGTGGAACAGGGGCGGAGCCCGGCCACCCCGCCCCACGCTCCGGTACGGACCCGGCCTCCGGGCCCGTACGCCACCGGCCCTCCGGCCCCCGGCGGCCTCCCCGGCTCCCGATCGGGTCGTGCGTTCGCGTCCCCTCCCCTACCGTGGCCTATCCTCGATAATCGGAACATAGGGAACAAACCAACCGAAGGACGCCACCACCATGCGACTCCCGCTCCGCGGCGGCCACCGCCGCGATGTCGGAGGCGCCGAGGACCCGGCCCCACCCGGCGCGTCCCCGATCCCGCGCGTCCTGTTCCCCCTGCTGATCATCGCCATCACCGTCGTCATCGACCTCTCGACGCCCCGCACGACGCAGGCCGCCCCGCTGCTCGTCGCCGCCCCGGTGGTGGCCGCGGCTACCCTCTCGGTACGGACCACCGCCGCGATCTCGTCCCTCGTCGTCGCACTGACGGTGGCGATGAACGTCTACCACGACGTCTGGGGCCGGCTCAGCTCCGACATGACCTTCGCGTCCGCCTGCGCGGTGGGCATCGCCAGCATCGTCGGCGCCGCCATCCGGACGAAGCGCGAGACCGAACTGCGGCAGGTCAGATCGGTGGCCGGGGCCGCGCAGCGGGCACTTCTGCGCCCGCTGCCGCCGCGGATCGACCGGCTCGCCCTGCACAGCGTCTATCTCGCCGCCGAGGCGGAGGCCCAGATCGGCGGGGATCTTTACGAGGCGCTGCCGACGCCGTACGGCGCCCGGGTACTCATCGGCGACGTACGCGGCAAGGGGCTGCCCGCCGTCGGCGTCTCCGCCGTGCTGACCGGGTGCTTCCGCGAGGCCGCGTACCGGGAGCCGACGATCGGCGAGGTCGCCGGGCGGCTGGAGGAGACCGCGCGGCGGGAGATCGCCCGGGACGACCCGTCGGAGGCGTACAGCGAGCGCTTCACCACCGCCCTGCTGGTGGAGATCCCGCCGGACGAGCCCGTCGCCCGCATCGTGCACCTGGGCCACCCCGAGCCGCTGCTCATCGACGGCGGCACCGTCACCAGCCACATGCCCGACCGTCCTGGCGTCCCGATCGGGCTCGGCGGCCTGGTCGGCACGCTGCCGGTGCCGCAGACCATCGCCTTCCGCCCCGGTGCCCGGCTGCTGCTCTACACGGACGGGTTCATCGAGGCCCGCGACGAGGAGGGCGTCTACTTCCCCCTCGCCGCCAGCGCCGCCCGCCACGCCGACGGCTCGCTGGCCGACCTCGTCGCTTCCCTGCGCGCGGACCTGCTGCGGCACGCCGGCCGGCAGTTGGCCGACGACGCGGCGCTGCTGGTCATCGAACGTCTCCCGAGCACGCCGCCACCGCTCTGACCGGGCGGTGCGCCCGGCCGTCCGAAAGCGATCGGTCCACGCCCATGCGCCATTGCCCGGGGCGCGGACTTGCTTGCATATTGAACGCACCGCAGACCGACGGTCCACCTCCCACATGCCCGCGGAGACCTCGATGTCCGGCGACGAGTCCGTCATGCCCCCGCTCGCCGCGGCCTTCGACGACCAGGACGCCGGCAAGGCCGTCGCCGCACTCGGCGAACTGCTCGAAACGCAGGCCACCGGCCGGCTCCCGGCCCTGTGGCACCCGCTGGGCTTCTTCCGCCTCGAACTGGCCGGGGACGAGTCACGCCGGCGGTACGCGCTGCACTGCTGGCCGCGCGCCGAACGGCACCCGGCGGCACCGGCGCTGACCGTGCACCGGCACGCGTACGCGCTCGAAAGCCTGGTCATCGACGGGAAGTTACGCAACCGCCGGTTCGGCGCCGCGCCGGGAGGGTTGCGCGGGCCGCTGTACCGGGCGGAGGGAGGAGGGCGGCTGTCCGTGCTCAAACGCACGGAGGAGGTCGCGGAGTTGGAGGTCGTGGAGGACGGGCTGCTGGGACCGGGCCGCTTCTACGCGGTGGCCGCGGCGGACTTCCACGAGAGCCGGGTGGCGGGCGGGGAGTTCTGCGTCACGCTGACGAGGACGTCCCCGAAGGAACGCCCCGGCGCCCACGCCCTGGGCGGGTTCACGTCCCCACCGGTACTCCTGTACCGCCGCACGCCGGTGGCCCAGCCCCTGCTGACCCACCTGCTGGACCACATCGGGAGACAGTGACGACAAGGCGACGCAGAAACGACGAAGGCGACGAGGCCCGCGCTCCCCGCCGGCACACGTCACCGGTCACCCCGCACAAGGGGGGTGCGGGTGGCGGAGCCCCCGCCTCGCGCGGCGAAGCCGCGCAGAAACGACGAAGGCGACGAGGCCCGCGCTCCCCGCCGGCACACGTCACCGGTCACCCCGCACAAGGGGGGGTGCGGGTGGCGGAGCCCCCGCCTCGCGCGGCGAAGCCGCGCAGAAACGACGAAGGCGACGAGGCCCGCGCTTTCCGCGGGCACACGTCGCCTATCGCATTCGTGGAGATGGCGGGAATCGAACCCGCGTCCAACGGTGCAGGGACAGGACTTCTCCGAGCGCAGTCCGCTACGTTTTTCTCGGCCCCGGAGATCACGCGGACAAGTCTCCGACGGGCTCAGTCACTGTGGTTTGTCCCGCTACACCCCGTGACCGGGTCTAGCAGTGGAGTCCCCTAGCTGATGCCAGGATCCGGGTCGGGAACAGCCCCGGGCTGACACTTCGCAAGTCGCTACTTAGGCAGCGAGGGCGAAGGAATCGCGCTTGGTGTTGGCGATTATTTGTTTCGGCCTGTGGTTAACGAGATCATGGCCGCTTCCTCGGCTCGCTTCTCCTGCTCCGACAGCCGCTGTCGAAACCGATCATCCCCATGTGGTGTTTTCAAGGTGCGCAGCCCACCAGGAGCCGCTGTGGACAGCCTACTGGAAGAACGCCGCGGCGTGCCACCGTATTCCACCCCGCGCGGCCCCGTCCGCGCAGGTCAGCCGCGGAACCTGCGGCGGGCCGCGGAGATCGCCTTCTGCGCCTCGCGGTTGTCCTGCTTCTCCCGCAGCGCCTGCCGCTTGTCGTACTCCCGCTTGCCGCGCGCCAGCGCGATCTCCACCTTCGCCCGGCCGTCCTTGAAGTACAGCGCCAGCGGCACGATCGTCAGCCCGGTCTCCTGCGTCTTGCCGATCAGCTTGTCGATCTCGGCCCGGTGCAGCAGCAGCTTGCGCTTGCGGCGGGCGGTGTGGTTCGTCCACGTACCCTGCGAGTACTCCGGGATGTGCACGTTGTGCAGCCAGATCTCGCCGCCGTCGAGGTGCGCGAAGCCGTCGGCGAGCGAGGCCCGCCCCTCGCGGAGCGACTTGACCTCGGTCCCGGTCAGCACGAGCCCCGCCTCGTACGTGTCGAGGATGAGGTAGTCGTGCCGCGCCTTCTTGTTCTGCGCGATCAGCTTGCGACCCGTGTCTTTACCCATAGCCGGGCCATTGTCGCCTAGACGCCGCTCCCGAGGCCACTCAAAACCGTCCGGGCCTCCTCCTCGGCGCTCCGGTCGCCGGTGACGGCCAGGTCCAGGTCCGGGGTGACGCCGACGCCCTCCAGGCTGCGGCCGGCCGGGGTGCGGTACTCGCCGACCGTCAGCTCGGCGACCGAGCCGTCCGGCAGCGCCTTCGGCATCTGCACCGAGCCCTTGCCGAACGTGCGGCTGCCGACGACGACGGCGCGGCCGCGGTCCTGGAGCGCCCCGGCCAGCAGCTCGGCGCTGCTCATCGTGCCGCTGTCGACGAGGACGACCATCGGCGTCCGGGTGTTCCCGCCCGGCTTCGCGTACAGCACCTGCTGGCGGCCCTCCAGGTCGTACGTCGCCACCACCCCGTCGTCGAGGAAGCCGGACGCCGCCTCGACGGCCTCCACGACCAGGCCGCCGGAGTTGCCCCGCAGGTCGAGGATGAGGCCGTCGCTGCCGCGGGCCTCCGCCGCGGCCCTGCGCACCTCGGCGCCGCTGCCGCGGGTGAAGCTCTCCACCCGGATCACGGGGGTCGCGGCGCCCACGCCCCCGGGCCTGTCCTGCCGTACGGTCACGGGCTCGGTCGTCAGCTCCACCCGGCGCACGGGCCGCGCCCAGCGCCGCTCGCCGCGCTGCAGCGCAAGCACCACCGTGCTTCCGCGCGCCCCCTCGCCCAGCTCGTCGCCGCGCAGCAGGGCGACGACCTCGGTGACCGGGCGGCCCCCGACCGGGGTGCCGTCGACGGCGCGCAGCGTGTCGCCGGCGCGGATGCCGGCCTCGGCGGCCGGGCTGCCCTCGCCGACCTGGGCGATCTCCATCCGGCCGGCCTCGTCGGTCTTGATCCACAGCCCGACGCCGACGTACTTGCCCGCCAGCATCTGCTGGACCGACTCGTACTCGCGCGCGCTGTACGCCGTCGACCAGCGGTCTCCGCTGCGGCTGACCAGCTCGCCGGCCGAGTCGGCGGTGCCGCCCTCACCGGCCCGCGGCTCGTAGACCTGCTCGTCCGCGACGTGTCCCGTCAGCACCTTGGGCGGGCGCTCGGCCTCGCCGGGCCAGGACCCGGTGGCGGCGCCGGTGGCCAGGACGCTGACGAAGACCAACGTCAGGGAGGCCCCGCGGCGGAAGGCGCTGCGGGGCCTGTCGCTGTCAGTCGGGCCCGACATGCCGCTGAGTGTAGGACAGCGGCGGGTGCGGCAGGGGGAGTTGACCCCGCCACGGCACGCACGTGGCCTACGCCACACCCGCCCTGATTGTCAGACCTTGAGGTACTTGCGCAGTGCGAAGAACGCCGCGATACCCGGCATGAGCAGCCCGATCGCGACGACGAGCGGCAGCACCCGGATCACTTCGTCCCAGCCGATGAAGTTGATCAACAGGATCTTGTCGGCGAGCCAGTTGTCGATCAGGAAGTGCTTGCCGCCGACCAGCAGCACGGCCGCGAAGCTCGCGCCGATCAGCCCGGCGACCGCGGCCTCGACGATGAACGGCAACTGGATGTAGACGCTGGACGCGCCCACCAGCCGCATGATCCCGGTCTCCCGCCGCCGGCTGAACGCCGACACCCGTACCGTGTTGACGATCAGCATGATCGCCACGACGAGCATCAGCGCCATCACGCCGATGGCCGCGTACGTCATGCCGTTGAGCAGGTTGAACAGGCTCTCCAGCACATTGCGCTGGTCCTGCACCTCCTGGACGCCGGGTCTGTCTGCGAAGGCACTGGTGATGACCTCGTACCGCTCGGGGTCCGTCAGCTTGACGCGGAAGGACTCCTGCATCTGGTCCGGCGTGAGGGAGGAGGCCAGCGGGGAGTCGCCGAACTGCTCCTTGTAGTGCGTGTACGCGTCTTCGCTGGACTCGTACTGCACGCTCTCGACGACGTCGAGGGCCTTGAGGTCGGCCCGGATCTCCTTCTTCTGCTCCGCCGTGACTGCGCCCTTCTCGCAGTTGGGCGAGGTCTCGGCGTCCACTTCGTTGCAGAAGAAGATGGAGACGTTGACCTTGTCGTACCAGTAGCCCTTCATGGTGTCGACCTGCTTGCCCATGAGCCAGGAGGCTCCGAACAGGGCCAGTGACAGGGCCACGGAGACGATCACCGCGAAGGTCATCGTCAGATTGCGGCGGAGACCGACACCGATCTCCGAGAAGACGAACTGGGCGCGCATGCCCGTCCTTTCAGCTCCGGGGGCAGCAGCTCAGTGCTGGTATCCGTAGACACCGCGCGACTGGTCGCGGACCAGCCGCCCCAACTCGAGTTCGATGACGCGCCGGCGCATCTGGTCGACGATCTGCTGATCATGCGTGGCCATGATCACTGTGGTACCGGTCCTGTTGATGCGGTCGAGCAGCTTCATGATGCCGACCGAGGTCTGCGGGTCGAGGTTGCCCGTCGGCTCGTCCGCGATGAGGAGCATCGGCCGGTTGACGAACGCCCGCGCGACCGCGACGCGCTGCTGCTCACCGCCGGACAGCTCACCGGGCATCCGGTCGCCCTTGCCGGACAGGCCCACGAGGTCGAGCACCTCGGGGACGGTCTTGCGGATCTGGCCGCGGGGCTTGCCGATCACTTCGAGGGCGAACGCGACGTTCTCCGCGACGGTCTTGTTCGGCAGCAGCCGGAAGTCCTGGAAGACCGTGCCCAACTGGCGCCGCATCTGCGGCACCTTCCAGTTGGACAGCCGGGCGAGATCCTTGCCGAGCACGTACACCTGGCCGTGGGTGGTCCGCTCCTCGCGCAGGATGAGCCGCAGGAACGTGGACTTGCCGGAGCCGGAGGACCCCACGAGGAACACGAACTCGCCGCGCTCGATCTCCAGCGAGACGTCCTGGAGCGCGGGGCGGTTCTGCTTGGGGTACAGCTTGGTGACGTTGTCGAATCGGATCACGCTGGGCTCCCTGTCGCGGTCGCAGGTGACCTTACGCGAATGCGGCGGGGGCGCGCAGTCGCCGTGGGCGGTTGGTGCGTTTCGTCACGGACAAACCGTCCCGTGCGCCGTCGGGGAATCCGTTGACACGCGCCGATTCGGCCCGGACCTGGCACAGTGGTAGAGGGGAAACGGAAGCGGCGGTACACGGAGAGCGAAGCGGGAGGAGGAAGCACATGACACGCGACTGGTTGGTCTGCGCGAGCTGTGCGGGGCCCGTGAGCGAGGGCCGCTGTCCCGTCTGCCGGGCGAGCAGGGAGCGCATGCGCCAGGAGAACGGCTGGCGCGGCGTGACGCCGACGACGGTGTGGATACTGCTGGCGCTGCTGGCGGCCGTGGCGGCGGTGCTGTTCCTGCAGCAGCGGACGGCGTAGCGCGGCGGAGTCCGCGGGGGAAGCGGGGCGTGCGGCGCCCACGAAATCCGGGCATGTGATCTACGTCACATCCTTGCCCTACGGTGCGTAACGCAGCGCCGGAAAACACCATACAGCGCTACGAAAGACGCGGAAGGGCCCGGAGCGAATCACTCCGGGCCCTTCGTGTCGCCTGTGCAGCGGAGCTGCGGGTCAGGCAGCCGACTCGTTGCGGGTCATCAGCCGCGGCAGCAGCCGGAAGCCGACGCCACCGGCGATGATGCTGGCCGCACCCACGAGCAGGTACGTGGTGCCGCTGGAACCGGTGTCGGCGAGCTGCTCCTGCGGCTCGCTGTCGCCGGCCGGCGAGGGCTCGCTGCCGCCGGAGGTCGACTCGGCCTCGCAGATCACGCTGTCGCCGTCCAGCTCGCAGTCGGTGTCGCCGCCGCCGGTGCCGCCGGTGGTCTGCTGGCCGCCGGTCTGCTGACCGCCGTCGTCGCCGGAGCCGCCGTCGTCACCGGAACCGCCGTCATCGGCACCGCCGTCGGTGGTGCCGCCGTCGTCCGTGGTGCCACCGTCATCGGTGGTCCCGCCGTCGTCGGTCGTACCACCGTCGTCCGTGGTGCCGCCGTCGTCGGTGGTGCCGCCGTCGTCCGTGGTCCCGCCGTCGTCGGTCGTACCACCGTCATCGGTGGTGCCGCCGTCGTCCGTGGTGCCACCGTCATCGGTGGTCCCGCCGTCATCGGTCGTACCACCGTCATCGGTGGTCCCGCCGTCGTCGGTGGTCCCGCCGTCGTCGGTGGTCCCGCCGTCATCGACGCCACCGGGGCCGGCGACGTCGCCGCCGCTGTCGGTGTCGCCGATGCCGGCAACACCCGCGATCGCGCTGACCTCAAGTCCGTTGCCCTGGCGGCCGTTGCCGCCGCCGTCGTCGCCGGTGGCCTGCGCGGCACCGGCGGCGGCGAGCGAGGCTCCGCCGGCGATCAGCGCGCTGGCGGCGACTCGCGCCACCCGTACACGCACCTTGTTCGTCATTGCTCGCTACCCCCAGTAGCCGTACTCGTCAGTGGGCTGGCGTCGGTACGGGGCCTGTTCGCGGCGGGCTTACCCCCCTGAGTCACACGAACCCCACACACCTGCAGAAAGCTCGGCGGCAAGCCTCTCGGGGATTCGCAGGAGCGTCAAGCGAGTTGAGACTGGGTTGTACCCTTTTCCGGCCAATGTCCGGGGCAAGTGGTGCACGACTGTGACACTCGCGCCCGGACCCGCAACGCCCGCGGTCAGCCGTGGAATTGCAGCGGCAGGACGGCCCGCGGACGCTCTCCGGCGACCGGCGGATATCAGCCCTCGGCGGCCGCCTGCTCCTGCTGCTTGCGCCAGCGGATGCCCGCCTCCAGGAAGCCGTCGATCTCGCCGTCCAGCACCGCCTGCGGGTTGCCCACCTCGTGCGTCGTGCGCAGGTCCTTGACCATCTGGTAGGGCTGCAGCACGTACGACCGCATCTGGTTGCCCCACGAGCCGGCGCTGTCGCCCTTGAGCGCGTTCAGCTTCGCCTGCTCCTCCTCCTTGCGCTTGGCGAGCAGGCGGGCCTGCAGCACGCGCATGGCGGCGGCGCGGTTCTGGATCTGCGACTTCTCGTTCTGGCAGGAGACGACGATGCCGGTCGGCAGGTGCGTGATGCGGATCGCGGAGTCCGTGGTGTTGACGGACTGGCCGCCGGGTCCCGAGGAGCGGAAGACGTCGATCCGGATCTCGTTCTCCGGGATCTCGATGTGGTCGGTCTGCTCCACGACGGGCAGCACCTCGACGCCGGCGAACGACGTCTGGCGGCGGCCCTGGTTGTCGTACGGGGAGATGCGCACCATGCGGTGCGTCCCCTGCTCGACGGAGAGAGTGCCGTACGCGTACGGGGCCTTGACGGCGAAGGTCGTCGACTTGATGCCGGCCTCCTCCGCGTACGAGGTGTCCAGCACCTCCGTCGGATAGCCCTTGTGCTCGGCCCAGCGCAGATACATGCGCTGCAACTGCTCGGCGAAGTCGGCGGCGTCCACGCCGCCCGCCTCGGCGCGGATGTTGACCATCGCCTCGCGCTGGTCGTACTCGCCGGACAGCAGCGTGCGCACCTCCAGCTCCTCGACCGCGCGCCGGACGGCGGTCAGCTCGCCCTCGGCCTCGCGCTGCGTGTCGGCGTCGCCCTCGCTCTCGGCGAGCTCGAAGAGGACTTCGAGGTCGTCGATCCGCCCGCGCAGCTCTTCGATCTTGCGCAACTGACCCTGGAGGAGGGAGAGCCGGCTGGTGACCCGCTGCGCGTTCTCCGGGTCGTCCCAGAGGGCGGGGGCCGCCGCCGCCTCTTCGAGCGCGGCGATGTCGGCCCTCAGCCGGTCGAGGTCGAGCACGGCCTCGATGGAGTCCATGGTGGAGCCGAGGGCCTTGAGCGATTCGGATACATCAGGTGCTGCCACCCCACCAGAGTACCGCTGCGCGCTCCGACCGCAGGTGGCGCGTATCCGCGGACCCGGGCGGATCAGGGTTCCGAGGTGGTGGAGCGGTCGCCGCCGCCGCTCCCGCCCCCGCCGCCGTCGTCGCCGCCCGACGCGACCAGCCAGCCGCCGACGCCCGCGAGGGCGATGACGGCCGCGGCGACCGTGAGCTTCAGCCGCTTCGCACGCATCGTGGTCGCGCGGGCGGCGCGGGCCGAGCCCGGCCGCGGCTGGCCGGCCAGCCGCGGTACGCGCGCGGTGCCGCGGGCGCCGCCGGCCAGCTCGTCGGCGCTGGGCATGCGCATGCTCGTGTGGGTGTCCCGGTTCGAGTCCGGGGCCGCGGACCGCACCAGCGGCACCGAGCCGCGCAGCGGCCGGCCGCCGGCGCCGGTCACGCCCGGCTCGCCCGCGGCGGCGAGGGCGCCGGCAGGGGCCGCCTCGCGGTCCCCGCCGAGCCGCGTCGTGTGCGGCGACCGGCCGCCCGCCTCGTCCGCACCGTCCGCCGACTCCTCCACGTCCAGCGGCGGCAGCCCGTCCAGGTCCGGCAGGATCTCGCGCAGCCGGGCGGCCAGCTCCACCGCCCGCAGCCGGGAGGCGGGCGCCTTGGCGAGGCACTGGAGCAGCAGCTCCCACAGTTCGTCGGGGATGCCGGGCAGCGGCGCGACGGTCTCCGTCACGTGCCGGCGCAGCACGGCGCCGGGGTGGCCGCCGCCGAAGGGGGTGAAGCCGGCCAGCAATTCGTACAGCACGGTGGCCAGGGCGTAGATGTCGACGGCCGCGCGCGCGGGCAGGCCCTCGACGATCTCCGGGGCGACGTAGTCGGGGGTGCCGATGACGCGGCGCTGGGCCGGCACCCGGGTGCCCGCCGCCGTGCCGCCGCGCCCGCGGGGCGCGGGCGGGGGCTGCGGGGCGCGGCTGGGGGCGTCGATGAGCTTGGCGACGCCGAAGTCGGTGAGCAGCGCGGGCGGCGCGCCGCCCGCACCCGCGGGGGCGTCGGAGTCCAGCAGGACGTTCTCGGGCTTGACGTCGCGGTGTACGAGGCTCACGGCGTGCGCGGCGGACAGGGCCTCGGCGATGTCGGCGGCGATGGCGACGGCGGCCTGCGGGAGCAGCCGGCGGTCGCGCTCCAGCCGGGTGCGCAGGTCCGTACCGCGGACGAGGTCCATGACGAGCGCCAGGTCGCGGCCGTCGACGACGAGGTCGCGGACGCCGACGACGCGCGAGTGGTCCAGGCTCATCAGTGCGGCGCGCTCCCCGAGGAAGCGCTCGACCAGCTCCCGGTCCTCGGCCAGGTCCTCGCGGAGCAGCTTGATGGCGACCGGCCCGTCCGGGCCCTCGCCGAGCCACACCGTGCCCGCGCTGCCGCGTCCGATCACCTGATGGGCGGCGTATCGGCTGCCGATTCTGCGTGCCATGACAACAAAGCTACGCGGCGCCGCGGACGTTGGGTGCCGGACCGGCCCGGAAACCCCCCGCGGGTGTCGACTTGTCGGCATGCTCAAAGGCCAGGGGGTAGTCCGGGCCCCGGGCGGCCCTTCGGTCACCGGTCCACGGATGCCGACGGCCGGTCACCGGCCTTCGGTCACCGGCCTTCGGCCAACGGCCCTTCGGTTACTGGCCCGCGCCGTCCTTCAGGCCGTCGAGGCCGTCCTGGACGCCGTTGACACCCGAGTCGATGTCGTCCTTCGTCTTCTGGGCGTCGTCGGCGGCGTCGTTGAACTCCGAGATCCAGTTCTTGAGATCGGTGGCCCAGTCGGTCATCTGGTCCCAGAAGCCCTTGCCGTCCGCGACCCAGTCCTGGACGGGGGTCAGCTCCCAGATCAGCCACGAGCCGACGACCAGGATGAGGACCGTGAACAGGCAGCCCTTCAGGCAGCCGAGCCCCGGGATGCGCATCGGGTTCGCGCTGCGCCGCCGCTCGCGCGGGGGCTGCGGCGGGGGCGCGGGGGGCTGCGGGCGGGGCTCGTAGCGCTGGGGCGGCGGCTCGCGGCGCTGCGGCGGGGCGGCGTACGCCTCGGGCGGCGGCTGCCGGCGCTGGACGCGCCGCGGCGGGCGGCGGCGCAGCGGGTCCTCGCTGGGGTCGAGGTAGCCGATCTGCTGGGTCTGCTCGCCGCGGTCGCGGGCGGCGCGCATCTGGGTCTCCCAGGGGTGCGGGCCCTCCGGCTGCGGCGGCCCCTCGGTGACGGGCATCACACGGGTGCCGTCCTCGGCCCCGGGGGCGCCAGGACCCTGCTGGGCGTGCGCGGCGGCGGCACCGGCGGCGGCTCCCGCGGCGCCGGCGGGCAGGACGCTGGTGGCGGCGTTCGGGTCGTATGCGCCCTGCTGCCCGGGGGCGCTGCCGCTGCCGCCCGGGAGGATCTGCGTGGGGTCGGACGCGCCGACGCCGGTGCCCGGGACCTGCGCGGGGTGCGGGTCGGCGGCGAGGAGCGCGGCGACGCCGAGGGCGGCGGTCGCCTGCTCCGGGGTGGCGCCGGCGCCGATGCCGGCGGCCACGGTGCGCAGCCCGCGGGCCAGGTTCTCGGCGCTGGGGCGTTCGTCGGGGTTCTTGCGCAGGCAGGACTGGACGACGGTCCACATCGGGTCCGGCAGGCCCGGCGGGCGCTGCGCTTCCTGGTTGAGGTGCTGGTGGAGCACCTCAAGGGCGGAGGTGCCGCCGAAGGGCGGCCGGCCGGTCAGCAGCTCGTACAGCAGGATCCCGGCGCCGTAGACGTCCACGGCGGAGGTCTGCGGGCGGCCCTCGGCGGACTCGGGCGCCACGTACGCGGGCGTGCCGACGAACTCGTGGGCGCGGGTCAGGCCCGGGGAGTCCGCGAGCCGGGCGATGCCGAAGTCGGTGAGCATCGGCTGCATCCGGGCGGCCCCGTCGGGCCCGGTGCTGCCGGCGAGCAGCACGTTGGCGGGCTTGAGGTCGCGGTGGACGATGCCGTCGGCGTGACTGGCGGCCAGCGCGTCCGCGATCTGGGCGGTGAGCAGGGCGGCGGCCACGGGCGTGAAGGGGCCGTTGTCGCGCAGGTAGCGGTGCAGGTCGGGACCGTCGACGAGGTCCATGACCAGGGCCAGCAGATCGCCCTCGACGACGAGGTCGCGGGTGCGGACGATGTTCGGGTGGGTGAGGCGGAGGAGCGCGGAGCGCTCCCGCAGGAACCGCATCACCACGTCGGGGTCGCCTGCCAGCTCCTCCTTGAGGACCTTGATGGCGACCACCTCGCCCGGGCTGCCCGCCACGGCGGCTTCCGCCCCCGCCGTCTCGCGCTGGCGGCCGCGCCACACGGTGCCCGTGGCGCCGCGCCCGAGCGGCTCTTCGAGGAGGTACTTGCTGCCTACCGGCCGCACGTCATGCGCTCCCTGGTCGTGATCGTTCCTGCCGGCCCGCGGACCGGTCGGTCCGTGCGCCATCTGCACCACTCTAGTGGCGTCACCGCGGCGCCCGCCGGGGTCGGGCAGGACCCGGGGTCCGGCTGCCCGGTCCGCCCCTGGCCACCGGTTTTCCGGAAGGCGCCTCCTGTTTTGTGCCGTGCCCTCGGCCGCCGCGTGCCCGGGGCGCCGTGCTCGTCCCCGTACCCCCCGCGGACGCCGTACCCGTGCACGGCGCCGTCTCACCCGTGCCGTACCGCCGTATCGCCCGTCCGCGGTCGTTCCGTGACGCCTGTGCGAAGAAAGGACGTCAGCCACCCGGTCGTTGGTTGCCCCGTAGGGCTGACGAAGGCGTCAACAATGGTCCGTAACGGCAACTTTTAAGTCGGAGTCGGGGCAGGAAGCGGCCATACAAGATCCGCCAACACCGGTCTCGCAGCGGGCTGTCGGTGGGAGATGGGAATATGACGGCGGCCCTCGAATCGGCCCTGCCCAGGGAAGGGAGCGGTGACCGGCATGCAGATCCGGCTGACCGTCCAGGCGGCGCGCGGCGGCGCCGCCGCCCGCGGTCGCGATGTGATCGTCACCGCACCTGCCGGCACGACCTTGGGCGCCGTGGCGGGCGGCCTACTGGACGCCGCCGCGGCCGCCGCGAGCGGCGGCGGGGGCACCGCGGGCGGCACGGGCGGCGGCGCGGGCATCGCGGTCTTCGCGGGACAGCGGCTGCTCGATCCTGACCGCACGCTCCTCGGCGAACCCCCGCTGGTCGACGGCGCGGTCCTGAGCCTCGGCGGCCCCGCGGACCCGGGCCACGGCCAGCCCCCGGCGGCCGACGCAGCGGCGGTCACCAGCCTGCGGGTGGTGGCCGGCCCCGACGCGGGCGGCGTCCACCTGCTGCACGGCGGCCAGATCCGGATCGGCAGATCGGCCGAGGCCGACGTCCCGCTGGACGACCCGGACGTCTCGCGGCTCCACTGCGCGCTGGCGGTCGCGCCGGACGGCGGCGTCACGGTGGCGGACCTGGGGTCCACGAACGGCACGACGGTCGACGGGGTGGCGGTGGGCACGACCCCGGTGCCGCTGCGCGCGGACGCGGTGCTGCGGGTCGGGGAGTCGGCACTGCGGATCACCGGGCCGGCGCAGGGCGCGGGTTCCGGGCGTACGGACGCGGGTGGGGCAGAGCACGGGAGTTGGTCCGGGTCGGCGGAGCACAGCCGGGTCCCGGAGCAGCGCCGGCCGCAGGATCAGGGCACGACGACGGCGGGCCCGGGCAGCGGCTGGCCGGCGGGCGGCGGCCCGGAGTACGGAGACGGCGGGGCGGACCGGGCGCACGGCGCCGGGCACCGCGGAGGCGGGCGCCAGGGCACCTCCGCGGCCGCCGCGTACGGCGCCGCGGAAGCGGACCATACGCACGCCGGTGCCCACGGGGTGCACGGCCTGGCGGACTCCGAGGCGGTCCGCGGGGACGCAGCCGGGGGCGGCGACGCGCGGGCCGCACGCGGCTCCGCGTACGGCGAGGTACACGAGAGGCCCGGCCGGAGCGGACGGGGCACGGGCGCGGACCCCGGATACCCGGAGCGCCGCGTCGCCTCCGACCGGAACGGCCCCCCGGAGACGGGCCCCGGGTACGGCGGGGGGCACGCGTCCGACGAACGGACGGGACCGGGCGCCGGAGACGACGACGGACATGCCGCCTCCGGCCCGGGGGCGGCACCCGGGTACGGCGGAGGGCGTGCGGACGCGGGCCCGAGCGATCCTGGCGCCGACGAAGCCCGTGGCGCGGGGCACGCGGCACGGGCCCGCGGGCGCGCCGCCGATGGGGCGCGTGCACCGGGCGACGCCGCGCCGCGCAGAAGCGGTACGCCGACGCGGGGCACGGTCGTGCCGCCGGAGCTGCGCTCCCGCGGCGGGACGGCGGGAGCGGCCTCCGTACCGCAGCCGCCGCGGCGCGGGATCCGGGCGTGGGCCCGGCGGCTCGGCGGCCGGGAGGAGGCCGTGGAGCTGGCGGCCACCGCCCCGGCCACGGCCCGTACCACCGCCGAGCCCGGCGGGACCCCCGGCCTGCACGACCGCTACCCGGACGCCGCCACCGTCCTGCTCGCAGCACTGGCCGGCGAGGCGGCGTACCGGCCCGGCTTCCTCTACACCCCGGACGACACCCCGGCCCACCGCCCCGCGGGCGCGGGCGGATTCCCGCACGCCGGTACGGATGCGGGCGCACCCGGCCGCTCCGGAGGCGCGGCACGCCCCGCCGACGCCGCCGGTGGGCGGGGGCTCGTGTTCCGGCGCGGCAGTGCGCACGCCGACGCGTTCGTCGTCCGGCTGGGGACCGAGTTCCGCCCCGGGGGCGGCACCGCTCCGCTGACCGTCGACCTGCGGCGGGCCGGGTCGCTCGCGCTGGCCGGGCCGCGCGGGCGGCTCGCCGGGCTCGCCCGTTCCGTCGTGGCCCAACTCGCCGCGCTGCACGGGCCCGACGCCCTGGAGCTGGTGCTGATCGCCGCCGACCCGACCCGGCCGCACGAGTCGCGCGTCGAGGACTGGTCGTGGGCCGGCTGGCTCCCCCACGTACGGCCGCGGCAGGGCCAGGACTGCCGGCTGCTGCTCGCGTACGACCGGGAGCAGGCCGCCGCGCGCGTGGGCGAGTTGCAGCGGCGTCTTGAGCAGCCAGTGCCGGGGACGCGCAGCGTGGTCGTCGTCGACGGCGATCCGGGGACGGCCGCCGTCCGCGACGCCGTCGCCCGGCTCGCCGAGCGCGGGCCCGCCGCGGGCGTGCACCTCGTCTGCCTCGCCGAGACCGCACCCGCCACCCCCGCCTCGCCGTTGACCGCGACGTACGCGGCGGCCGGCAGCGCGGCGCCCGGCTTCGCCGCCTGCGGCGCGGTCGGGCTGCTCAGCGGTGACGTGGCCACCAGCCTGCGGCTCCTCCAGCGCCCGGCGTCTGCAGCACAGGACAGCGCCGCCACGGAGCCGGGCGCCCCCCGGGCCGCGGCGCCGCCGCCGGGGCCCGCGGAGCCGCCCGCGGCCGGTCCGTACGACGACGCCCACGACGACCCCGACGGCGGCTCCCCCGCGACCGCCTACGGCACCGGCCGCGCCCGCCTCGGCGGCGACGGCTACGCGGCGCCCGCAGAACCCGCCGCGGCCGGCGGCTGGTTCGAGGCCGCCGCCTCCGGCCCGGCCGCTGCGGGACCGGCCGGGACGGTCGACGCCGTGTCCGCCGCGTGGGCGGAGCGGCTGGCCCGCGCGCTGGCCCCGTACGGCGAGCGCGACGACGCGGACGGCCTCCACTCCGTCCGCCGCGGCGCCCTCCCCGGTGCCGTACGCCTCCTGGACGAGCTGGATCTCGCCCGCGCCACCCCCACCGCGCTCACCGCCCGCTGGCTGGAGTCCCGTTCGGGCGCCCCGCGCGTGGGCGCGGTGCTCGGCGCGGCCCCCGCCGGGCGGCTCATGGCCGACCTCGGCGCCGGGCCGCTGGCGGTCGAAGGCGCCGCGCGGGGCGGCAAGTCGGAGCTGCTGCGCTCGTTCGCCGCGGCGCTGGCGGCCGGGGAGCCGCCGGAGCGGCTGCAGTTGGTGCTGGTCGACGGCGCGGGCCGGGAGCGGGGCGACGCGCTGGGCGCGGCGGCGGACCTGCCGCACGTCTCGGGGTATCTGGTGGCGTCCGATCCGGTGCGGATGCGGGAGTTCGCGCAGGAGTTGTGGGCGGAGTTCAAGCGCAGGGCCGCGGGGCACGCCCCGGGGGGCGAACCGGCGCCGCAGGGCCCGGCGATCCCCGGCCCCCGCGCGGCGGGCGAGCAGCGCCCGGGCGGCGCGGCGGACATACACGCCGCGCAGAGCAACACGCTGCGGCTGCGCCCGAGACCCGCCGCGGAGGAGGCACCGGGGGCAGGAGCACGGGCCGGATCCGGCGCGGGCGCGGGAGCAGGCGCAGGGCCCGGGACCGGAGGTGGTACGGGCACGGAAGGCGCCCCCGGCGGCCGCGGTGCGACCCCGCCCCACGGCACCCGGACGCCCGCACCGCAGCAACGCCCGGGCGCCACACCGCCGCACGGCGCCCCCGCGCCGGGCGCGCCCCAGCACCGCGGCACCGCCCCGCCGTACGCCGCCCAGGCCCCCGCCGGAGCCCCCGCGCCCGCCGGGCGGCGGGCCGCGCCGCCTGTCGTCGTGCTGGTCGTCGACGACTACGACGCCCTCGTGGCCCCCGCCCTCGGCAGCCCCGCCCGGCCCGCCGCCGGGTCGGTGGTCCGCGTCGTCGAGGCCATCGCCCGTGACGGCGGCCCGCTCGGCATGCACCTTGTCACCGCCTCCGCGCAGCCGGAGGCGACCGCCGCCACCGCCGCCGTCTCCGGCGCCGCGCACCACGTCGTGCTCGGCGGCGACGACGTGCCGCCCGGTCGCGGGCTGTTGTGCGCCGCCGGGGCGGAGCCGGTGCCGTTCCAGGCGGCGCGGGTCACCGGCCGGATCCCCCGTACGGCGACCGCACGGCCCACCGTCGTGCCGCTGGAGTGGGCCCGCATGGGCTCACCCCCGACGAGCCGCCCCCTGCGCGAACTCGGGAACGGGCCCACGGACCTGGCCCTGCTCGCCAGCGCCCTCCAGCGCGCCGCGGGCACCCCCGCCGCCCAGCAGGACGACACCCGCACCCCGTCCCCGTAGGACCCGCGGCCTCCGCCCCGGCCGACCCGCGCCTTCGCCCCACGGCCGCGCGGTCGGCACGTACGGCTCTCGCACGCTTCCGTGCGCGCCCGCCCTCGCACGCTCCTGCCCTCAACGTCCCACTCGCACCATCCGTCCCACCCGTCCCTACAGCAACAATCTGCCACCCCGCGCGTCTCCGCCGTCAATCCACGGCAACTGCTCTCCCTCCAACGGCCGAACTCTGCCCCCACGCTCCACGACCGCACTCACTTCTCTTCAAGTCGCCTCCCACCAGCGGTTTTTGCGCCTCCTCCGGCCTCCAGCCCGCCAAGGCCCGCCTTCAGGTTCCGAACGCTCCCCTGTCACGGACGGATCACGAAACGGCCGCTGACGGGGTTTGCGTACGAGGGCCTATTGCGGGCCCGCCGGTCCGGGCGTAGGACATACCCCACAGCATTTCGCACCGGTAAAACGGCACAGACCCCGCGGGGCAGGTTTGTGCCGGTACGGGACAACCCCATCTGCCCCGCGTTCCTGGGGAGGCTGGGATGCGCAGTTCGCTGCATACACTGCAGCAGGTGAGAGTCGTGCGGGCCGCGGTGGCGATCGTCGCCGCCGGCGCCCTCGCCGTGACAGCCGCCGGGTGCGGCGACGACGGTGACGACAACGGCGGGGACGGCGGCAAGGCGGACAAGTCCGGCGCCGGCGTCACGCTGCCGAAGTTGGACGGCGAGTCCCTGCGCGTCGGCGCCGTGTGGACGGGGCCTGAGCAGAAGAACTTCGAGAAGGTCATCGACGGCTTCGAGGAGCAGACCGGCGCCACGGTGGAGTACGTGCCCACCGGCGACAACGTCGCGTCCTTCGTACGGACCCAGGTCGCGGGCGGCAAGCCGCCGGACGTCGTGTTCGCGCCGCAGGTGGGCGTGCTGCAGGAGTTCGTCAAGGAGGGCTGGGCGAAGCCGCTGAACGCCGCCGCGAAGAAGGAGCTGGGCAAGAACTTCTCGCAGGGCTGGCAGGATCTGGGCGCGGTGGACGGCGAGCAGTACGGCGTGTACTGCAAGGCGGCCAACAAGTCGCTGGTCTGGTACAACACCACGGCCTTCGAGAACGCGGGCGCCCAGGAGCCGGAGGACTGGCAGGGCTTCTTGGACACCGCGCAGCTCGTCTCCGACTCCGGCGTGCCGCCGGTGGCGATCGGGGGCGCGGACGGCTGGACGCTCACCGACTGGTTCGAGAACGTCTACCTCTCGCAGGCGGGCCCGGAGAAGTACGATCAGCTCGCGGCGCACGAGATCCCGTGGACCGACCCGTCGGTGAAGGACGCGCTGACCACCCTCGGCGAGCTGTTCGGCGACGACACGCTGATCGCGGGCGGCCAGAAGAAGGCGACGAAGATGGCGTTCCCGGACTCGGCGATCGCCCCGTTCGCCGACCTGGACGACCCGAAGGCCGCCATGGTCTTCGAGGCCGACTTCGTCGGCGCGTTCGTCAACGAGACCGACGCGAAGGTCGGCGAGGACGCGAAGATCTTCCCGTTCCCGGCGGTCGGCCCGGACAAGCCGGTCGTCACAGGCGGCGACGCGGCCGTGACGCTGACCGGCTCCAAGGGCGCGCAGGCCCTGCTGACGTACCTGTCGTCCACCGAGGCGGCGGAGGCGTGGGCGGCGCCCGGCGGCTTCGTCTCGCCGAACAAGAACATGGACACGGGCGCGTACCCGAACGACGTGCAGCGTGAGATCGCGCAGGCGCTCGTCGACGCCGGGGACGACTTCCGCTTCGACATGTCCGACCAGGCGCCCGCCGACTTCGGCGGCACCGCGGGCAAGGGCGAGTGGAAGGCGCTGCAGGACTTCCTGGCCGACCCGAAGGACGTCGAGGGCGCGCAGCAGGACCTCGAGAAGGCCGCGGCCGCGGCCTACAAGAGCTGACGGACGGAGCAGGGAGACCCTGATGTCGACCTCGTCGGCGGGGGGTGCGGCGGAGTCCGCCGCACCCTCCCCCCTCGCCCCGCCGGGCAGCAAGTCACAAGAGTCGGAAGAGAAGAAGCAGAGCAAGCCGCCGAGGTCGGTGGTACGGACCAAGAGCTGGATCACGGTGGCGTTCCTGCTGCCCGCCGTGGTCCTGCTCGGCACCCTGGTGCTGTATCCGATCGTGTACTCGGTCTACCGCAGCCTCTTCGACGTCTCCGGCGACGAATTCATCGGCCTGGACAACTACACCGAGCTGTTCAGCGACGACCGCATCCGCACCGCGCTGCGCAACAACCTGATCTGGGTGCTCGTCGCGCCCGCGGTCTGTACCGCGCTGGGGCTGATCTTCGCCGTCCTCACCGAGAAGGTGCGGTGGGGCACGGCGTTCAAGATGGTCGTCTTCATGCCGATGGCGATCTCGATGCTGGCGGCGGGCGTCATCTTCAGCCTCGTCTACCAGAACGAGCCGGAGCGCGGTGCCGCGAACGCGGCGTGGACGACGATCCACGACACGTTCAGCGACCCCGCGCCCTGGCCGGGCGCCCGCCCGCGCCCCAACGCCGATCTGAAGGGTCCCGACAAGGGCCCCTTCACCAGCGACGCGACCGTCAGCGCCGGGCAGACGGCGCTGCTGCCGCTGGTCGCCGTGAAGCCGCAGGACGTGGCCGGCGAGCAGTCGGCGGCGAAGCCGCAGGCCGCGGGCGACGGCGTGAGCGGCACGGTGTGGCTGGACTTCAAGCCGGGCGGCGGCGAGCCCGACGTCGTCGACAGCGGTGAGAAGGCGCTGAAGGACATCAAGGTCGAGGCGGTCAAGGACGGCAAGGTCGTCGCCTCGGCCACGACGGCGTCCGACGGTACGTTCACGCTGCCGGCCGCGGCCGACGGCGCCCAGTTGCGGCTGCCCTCCTCGAACTTCGCGGAGGCGTACGGCGGCGTCGACTGGCTCGGCCCGTCGCTGGTGACGCCGGCGGTGATCGCGGCGTACGTGTGGATGTGGGCCGGGTTCGCGATGGTGCTGATCGCCGCGGGTCTGGCGTCGGTGCCGCGGGAGCTGATGGAGGCGGCGCGGGTCGACGGCGCGAACGAGTGGCAGGTGTTCCGGCGGATCACGGTGCCGGTGCTGGCGCCGGTGCTCGCCGTGGTGCTCGTCACGTTGATGATCAACGTGCTGAAGATCTTCGACCTCGTCTACATCATCGTGCCCAGCGCCCGTCTTGAGGACGGCAACGTGCTGGCCGTCGAGCTGTTCCAGCAGGCGTTCGCTGGCACCGAGCCCGATCTGGGCGTGGGCAGCGCGATCTCCGTCGTGCTGCTGCTCCTCGTCATCCCCGTGATGATCTTCAATATCCGCCGCCTGCGAAAGGAGTCCGGCCGATGACCACCGCAGCAGCGGCGGAGACCGCACCGAAGCCGGAACCGCAGAAGGCGGAGGCAGAGGCGCCGGCGAAGGAGTCGCTCGCCGCCCGCATCGGCCGGTACGCGGGCGGCGGCGCGGTCCGGGCGTTCCTGGTGATCGTGGCGTTCCTGTGGCTGACCCCGACGGTGGGCCTGCTGATCTCGTCGTTCCGGGATCCGGCGGACATCGCGACGACCGGCTGGTGGAAGGTCTTCGGCGATCCGGGGCAGCTCACCACGGACACGTACGACGCGCTCTTCGGCAACGACGACGTGATGGGCGCGCTGCCCACCACGATCTGGATCACCGTGCCGTCCACGCTGCTGGTGGTGGTCATCGGCGCGCTGGCGGGTTACGCCTTCGCGTGGATGGACTTCCCCGGCCGGGACTGGGTGTTCCTCGCGGTGGTGGGCCTGCTGGTGGTGCCGGTGCAGGTGGCGCTGATCCCGATCGCGTCGCTGTACCGGGATCTGAACCTGTTCCACACCATCACGGGCGTGGTGCTCTTCCATACCGCGTTCGGATTGCCCTTCGCCATCTTCCTGTTGCGGAACTTCTTCGCGGAGATCCCGCGGGAGCTGCTGGAGGCGGCGCGGATCGACGGGGCGAGCGAGCTGCGGCTGTTCTTCCGCGTCGTGATGCCGCTGGGCGGGCCCGCGATCGCGGCGCTGAGCATCTTCCAGTTCCTGTGGGTGTGGAACGACATGCTGGTGGCCCTGGTCTTCGCCGACCCGGGGAAGCCGCCGCTGACGGTGGCGGTGCAGCAGCAGACGCGGCAGTTCGACAGCAACATCGAGCTGATCGCGTCCGGCGCGTTCATCTCGATGATCATCCCGCTGGTCGTCTTCTTCGCCTTCCAGCGGCAGTTCGTGTCCGGCGTGATGGCGGGCGCGGTGAAGTAGGTGCGTACGCGCTGAGGCGAGCGCAGCGAGGCGATACGGCCGTCCGGGTGGATCACCCGGGCGGCCGTACTGTCGTACGGCTGAGTGCGTGGGGCCGCCGTTACGGTGGCGGATACCAGAAATAAGGACATTCCGACCAGCGGACTGTCCTTCCGCCGCCGCCCGCCCAGGGATGTGTCCGTGCCCCGGTTCAGCGTCATCGTCCCCGCGTACAGGGTCCAGGCATATCTCGACGAGTGCCTGGAGTCCGTGCTCACGCAGTCCTTCACAGACGTGGAGGTCATCGCGGTCGACGACCGCTCCCCCGATTTCTGCGGCGAGATCATCGACGCCGCGGCGGCCCGCGACCCGCGGCTGACCGCCGTCCACCTGAGCGCCAACGTCGGCCTCGGCCGCGCCCGCAACGCCGGACTGGAGCGCGCCACCGGCGACTACGTCCTCTTTCTCGACGGCGACGACACCCTCGTCCCCGGCGCGCTCCAGGCCATCGCCGACCGGCTCGCCGCCACCGCCGCCCCCGACGTCCTCGTCTACGACTACGCGCGCGCCTACTGG
The DNA here is from genome assembly GCF_002847285.1 of Streptomyces sp. CMB-StM0423. Taxonomy (NCBI): domain Bacteria; kingdom Bacillati; phylum Actinomycetota; class Actinomycetes; order Kitasatosporales; family Streptomycetaceae; genus Streptomyces; species Streptomyces sp. CMB-StM0423. The sequence goes on along the minus strand of NZ_CP025407.1, from coordinate 5,369,161 downwards.
GACGGCCGGCACGCCCGCAACGTCCGCGCCGACCTGCTCGCCGAGCGCGACCCGCAGGTCTTCCGGCTGGCGGAGCGGCCGGAGCTGCTGCGGCTGCTGATGGTGGTGTGGAACAAGGCGTACCGGCGGGACTTCGTCGCCGCGCAGGGCCTCAGCTTCCCGCCCGGCTACTACGAGGACACCCCGTGGACGTACCCCGCGCTGCTGTCGGCCGAGCGGATCGCGGTGCTGGACCGGGTGTGCGTGCACTACCGGCAGCGGCGGTCCGGCAACATCCTCGGCACGCCGGGGGAGCAGCACCTCGACGTCTTCGAGCAGTACGACCGGGTGTTCGCGTTCCTCGCCGCGCGGCGGCTGGAGCGGTGGCGGCCGGTGCTGTTCGTGCGGATGGTGGACCATCTGACGACGATCTTCAACAAGGGCGAGCGGGTGCCGCGGCACAAGCGGGCGGAGTTCTTCCGGCGGGCGCGGGCGCTGTACGTGCGGTATGGGGCTGCTGCGGGTGCGGAGGACGGCGTACGGGCCCGGGGTGACGCCGGCGGTGCGGTACGGGCCGGGCACGGGGTACGGGCCCGGACGCGGCATCTCCTCGTGCGGCTCGGCACCCGGCGCGCCTTCCAACTGCTCGGCGCCACCGGCCGGCTCCTCTCCCGTACCCGCGACCTCGCCGCCCGCGCCGTCCGGCGCGCCCGTGCCGGCTGCGGCCTGCTCTACTACCGCCTCCAGCTCCGCCTGCCCCTCGACCCGCACCTGGCGGTCTTCGCCGCGTACTGGTACCGGGGCTACTCCTGCAACCCCGCCGCCCTCGAAGCCAGGGCCCGCGAGCTGGTCCCGGGACTCGCCACCGCCTGGATCGCCCGCCCCGCGTACGCGCACACCGTGCCGCCGGGCGTACGGGTGCTGCGCCCCGGCTCGCGCGCCTGCCACCGCGCCCTGGCGCGCGCCACGTACCTCGTCAACAACGTCAACTTCCCGCAGGACGTGGTGAAGCGCCGCGGCCAGATCCACGTGCAGACCCACCACGGCACCCCGCTGAAGAAGATGGGCCTGGACCTCGCCGACCATCCCGCGGGCGCGGCGGGCATGGACTTCGCCGCGCTCATGACCCGCGTCGACCGCTGGGACTACAGCCTCTCCGCCAACCGCCACTCCACCCTGGCCTGGAGCCGCGCCTACCCGGCCGAGCACACCACCCTGGAGTACGGCTACCCGCGCAACGACGCCCTCGCCGGGCCGCCCCTCGCGCCCTCCGCGCGTGCCGGGTTGCGCGCCCGGCTCGGCATCCCCGAGGGCGCCACCGCCGTCCTCTACGCCCCCACCCACCGCGACTACCTGCCCGGCCACGTCCCCGCGCTCGACCTCGGCGCCCTCGCCCGCGCGCTGCGCGAACGCGGCGCGCACGTCGTGCTGCTGGCCCGCGCGCACTACTTCCACGACGCCGCGCCCGCCGGCGCCCCGCCCGCCGGCGTCCTCGACGTCACCGCGCACCCCTCGCTCACCGAGCTGTGCCTGGCCTCCGACGCGCTGCTCACGGACTACTCGTCCGTGATGTTCGACTACGCCCTGCTCGGCCGCCCCATCGTGATCCACGCCGCCGACTGGGAGGCGTACCGGCTCGCGCGCGGCACGTACTTCGACCTCACCGCGGAGCCGCCCGGCCGCGTCTGCCGCACCGCCGGCGAGATCGCCGACGCCTTCGCCACCGGCGCCCACGCCGCCCCCGCCGCCGCGGCGCAGCTCGCGGCGTTCCGGCGGCGGTTCTGCCCTTACGACGACGGGCACGCCGCGGAGCGCGTGGTGCGGCACGTGTTCCTGGGCGAGGCGGGGCGCCCGCCGGTGCCGGGGCCCGGGGGTGTGGCGCGGGGCGTTCCGGGGGTGCTGCCGCGGCCGGCGGGGAGTGCGGTGGTGCGCAGCGAATGACGGTGCGGCAGCGGGACGTACGGAGCCGGCGGCGCGAACACCCGCCGTACGAAGGGCGCGGCAGCCGGTCGTACGGACGACTCAGGCACGGACACCGCAGACACCCGGGCCGGACGCGCGCACACCCGACGCACGCACACCCGACGCACGGAAGCCGGAGGTACGGATGACACAGACCCGCAGCGAGCGACCCGCCGCCCCGCCGACGGCGCCCCCCGCCACCGGAGTCGGCCGCCCCCGCCCCGGTCCCGCGCGGAACGGCCCCTACCCCGCCTACGCCACGGACGCCAACGGCGCGAAGCCCGGGCAGCCGTGGCTCGTGGCCCGCTACCGGCGCGCGGTGCCGCGGCGCGTGCGCCGGCTCGTCGTCGCCGTCGCCGGCCCCGCCGCCCGGCACCGGGTGGAGCGCGCGCTCGGCGCCGTCTCCCGGCGGGTCCCCGAGCCGGGGCAGCGCTCGGTGCTGCGCGCCCTGCGCGCCACCGGCCAACTCGGCCGTCCCGACCGCCGGGTCGTCCACTACCGCGGCCAGACCCGGCTCGCCGTCGTGGTCGGCTCCCCCACGCCGCTGCACGCCCGCAACGAGAACCTGCGCCTGGTCACCGGCGCCCTCGACGCCGCCGGCGTCGAGCACTTCGCCGTCCGCGGCTACGGCAGCGTCTCCACCGCCGTCGCCGTCCCAGCCCCCGCCCGCGCCCGCGCCGTCGCCGCGCTCACCGCCCTGTGCGCCGCGCACCCCGGCTACGTCTGCCTCCCCGACCGCCGCAAGCGCCCCGAGCGCCGGGTGCGTCCCGCCGGGGACCCCGCCGCGTGGGACGCGCTCGCCGGGGCGGCCGTCGTCCGGTTCGCCTGCTACTACGCCGATCGCGGCGGGCACACCCTGCTCGGCGCCGGCTACGGCTGCGACGTGGAGTTCTGGGCGGAGGAACCGTACGAGGAGAGCGATCCCGGCGACCGGGCGCCGGGCGGCAGCCGGCTGGTGGCGCCGCGCTTCAACCGCGTCGTCGAGTCCGTACCGCACGACGGCACCCATGTCACCGCGCCCGGGCACCTCTTCACCCGCTTCGTGCTCCCCGGCTCCCTCGGCACCGTCCCCGACGTCCGCACCCGCCCCGAGATGACGGTCCCGCTCCCCGACGACCTCCCCTTCCCCGTCGACGCCGTCTACACCTGGGTCGACGGGGACGACCCCGCCTGGCGCCGCCGCCGCGCCGCCGCGGGCGGCGTCCCGTACCACGCCGAGGCCGCGAACGACGCCCGCTACCTCAACCGCGACGAGCTGCGCTACTCGCTCCGTTCACTGCATCTGTACGCCCCCTGGATCCGGCACGTCTACCTCGTCACCGACGACCAGGCCCCCGACTGGCTCGACACCGCCCACCCCCACCTCACGGTCGTCGACCACCGCGACATCTTCACCGACCCCGGCGTCCTGCCGACGTTCAACTCGCACGCCATCGAGAGCCAGTTGCACCACATCGACGGCCTGGCGGAACACTTCCTCTACTTCAACGACGACGTCTTCCTCGGCGCCCCGCTGCTGCCCGACCGGTTCTTCCTCCCCGGCGGCATCACCCGCTACTTCCCCTCCCGCGCGCTGCTGCCCTCCGGGCCGCCGGACGCGGGCGACGTGCCGGTGTCGGTCGCGGGAAAGAACAACAGGGCGCTGCTCCAGCAGAGGTTCGGCACGTACATCACGCAGAAGATGAAGCACACGCCGCACGCCCTGCGGCGCAGCACCCTCGCCGAGATCGAGGAGCGCTTCCCCGAACGGCACCGGCAGACCGCGGCGAGCCGCTTCCGCAGCGCGACGGACCTGAGCATCCCGTCCGCGTTCCACCACTACTACGCGGCGTTCACCGGCCGCGCGGTGCCCGGGCAGATCCCGTACGACTACTTCGACCTCGCCCACCCGGACCTCGCCGCCCGCCTCCAGCGGCTGCTGCGCCGCCGCGACCGGAACGTCTTCTGCCTCAACGACACGCTCTCCGGCGCGGGCGACCTGGACCGGCAGGTGGAGCTGGTCCGCCCCTTCCTCGACGCGTACTTCCCCGACCCCAGCCCGTTCGAGATCCCGTTCACGCGCTCGGGCCCCGGCCCGAGCCCGTTGGAGAGGTGAGCAGGTCATGCCCCTGGCCGTCCGCACCCCGGTGAACCCGGCCGCGCCGCCCGGCACCGGCGCGTACCCCCGCGCGCTGAACGTGCTCAGCCGCAAGGAGACCGCGGTCCAGCGCCAACTGCGCCGCGCGGGCCTCGCGGGGTACGAGCCGCTGACGCAGGCGACGCTGCTGACCGTCGCGCAGTACGCGCCCCCGCACGCGGCCGTGTACGACATCGGCGCGCACATCGGGCTGTACGCGGCCCTCGTCGACCTCGTCCACGGCGCCAAGCGGCTGCAGACCGTCGCCTTCGAGCCGACCCCGCGCACGGCGGAGCTGTGCCGTGGTCTGCGCGACGGCAACGGACTGGGCTTCGACGTGCGGCAGATGGCGCTGTCGGACCGCAGCCGCACGGCGGAGCTGTTCCTGTCGCTGAAGGCCGAGAGCTCCAACTCCCTCAACGCCGCGCACCGCGCGCACACGGAGTCGGTGCGGGTGCCGGTCGGCACGGTCGACGGCTTCGCGGAGCGGCACGGGCACGCGCCGTACCTCATCAAGATCGACGTCGAGACGCACGAGCCCGAAGTCCTCGCGGGCGCGGCCGGAGTGCTGCGCGAGCACCGCCCGTGGATCGTCTGCGAGGTCCTGCCGGGCACGGACGCGGCGGCGATGGGCGCGGCGCTGTCGCACCTGACGGAGCTGGGGTACGGACTGCACCTCATCCATCCGGAGACGCCGTGGCGCGCGCACGACGCGAAGAGCTACGCGCCGCACGTCCAGGGGCAGTGCCGCGACTGGCTGTTCGCGCCCGAGCCGCTGACGGACGAGTTCTACGCGGCGCAGCGCACGTGGCTGCGGGCGGTGCTGGCGTGCGGCAAGGAGGAGAATGTGCTGGTGCCGCCTGGCGAGCCGTTCCCGCGGGGGTGGAACGCGCCGCACGGTGCGCCGGGGGCGCCGCCCGGGCCGCGGCGGGGGCTGGAGGCGCGGCTGCCGCGGATGTGGCGGCAGGCGGTGGGACGGTGAGCGGGGACGCGACCCGTACGGTCCACGCGGAAGACGCCGCGGGCGGCTGGCGGTTGGGGGGTGCCGCCTTCGGGCTGCTGCTCCAGCTCTGCTGCGTCGCCTACGCCGCCCGCCACGTCTCCCCCGCCGCCCTCGGCGCGTACGCCGTGGCCCTCACCGCCGTCCACCTCCTCGCCCACCTCGCCGGCAGCGGCATCGCCGACTCCCTGCGCCGCCCGGGGCCGCCGGCCCGGCCCACCGCCCACGCCGCACTCCGGCTCGCCGCGATCACCGGGCTCACCGGCTTCGCCGTCGCCCAACTCGCCGCCCCACTGCCCGCGCTGCTCCTGCACACCCCCGATACCACCCCCCTCCTCCGCCTCCTCGCCTGCGCCTTCCTCTGCCGGCCCGCCGCCGAAGCCGCGCTCACCGCGCTCCGCCGCGCCGGCCGCCCCCGCGCCGCCGTACTGACGGACGCCGGCAGCCAGGCGGCCGGTGCCGCAACCGGCATCCTGCTGCTCGCCGGGGGCGTCAACCCCCTCGGCCTGGCCGCCGTGCTGCCGGTCTCGGCGGCGGTCACCCTCGGCGCCGCGGCGCTGCTCCTGTCCCGTACGCCGCTGCCGGACGGCCCTCCGGTGCAGGCCGCCTCGCTGATCCGCGTCTCCCGGTTCGCGGCCGGGTTCGGGCTGCTGCGGCTGGTCGCCGCGGGCGCGCCGCTGTGGGCGGTCTGCGGGCTGCTGGGTCCGGGCGCGGCGGGCGTGTACTCGCGCGCCTGGGTGCTGTGCGAGGTGCCGGTGACGGTGTACGGCCGGGTGGCGAACCGGGCGCCGGGCGGGCGCCGGGAGGCCGATCTTCACCCGCCGTCCCGTCCCGTACGCCGCGTAGACGTGCCCACCGCGCGCCTCGCCGTCACCGCCGCCTCCGCCGCCGGCTTCGCCGGGTTCGGCGCCGCCGCGGGGGCCGGGCCCGCCGCGCTCGCGCTGCTCCTCGGGCCCGGCTGGGAGTCCGCGACGGCGCTCGTGCCGTGGATCTGTGCCGCGGCGGCGCTGCAACTGGTCTACTCCGCGGGCTGCTCCCTCGACCTCGCCCGCGGCCGCCGCCGCGAACTCTTCGGTACGCACCTGGTCGTGCTCCTCGTCACCGCCGCCGCCCTCGCCCTCGTCCTCCCGTGGCGCGGCTCGGGCTCGGCCCTGCCGCTGCTGGCCTGCGCGGCGGCCGCCGGTCCTGCCGCGGGGCACGCGCTGCAGTTGGTGCGGTGGGGGCGGTGCGGGCTGGTGCGGGTACGGGAGGTGCTGCGGGCGCACGCGGTGCACGGCGGCATCGGGGCGGCGGCCGGGGCGCTGGCGGCGCTGGCCGGTTCGGCGGCGGCGGACCCGGGTCCCGCGCTGCTCTACGGTCTGCTGGCGCTCGCGCCCGTGGCCCTGCTGTGCGCGGGCCTGCACGAGCAGTTGCCGCTCTCCGCGGCGGTGTCCGGCCGCCGCCCGGGCCCGGCGGGTGCACCGCGGCCCCGGACGTCCACCAGGGCCCCGGCGCCCCGCGGCACGGCGGGTGCCCCGGTCCCGTAGCGCTGCCGTACGCACCGGGTCGGGGCGCGCGGTTCGTACGCGACGGGCCACCGCCCGCGTCAGCGCGGCGGCACGCTCGCGCGCGCCACCTCCAGCGGCAGCGCCCGGCCCCCCACCCGCAGCCACGGCCCCGACCGTCCCGCCCCGTCCGCCGGCAGCCGCACGCACACGTTCGGCGTCCGCCCGTCCAGCACCGTCAGGTGCTCGGCGTCCAGCCGGCCGGCCGCCGCCCTCACCCCGGCAGCTCGTACGCGCTCGGCACCGGGAAGTACGCCTCCAGGAACGCCCCCAGCAGCCCCGGCGCCCCCGTGCCCCTGGCCCGGATCACCGTCCGGTTCCGCGCCGCAAGCAGCCCCCGCAGCACGGCGTCCGCGCCGGGTGCCGCCAGGTCGACGTCCGCGTAGCGCAGCGTCGCGGCCGCCGCGCGGCCGGTGTGGGCGGCGTAGTGGCGGTACAGCGACGACGGGATCGCGAGGTCGTCGCGGCGCGGGTCGCGGTGGGCGGCGGTCGCCACGTGCCGGTCGCCGAACTCGCGCTCGATCTCGCACAGCACGCTGCGCCGCAGCGGGTGCGGGGCGTGCCGCAGCGGCTCCTGTACGGGCGAGACGAAGAACCGCGTGAGGCCGTTGGCGAGGAAGAACTGCTCGGGGACGGTCTCGGTGCCCAGGAAGAGGCGGTCGCCGAAGTACAGGAAGTGCTCGGCCAGGCCCTCGATGTGGTGCAGTTGGCTCTCGACGGCGCGCGGGTTGGACGTCGGCAGCACGGTCGGGTCGGCGAAGACCTCGCGGTGCCCGACGACCTTCAGCCCCGGGTGCGCGGTGTCCAGCCACGACGGCTCGCCGTCGTCGGTGAGCAGGTAGATGCGGCGGAGCCAGGGCGCGTAGGTGGCGAGGGAGCGCAGCGCGTAGCGCAGTTCGGGGTCGGTCCAGGTGAACACCGCATCGATCGCGTACGTGACGTCCTCGGGCAGCGGGTGCGCGAACTCCTCGCGGGTACGCAGCGTGAGCCGGCCGCAGCCCCAGGAGCCGCGGTCGGTCATCTTCACGGCGGTGGCACCGGCCGGGACGCTGTCGGCGACGCGGCCGGGGCGGGGCGCGAGCAGCCGGTCGCCGGTGGCGTCCTCGTGCCAGAACTCCACCTCGCAGCCGGAGTCGGCGCCGATGACGAGCCGCAGGCCGGGCTCGGTGCGGTACCAGGTGAGGCGCAGCACGTCGGCTTTCTCCAACTGCTGCCAGACGCCCGGCTCGTAGCCGGGCACGAGGCGCGGGTACGCACCGGCCGCGCCGCCCCCCGCCAGACCGGCCCCGTGCCCCGCACCAGACCCCGCGCCCGCACCCTCGCCCGCCACCACCGTCACGTACGCCGGCTGCACCCGGCACAGCCGGGCCAGCGCCCGGCACGCCCGGCGGCGCTGGTCCGCGGGCACGGCGACGACCGAGGGGCCGCACGCCCGGCCCCGTACCGCGAAGTGCGGGACGCCGGCGTTCCGCAGCGCCCGGGTGACCTTGAGCACCCCGACGCGGCGGGCCTGCACCGGGGAGAGCGTGCGCTGCAGATGCGCGATGCGCGGCCGGCCGTCGACGGTGATGACGACGTGGCCGGGGGCCTCGGTGGCGGCCTGCTCGCGGCGGGCCCTGATCGCGGCGCGGAGCCGGTCGGCGTGGTGCGGCGCGGTGAGGACGGCGAGGTGGCGGCGGACGGCGCGGGGAAGCGCGCGGCGGTACGCGGCGACGACGGACGCCGTGCCGGGGCCGACGCGCGGCGGTCGCTGGTCCGTGGCTGTCTGCCCCATGCGGGACAAACTACGTCATTCGCCCGCCCCGGACTTCGAGCAACGCCCCGCGCCGCCGCCCTCCTCCTACCGGTTCGTCCGCAGCAGCGTGCGCATCGTCCGCATCGCCACCGACAGGTTCGCCAGGTCGAACGACTCCGACCCCTGGATCTCCTCCAGCGTGCTGCGCGCCCGCCCGAGGATCGCGGTGTTCTTCGCCTCCCAGGTCTTGAACCGCAGCTCCGGCGTGATCGCCTCGCCCTCCGCCTCCGGCTCCGCGGACAGCACCGCGGCGGTGAGCAACGCGTGCGCCGCGTACAGGTCCTCGCGGATCGCCGCGCGGGCCATGGACTGCCACCTGTCTGCCCGCGGGAGTTCGACGATGCGGTCCATCAGGTTGCTGATGTGCAGCCGGTCACCGAGGTCGTAGTACACCTCCGCGACGTCCAGCGGCTCGTGCCCGGTGCGGTCGGCGACGGCCACGATGTCCATCGCCGGGAACGCCGCCGAGAACGTGGCCACCCGCTGCGCCAGCTCGGCCGGGACGCCGTTGTCGGTCAGCTCGTTCTGGTTGCGCTCGTACCACTCCAGGTCCGTGCCGCGCAGCAGCTTCGGCAGCGCCGCCCAGACCTGCCCGATGCGCTCGCTGAAGAAGTCGATCGTCTCGCCGAGTTGCAGCGGCTGCGGCCGGTTGTTGAGCAGCCAGCGGGTGGCGCGCTCGACCAGCCGGCGCGAGTGCAGCCGGATACGGGTCTGGATGTCGGCGGCGATGACGTTGTCGAGGGTCTCGACCTCGTCCCAGAAGTCGCCGAGGTGGAAGATCGCGCGGGCCGCGGTGTGCGCCCGTACGATCTCCTCGGTCGACGCGCCGGTCTCCTCCTTCAGCCGGTGCACGAACGTCGTACCGCCGGTGTTGACCGTGTCGTTGACCAGCACGGTGGTGACGATCTCGCGGCGCAGCGCGTGCGCGCGGATCTGGTCGGGGAAGCGCTCGCGCAGCGGCTGCGGGAAGTACGCGAACAGCAGCCGCTCCAGATACGGGTCGTCCGGCAGCACGGTGGCGACCAGGTCCTCCGCCGTGGTGATCTTCGTGTAGCCCAGCAGCACCGCCAGCTCGGGCTGGGTGAGGCCCAGGCCCGCGGTGAGGCGCTCGCGCACCTGCTTCTCGCCGGGCAGGAACTCCAGGTCCCGGTCGAGCGCGCCCTCCTTGCTGAGCTTGCGCATGTACCGGTGGTGGGCCTGGAGCAGGCTGGGGGCCTGCGCGACGGCGTTGGCCAGGGCGGTGTTCTGCGCGTAGTTGTTGCGCAGCACCAGCGCGGCGACCTCGTCGGTCATCTCCCCCAGCAGCTTGTTGCGCTGCTTGACGGTCATGTCGCCGTCGCCGATGACCTGGTTGAGCAGGATCTTGATGTTCACTTCGTGGTCGGACGTGTCCACACCCGCGCTGTTGTCGATCGCGTCGGTGTTGATCTTGCCGCCCTTGCCGCCGGGGCCGCCGAACCGCGCGAACTCGATCCGGCCGAGCTGCGTCAGCCCGAGGTTGCCGCCCTCGCCGACGATCCGCGCCCGTACGTCGATGCCGTCCACCCGGATCGCGTCGTTCGCCCGGTCGCCCGCGTCGGCCTGCGCCTCCGCCGAGGACTTCACGTACGTACCGATGCCGCCGTTCCACAGCAGGTCGACCGGCGCCTGGAGGATCGCCTTCATCAGCTCGGCGGGCGTCATCTTCGCGGCGCCGTCGCGGATGCCGAGTGCCCGGCGCATCTTCGCGTTCACCGGGATCGCCTTGGCCTTGCGGGAGAACACCCCGCCGCCCTCGGAGAGCTTGCGGCTGTCGTAGTCCTCCCAGGACGAGCGCGGCAGCTCGAAGAGCCGGCGGCGCTCGGCGTAGGAGACGGCCGGGTCCGGGTCGGGGTCGACGATGATGTGCCGGTGGTCGAACGCGGCAATCAGCCGGGTGTGCTCGCTGAGCAGCATCCCGTTGCCGAAGACGTCACCCGACATGTCGCCGATGCCGACGGCGGTGAAGTCCTCCGTCTGGCAGTCCACGCCCAGCTCGCGGAAGTGCCGCTTGACCGACTCCCAGGCGCCGCGGGCGGTGATGCCCATGCCCTTGTGGTCGTAGCCCGCGGAGCCGCCGGAGGCGAACGCGTCGCCGAGCCAGAAGTCGTACGAGACGGCGACCTCGTTGGCAATGTCGGAGAAGGTCGCGGTGCCCTTGTCGGCGGCGACGACCAGGTACGTGTCGTCCTCGTCGTGCCGGACGACGTTCTTGGGGTGCACGACCTCGCCGCCGACGAGGTTGTCGGTGATGTCGAGCATGCCGTAGATGAACGTCTTGTAGCAGGCGATGCCTTCGGCCAGCCAGGCGTCCCGGTCCGCCGACGGGTCCGGCAGCCGCTTGCCGACGAAGCCGCCCTTGGCGCCGGCCGGGACGATGACGGTGTTCTTCACCTCCTGCGCCTTCACCAGGCCCAGGACCTCGGTGCGGAAGTCCTCGCGCCGGTCGGACCAGCGCAGCCCGCCGCGCGCGACCTTGCCGAAGCGCAGGTGCACGCCCTCGACACGCGGTGAGTACACCCAGATCTCGTACTCCGGGCGCGGCTCTGGCAGTCCGGGGATGGCCTGCGGGTCGAGCTTCAGCGACAGGTACGAGTGCCAGGACTTCCCGTCGCCGTCGTGCTGGAAGTAGTTGGTCCGCAGCGTGGCCTGGATGGCGGTGAGGAACGAGCGCAGGATGCGGTCCTCGTCGAGCGAGGCCACCTGGTCCAGCGCGCCGTTCAGCTCCTCCAGGATGCCGTCCGTCAGCTCCCGCCCGGCGTGCTGCCGCTCCGGCGCCATGCGCGCCTCGAAGAGGGTCACCAGCAGCCGGGTGGTGTGCACGTTGGTACGGAGGGTGTCCTCCATGTACGCCGGGCTGAACTTCGAGCCGGCCTGGCGCAGATAGCGGGCGTACGCGCGCAGCACCATCGCCTGCCGCCACGTCAGCCCGGCGACGGGCACGAGGGAGTTGAGCCCGTCGTCCTCCGCCTCGCCGTTCCACACCGCGACGAACGTCTCCTGGAAGCGCTCGCGCGCGTCCTCGCCGACCTCCAGGCCGCCGCCGTTCTGCGACGGCGGGAACAGCAGCCCGAAGTCCGAGACCCACGCGTCGGTGACGCCGCCGCAGCGCAGCACGTACGGCCGCTCCTCGGTGACCTCGACGCCGAGGTTGTGCAGCACGGGCAGCACGCGGGTCAGCGAGAAGGGCGCGCCCGCCCCGTACACCTTCAGCCGGCGCTCGTTGGGCGCGGCGCCCACCGGCTCGTAGAGGCTGAGGGCGAACTTGGCGGTGCCGCCCCGCGAACTGAGCTTCTCGAAGTGCTGGAGGTCGGAGACGGCGGCGCGGGGCGCGAAGTCCTCCTTGTAGCCCTCGGGGAAGGCGCCGGCGTAACGGTGCCCCAACTCGGCGGCGCGCTCCTCGCCGAACTCGGCGACCAGCGCCTCGGTGAAGCCGTCGTTCCAGGAGCGGGAGGCGTCCGCGAGGCGGTTCTCGATGCGGTGGACGTCGGTCTCGGTCAGCTCGCGCAGCCCGGTGCCGGGGTCGACGCGGACGACGAAGTGCAGCCGGGACAGGACCGACTCGGTGTTCCAGGCGGTGAAGTCGACGGAGGTGCCGCCCAGCTCCTCCTTGAGGATGTCGACGAGCCGCAGCCGCACCGAGGTGGTGTAGCGGTCGCGCGGCAGGTAGACGAGCGCCGAATAGTAGCGCCCGTACTCCTCCTGCCGGAGGAACAGCCGCAGCCGGCGGCGCTCCTGCAGGTACAGCACGCTGATGACGATGGACTGCAGCTCCGCGACGGGGATCTGGAACAGCTCGTCGCGCGGGTACGTCTCCAGGATCTGCAGCAGGTCGCGGCCGTCGTGGCTGTTGGGCGTGAAGCCGGCCCGGCTGAGGACCTCGGCGACCTTGCGGCGGACGACGGGCACGCGGCGTACGGACTCGGTGTACGCGGCGGAGGAGAACAGGCCGAGGAAGCGCCGCTCGCCGACGACGTTGCCGTCGGCGTCGAACTTCTTCACGCCGACGTAGTCGAGGTAGGCCGGGCGGTGCACGGTGGCGCGGCTGTTGGCCTTGGTGAGCACCAGCATGCGGTGCTCGCGGGCCTTGGCGCGGACGTCGGCGGGCAGCCGGTGGAAGGACTCGGAGGCGGGCTGCGGCTTGCCGTCGTCCTTGGCGAACGCGGCGTGCGACGGGTCGGCGCGCAGAATGCCGAGGCCGGTGCCGGGGACGGCGGTCAGCTCCTCGCCGTCGCTGTTGACCGTCAGGCGGTACTCCCGGTAGCCCAGGAAGGTGAAGTGGTCGGCGGCGAGCCAGCGCAGCAGCTCCCTGGCCTCCTCGACCTCCTGCGTGGGCATGTCGTCCGGCAGCGGCTCCTCGTCGAGGTCGTCGGCGATGCGCAGGGCGGAGTCGCGCATCTTCTGCCAGTCCTCGACGGCCTCGCGGGCGTCGGACAGCACCCGCATCAGGTCGGCGGTGATCTGCTTGAGGTCCGCGCGGTCGGACTCGCGGTCGATCTCGACGTGGATCCAGGACTCGATCACGGCGTCGTGCGGCAGGTCTTCGAGGCCGCGGGCGTAGGGCGGCGAGGCGTTCGGGTCGCGGCCGGCGTCCAGGACCTCCAGCAGCTTGCCGGTGACGTCCCGGCGGACGACGATCTGCGGGTGGATCACCAGATGAATGCCGCGCCCCTGGCGAGACAGCTCATTGGTGACGGAGTCCACCAAAAACGGCATATCGTCCATTACTACTTCGACGACACTGTGGCTGGACGTCCAGCCGTTCTCCTCGACCGTGGGCGTGTGCACGCGCACGTTGGCGGTGCCCTGCGGGCGGTTCTGGGCCAGGCGGTAGTGGGAGAGCGCGGCGCCGAAGACGTCGACCGGGTCACGGCCGAGCAGATCCTCGGGCGCGGTATGCAGGTAATAGCGCTGGAGGTACGCGTCGAGGGTCTCGGGAGGCAATCCCCCCTCACCCGTCCCGTCCACCCGCGCCGCGCGCGCGAGCAGCTCGTTCTTGGCTTCAGCCAGCTTGATCTGCATGGTCCTCAGGCTCCTGTCGCGCGCCGTTGCGTGACGGTTCTTGTGGGCCGGGAGTGTTCCCCGGCCCTTGCTGACGAGCGGGCACGGCACCGCGGCCCGGATGCCTCCGGGCCCTGCGCGGCATCGTGCCGGAACGGGAAACTCATCGGTCCGCTTCCGGCCATCATCGGGCGGCGGCACCGGTTTCGCCGATCAGCCGTCCCCCGGTCGGGGTCCCCGGCGCCGACCGACGCCGGGAGGGGCGCGGTGGTGGCCCCGCGGGCCCCGCCTCCGTCGCCCCCATGAGATATCGGGCTGATCACGCCCACCAGGCTATCCCCTAGGGGCCAGTCGCCGTCCACGGCCGAATGTGTACAAACGCAGCCCCTGTTCTTTGACGATTCGCACAGCTTCTCCAGCCTGCGGAACGTCCTTCACCTGGACTAAAGCCTTCCGTATGGCCCTGTTGGGTCCGGTGTGCCGCGGGGTGGCGAACGTCACCATCGGCGCGTACGAGCGAGGGGTGGAGCCCGGTGCCGGACGGGCCGCCCGGGGCGCGTTACGCCGCCAGCTCGTCCGCCGCGGCGACCGCCTCCGCCAGGCTGTCCACGACCGGGACGCCCGCGGCCTCCAGGCTCGCGCGGCTGTGCGAACCGCCGGTGTAGAGCACGGCCCGTACCCCCGCGTGCCGCGCGGCCGTGGCGTCGTCCACCGCGTCCCCGATCACGACCGTACGGGCCGGGTCTATGCCCTGGAGCTCGCCGAGGTGGCGCACCATGTGCGTCGCCTTCCCGCTGTCGGACGGGCCGGTGCGGCCGTCGATCCGTACGAAGTGGTCCGCGATGCCGTGCGAACGCACCATCGGCAGCAGTTGCGCGTGCGGCGCGAGGGAGCACAGCGACTGCGTCTGGCCCGCGGCCCGCCGCTGCGCCAGCAGCTCCGCCGCGCCGTCGGCGAGGGCGGCCTCCTCGGCGCGCACCCAGTAGTGCCGGTGGAAGGTCTCGTCCATGATCTCCCACTCCTCGGCCGTCGGCAGCCGGCCCAGCAGCCGCTCGTAGAACCGCGGCACGGGGACGCAGTACAGCTCGCGATAGCGCTCCAGCGTGATGGGCGGCAGGCCCAGCTCGGTGAAGGAGGCGTTCGTCGCCTCTATCACCGCGTGGATGTCGTGGAAGAGAGTGCCGTTCCAGTCCCAGACGAGGTGTGTACGCACCCCAGAACGGTAACCGGCCGGTCTGACAACCGGGCCGGAGAGCCGCTCCGGCGGCGCCGGCGCGGCCCGGCGGCTCAGCCGACCAGGTTCTCGATCTCCTGTACGCCGTACCAGAGCAGCTCGTGGTCCTCCGCACCGTCGACCGTGAACCGTGCGTCGTCGTCCCCGGCGTCCGCGGCGCCCAGCGCGGCCACGGCCGCCGCGACGTCCGCCGCCGCGTCGTCCGCGTCCACGTGCACCGCCGCCGCCAGCTTCAGCGGCACGGCCGCCGCGACCCGTACCTCGCCGATCGCGGCCGGGTCCATCCCCCGATCGGGGTCGGCCGCCGCGGCGCCCTCGGGCAGCTCCACCGCGACCACGACCCGGCGCGGCGGGGCACCGGGGGCGGGGGCGATCGCCAGCAGCCGCAGCGACGCCTGGGCCGCGCGGGTGAGGGCCGCGTACTCCAGCTCTTCGAGGTTGTCCGAGACGTACCACTCGCGCAGCGCCGGGGTCACGGCGTAGGCAACCAGCGGCGCCGGGCCCAGCTCACCGGCCTCGTGCGCCCGCGCCAGGCCGGCCGGGGTCATGGGTACGTACACGCGCATGAGCGAACTATACGGCGGCGGTCCCCCGTCCGAGTGGGCCGGCCGGGCCCGCGGCGACGGCACCGTGTGCGAGGCCCGTCGCAGGCGTGACGGGCCGGCGGGCGGGCGCCGGAGCGGGTGCGTCACCTGGAGGGGTGAATTCTCCGGCGGCCGGACGAGGGGGCGGCGGGCGTTGCGGGGTGGTGAGGGTCGCCGGTAGACCTTCGTGCATCGCGAACCACACGCATCACGGGGGTGACAGCGTGACGACCACACGCACCCGGCCGGAAGGCGGGCCGGAGCGGAACGAGCCGGCCGCCGGCACGGGAACCGGGCACGAACGGGCCGGGGACGAACGGGCCGGGGACGCCGCGGCCGGCCGGCCACACGAACCGGCACAGGGGCCGCCGTACGACTCTCCGCACGGCGCGGCGTTCGGCGCGGCACACCGCCGGAGCCCCGCCCGCCGGCCACCGCGGGGGAAACCCCGGCGGCCCCGCGGCCGTACCGCCCCGCCGAACCGGCGCGACACCCGCCGCCCCGGCCGCCTGCCCGCGCGCCCCCCTGCGGGGGAACTGCGCCCGCACGAGTGGTTCGCCGAACGGCTGATGCTCGCGCTCAGCGGCCAGCGGCCGATGCACTGGCTCCTCGGCCACACCACCGGCCGCGCCTACGACCAACTCGCGGCGTTCGCCGACGACCTGCCCCTGCGCGACGGCCCCCGCCCGGAACTGCGGGCCTGCGGCTACTGCCGCCCCGCACCCGACGCCATCGAGGGCTTCGCCCGCATCGCCGTGGGCGACCGGCTCCGCGCCCTGGCCTTCCGCCTGGAACTGGGCCCCGACCACCGCTGGCGCTGCGCCGCCGTCGAAATGGCCCCCAGCCCGGAGCGCGACCGCGCATAAGGACGGCCGGTGGCCCCGCGGGTACGGGACGGGGCCGGCGCCCCGTCCCGTACCGGAGATCACCGCGCCCGATAGGCATCCGTGATCGTCTGCGAGACGGTGTTCCCGTCCTCGTCCACGGCCTTCGCCTTCAAGGACACGGAGCCGCCCGCCGCGGGGGTCGGAATCCTCACCATCCCGTCCTCAACGGCCAGTTCCGTCCACTGCGCGCCGCCGTCCGCGGAGGCCCACACCTCCAGCGACTTCAGGCCGGTCCCGGCCGCCGGCCCCAGCACCTCCACCGGCACCGCCGGGCCCGTCCGCCTCCCGGGTCAGCGCCCGCCACGCCGCGCCGGCTTCCGCATGGGGCGTGGTGACCGCCTCGGCGTTGATCGCCGGGAATCCGCGCCCGACCTCGGTGCCCTTCACCCCGTGCAACTCCGCACGCGCCGTGGGGCGCCTGCCCCGGTAGCCGACGATCAACTCGATGCCGTCGCGCTCGTGCCGTAGGTACTCCGGCCGGCTCCGCAACGTCACGTCGAAAAGCTGGCGGTCCACCGTGCCGTCCGCGATCAGCTTCTCCGCGTCCCTCATTACGACGTAGGTGTGGCCCTCCGACTCGTACGTGCGCATCGGCATCCCCTCCCGGCCCGGGCCGCGCTCGATCAGCACCCGGTCCCCGCGAACGGCCCGTACCCGGTCACCGGTGGGCAGCGTCACCCACCCGCTCGGGCCGCGTGTCACCTGCACCGGCTCCCCGGCCGCCGCCGAAGGCGGCGGCCGGGCTCCGGCCGGGCCGATCAGCCCTGCGGTCAGCGCTGCCGCCAGGGCCGCGGCGGTGGTGGCGCCACCCGCCCGTCTGGCCCTTCCCCGCATGAACCCTCCTCGGGACGAGAGGGGCAGGGCGCGCTGTCCGCGCCCGCCCCTCATCCCGTTGTTGGGCTTGCGGGCGGCGGGCGTTCGCGCCCGCGGCCGCGGGTACGGCCTGGGGCGTACGGGAGGGAGCCCTCCGCCGCGTACGACGACGGGGGACCCCGCATGACGACGGCGGGGCCGGTCCTTCCGGACCGGCCCCGCCGTGCGGTGACGTACTACGGCATCACTTCTTGCGCCGCTTGCCCTTCGAGCCGCCCTTCTGGGCCCGGCGGCGCTCCGCGCGGGTACGGCCGTCGCCCGGGCCGCCGGAGGTGGCGGCCTGGGCGCCGTCGGTGGCCAGTTCGCCCTCCTCGACGCCGCCCTCCGCCGTGGGGGCGGAGAAGTGCAGCCGGTCGGGGCGCTGCGGCTGGTCGAGGCCCTTGGCGAGGATCGCCGGGGCCGGGGCCGCGTCCTGCGGCGCGGCGTCGGCGGGCGCCGCGTCCTGCACCGGGACCTCCTCGACCTGCTGCTCGACCTGGACCTCCAGGTTGAACAGGTAGCCGACGGACTCCTCCTTGATGCCGTCCATCATGGCGTTGAACATGTCGAAGCCCTCGCGCTGGAACTCCACCAGCGGGTCCTTCTGCGCCATCGCGCGCAGTTGGATGCCCTCCTGGAGGTAGTCCATCTCGTAGAGGTGCTCACGCCACTTGCGGTCCAGCACCGACAGCACGACCCGGCGCTCCAGCTCGCGCATGATCTCCGGGCCGAGCTGCTCCTCACGCTTGTCGTACTGCGCGCGGACGTCCTCCTTGACCATGTCCTCGATGAACTCGGGCGTGATGCCCGCCCGGTCGCCCGCGGCCTCCTCCAGCTCCTCGACCGTCACGGAGACGGGGTAGAGCTGCTTGAAGGCCCGCCACAGCCGGTCGAGGTCCCACTCCTCGGCGAAGCCCTCGACGGTCTCGGCCTGGATGTAGGCGTCGATGGTGTCGTCCATGAAGTGACGTACCTGCTCGTGCAGGTCCTCGCCCTCCAGCACCCGCTTGCGCTCGCCGTAGATGACCTCGCGCTGGCGGTTCATGACCTCGTCGTACTTCAGGACGTTCTTGCGCGTCTCGAAGTTCTGCTGCTCGACCTGCGACTGGGCGGAGGCGATGGCGCGGGTGACCATCTTGTTCTCGATCGGCACGTCGTCCGGCACGTTGGCCATCGACATGACGCGCTCCACCAACTGCGCCTTGAAGAGCCGCATCAGGTCGTCGCCGAGGGAGAGGTAGAAGCGGGACTCGCCGGGGTCGCCCTGGCGGCCGGAGCGGCCGCGCAACTGGTTGTCGATACGCCGCGACTCGTGCCGCTCGGTGCCCAGCACGTACAGCCCGCCGAGGCCCTTGACCTCCTCGTACTCGGCCTTGACCGCCGTCTCCGCCTTCTTCAGCGCGTCCGGCAGCCCCGCCGCCCACTGCTCGGCGTGCTCAACCGGGTCCAGGCCCTGCTGGCGCAGGTCGGCCTCGGCGAGGTCGTCGGGGTTGCCGCCGAGCTTGATGTCGGTGCCGCGGCCGGCCATGTTCGTGGCGACGGTGATCGCGCCCCGGCGGCCGGCCTGGGCGACGATGATGGCCTCGCGGTCGTGCTGCTTGGCGTTGAGCACCTCGTGCTGCACGCCGCGCTTGCTGAGCTGCTGCGAGAGGTACTCGGACTTCTCCACCGAGGTCGTACCGACCAGCACCGGCTGGCCCTTCTTGTACTTCTCCTCGATGTCGTCGACGACGGCGTCGAACTTCGCCTCTTCGGTCCGGTAGATCAGGTCGGACTGGTCCATGCGCGCCAGCGGCCGGTTGGTGGGGATGGGCACCACGCCGAGCTTGTAGATCTGCTGGAACTCGGCGGCCTCGGTCATGGCCGTACCGGTCATGCCGGCCAGGCCGGGCTCTTCCTTGCCGTCGCGGTCGTGGCGCTTGTAGAGGCGGAAGAAGTTCTGCAGGGTGATCGTGGCGAGCGTCTGGTTCTCGTCCTTGATGTCGACGCCCTCTTTGGCCTCGATCGCCTGGTGCATGCCCTCGTTGTAGCGGCGTCCCGCGAGGATACGGCCCGTGTGCTCGTCGACGATCATGACTTCGCCGTTCATGACGACGTAGTCCTTGTCCTTCTTGAACAGCTCCTTGGCCTTGATGGCGTTGTTCAGATAGCCGACCAGGGGGGTGTTCACGGACTCGTAGAGGTTGTCGATGCCCAGGTAGTTCTCCACCTTGGCGACGCCCGCCTCATGGATGGCGACGGTCCGCTTCTTCTCGTCCACGTCGTAGTCGCCGGTCTCCTGCTTGCCCAGGCGCGGGTCGCCGGGCTCGCCCTTGGCCAGCCGGGTGACGAGCTTGGCGAAGTCGGCGTACCACTTGGTGGCCTGGTCGGCGGGGCCGGAGATGATCAGCGGCGTACGGGCCTCGTCGATGAGGATGGAGTCGACCTCGTCGACGATCGCGAAGTTGTGGCCGCGCTGCACCAGCTCGTCCTTCGACCACGCCATGTTGTCGCGGAGGTAGTCGAAGCCGAACTCGTTGTTCGTCCCGTAGGTGATGTCGCACTTGTACTGCTCGCGGCGCTGCGCCGGCGGCATGTTGGCGAGGATGCAGCCGACCGACAGGCCCAGGAAGCGGTGGACGCGGCCCATCCACTCGGAGTCGCGCTGGGCGAGGTAGTCGTTGACCGTGACGATGTGCACGCCCTTGCCGGAGATCGCGTTCAGATACGCGGGCAGGGTGCCGACCAGGGTCTTGCCCTCGCCGGTCTTCATCTCGGCCACGTAGCCCTCGTGCAGCGCCGCGCCGCCCATGATCTGGACGTCGTAGTGCCGCTCGCCGAGGATGCGGTGGGCCGCTTCGCGCACGGTGGCGAACGCCTCGGGCAGGATGTCGTCGAGGGACTCGCCGTCCTCGTAGCGCTGCTTGTATTCCTCGGTCAGTGCGCGCAGCTCGGCATCGGAGAGGTCGGTGAAGTCCTCTTCGATGGAGTTGACCTGGTCCGCAATGCGGTTGAGCTTGCGCAGGATCTTTCCTTCGCCTGCGCGCATGATCTTTCCGAAGACGGACACTTTGGGCTGGCTCCTTGCCGGTCGGGCCTGGCACGGTCGGGTGCGCTGGTGCGGCCCCTGTCCTCTGGGGCTCCTCTCGGGCCTCGCGGAGCCCACGGCCGCACCGGCCATCGTATGCGAGGACGCGGGCGCCCCGGGAGGTCCAGCCCACGGACGTTAGGTGCCGTCACCGTACGTGTCAACGCCCGAACCCCGCGGAAAGTGCCGCAAAGGCCGCGCCGGGCCGCCGTGACGGGGGTGTGCACGCGGGGGTGGCGGGGCGGAAAAGCCGTGGCGGGGCGGGGGGCGCGGGCGGAGAATCCGTGGATGGAACCCGTCACACTCGACACCGACCGGCTGCTGCTGCGGCCCATGGAAGCCGGCGACATCGACGCCGTCCTGGCCGCCTGCCAGGACCCGGACGTGCAGCGCTGGACGCGCGTACCGTCGCCGTACGGGCGCGGGCACGCCGAGGACTTCGTCCTCAAGGTCAGCCCCTCGGGCTGGCGCGAGGACACCATGTACAACTTCGGCGTCTTCACCCGCGACGGCGGGGCGCTGGTGGGCTCGATGGGGCTCGTCGGCTTCACGCCGTCGCGGCACGCGGAGCGGGTCGCGGAGCTGGGGTACTGGACGGCGCCGGAGCAGCGGCGGCGGGGGTACACGGCGGAGGCGGTGGCGGCCGTGGTGCGGTGGGCGTTCACGGAGGTCGGCATCGACCGGGTGGAGTGGTTCGCCGAGGTGGGCAACCAGCCGTCGCGGGCGGTGGCGCTGGGGGCGGGGTTCACGATGGAGGGCACGCTGCGCTCGTGGTTCGTCAACCACGGCACGCGGCGCGACGCCTGGGTGGCGTCGCTGCTGCCCTCGGACCTCGGGCTGGAGTCGCGGCTGCCGTATCTGCCGGCGCCGTAGCGGTAGCCGCAGCCGTAGCCGTGGGTGTCCGAAAGCGCACGGGGTGTCCAACTGTGCTGCTGGCGCGGCCCGCCGGGGAAGCGGACAATCTTCTTCATGGACCCGATCACGCTGGTCACCGAGCGCCTGCTGCTCCGCCCCGCGGAGCCCGGTGACATCGACGCCGTCCTGGCCGCCTGCCAGGACCCCGGCATCCAGCGCTGGCTGCCGGTCCCGTCGCCGTACGAGCGGGAGCACGCGGAGGAGTACGTACTGAAGATCATCCCCGCCGGCTGGCGCGAGGACCGGCAGTACGACCTGGTCCTCACCGACCTGGAGAGCGGCGCGCTGGTGGGCTCGGCGGGCGTCGGGCGGGCCGCCGGGCCGGAGGAGCGGGTCCGCTCGGTCGGCTTCTGGACCGCCCCCGGACACCGCGGGCAGGGGTATGCGGGCGAGGCGGTCGCGGCGCTGGCCCGCTGGGCGTTCACGGAGCTGGGCGCGGACCGGCTGGAGTGGCTGGCGCAGGTGGGGAACGAGGGGTCGCGGTCGGTGGCACGCAAGGCCGGCTTCACGATGGAGGGCGTGCTGCGCTCGCGGCTCATCCACCGGGGCGTGCGGCGGGACGCCTGGGTGGCTTCGCTGCTGCCCTCGGACCTGGGCCTGGCCCCGCAGGTGCCGTACGGGGCGCGTGCGACGTACCCGGCGCGGACGGCGGGCTGACCCGCAGGCCGGGCGCCGGGGCAGGCGGGGCGGCGAGAGCGGGACCGGGCGGTGGCGCAGGCCGGACGCCGGACAGGGCTTCGGGCCGGGTTGTCAGAGGCAGGCTCTACGCTCGCCGGCATGACCGCGAACGTGTCTCTCTCCGCCGACGACGCCCGCCGTATCGCCCTGCGCGCCCAGGGGCTGCTCGGCGCGCCCGACCGCCGCGCCGGTGCCCGCGGGGTGCTGCGGCGGCTGGGCGCGGTGCAGTTGGACACGATCTCGGTGCTCGCCCGGTCGCACGAGCTGGTGCCGTACGCGCGCCTGGGCGCCGTCGGCCGCGAGGCCGTGGAGTCGGCGTACTGGTCGGGGACGGCCGCGTTCGAGTACTGGTCGCACGCGGCGTGCATCCTGCCCATCGAGGAGTGGCCGCTGTTCGCCTTCCGCCGCCGGGACCGCCGCGCCCGCGGCTACCGCTGGCACTATCTGCAGGACCCGGAGGGCTCCCGCGCCGCCGTCGTGGACCGGCTGCGCGCCGACGGCCCGCTGACCTCCACGGACCTGGGCGGGGCGAAGAAGGGCGGCCCGTGGTGGGACTGGTCGGAGACGAAGATCGCGGTGGAGACGCTGCTCGACGCCGGCGAGGTGGTCGTCACGGCCCGGCGCGGCTGGAAGCGGGTGTACGACCTGGCGGAGCGCGCCGTGCCTGACGCCCTGTTCCACGACGACCTGACGGACGAGGAGTGCCTGCGCCGGCTGGTCGCCCAGGCGGGCCGCGCCCTCGGCGTGGCCACCCGCGCGGACCTGGCTGATTATCACCGTCTCAAAGGCGAGCAGGTCGCCGCCGTCGTGGGGGACACGGAGCTGGTCGAGGTGGACGTCGAGGGCTGGGGCAAGCCGGCGTGGGCCGACCCGGAGGCGCTGGCAGACGCCCCGCGGGGGCGGCACAGGACGACGCTGCTCTCCCCCTTCGACTCCCTGATCTGGGACCGGCCGCGCACGGAGCGGATCTTCGGACTGACCCACCGGCTGGAGGCGTACGTGCCGAAGCCCCAGCGGATACACGGGTATTTCGCCATGCCGGTGCTCGCCGGCGGCCGGCTCGTCGGCCGGGTCGACCCGGGGCGCGAGGGCAACACGCTCGTCGCCCGCCAGGTGACGCTGGGCGCGGACCGGCCGAACGGCGTCACGCCGGCGAAGGCCGTGGAGCCCACGGCGGCGGCGCTCGCGGAGGCGGCGAGCTGGATCGGGGCGCAGTCGGTGCGGGTCGAGCGGGTCAGCCCGCCGGAACTGCACACGCCGCTCGCACGGGCGGCGGAGAAGGCCGTGGCCGCGGGCTGAAGTCCCGGCCGCCGGGCCCCGCGGCTTGATGTGCGCGCGGGGCTCGGGCGCCGCCGCGGCGCCCGTGAGGCGTCAGCGGATTTCGAGGATCTTCTCGCGCATGGCGTAGACGACGGCTTCCATCCGGGAGTGCAACTGCAGCTTCTCCAGGATGTTGCGCACGTGGTTCTTCACCGTGTTTTCGCTGATGAACAGCTCTTTGGCGATGTCGCGGTTGTTCATCCCGGTGGCCACGAGCTTGAGCACTTCCAGCTCGCGGTCGGTCAGCCGCGGCGCCGGCACGAGCCGCCGCTCGTCGGTGCGCTGGATCATCGACTTGAACTCGGTCAGCAGCTTCGACGCCATCGACGGGCTGATCTGCGACTGCCCGTCGGCCACGGCGCGGATCGCGGTGGAGACCTCGTCGGTGGAGATCTCCTTGAGCAGATAGCCCGTCGCGCCCGCCTTGATCGCGTCGTAGAGGTCGGCTTCCTCGTCGCTGATCGTCAGCATGATGATCTTCGCGCTGGGGGCGACTTCCTTGATGGCGGTACACGCCTCGATGCCGCTGCGCCGCGGCATCCGGATGTCCATCAGCACGATGTCGGGAAGGAGGTCGGCGGCTTTGTCCACGGCCTCGGCGCCGTCGCCCGCCTCGCCGACGACCTGAATGTCCTCCTCCTGCGCGAGGACGATCTCCAAGCCGCGGCGGAAGAGCTCATGGTCGTCCACGACGAGGACGCGGATCGGCTCCTCCCGGGGACCGACCGTCGCCTTCGCCTCACCAGCTCCGCTCAGCTCGAACTCCGCCACGCTTGCCCCCAGGCACCGACATTGCCGTGCGCGCACATGATTTCACGACCGGGCGGCGGGGTGACGCCCCCGCCGCCCGCCTACCGTCGCCTTTCAGCCGCCCAGGGTGCCCCCTGCACCGTCGGGCAGCGACTCCTCGATCAGATACGGGTCGAGGTGGATCACGCCGTAGTCATATGCGTGCCTGCGGTAGACAACGCTGGGCAGCTTCTTGTCGGAGTCGACGAAGAGATAGAAGTCGTGCCCCACGAGCTCCATCTCGTAGAGCGCCTGGTCCAGCGTCATCGGCGGGGCGGCGTGCGTCTTCTCCCGCACCACGAGCGGGCCGTCGCCGTCCACCTCCAGCGGTCCGCGGCGGTGGAGCCGGGAGCCGCTCTGCAGCAACTCGCTCTCCGCCGTCGTCTCCATCGACGGGGTCGTCAGCTCCCCGTCGTCGGTGAGCTGCGCCGCGTGCGCGACGACGTCGCCCACTTCCGCGGCCGTGCGGCGGTCCTTGCCGGGCCGCCTCGTCTTGCGCTTGCCGTGCTGCTTGCGCAGCCTCGCCTCCAGCTTGGCCGTCGCCAGGTCCAGGGCTGCGTACGGGTCGGCCGCGGCCGCCTCGGCGCGTACCACGGGCCCCCGGGAGTGAACTGTGATCTCCACCCGGTCGCAGCGGTCGGCCAGCCGCGGGTTGTGCTCCTTGGACACCTCGACATCAAGGCTGATCACCTTGCCGTCGAACTTCTGGATCTTGTCCAGCTTCAGCTTCTCGGCCACATGCCGACGAAACCGCTCGGGAACCTCGGTCTTGCGGCCCTTGACGACGATGTCCACGCAGAACTCCGTTCTGGAGCGGCTCCGCGTACCGCTGAGCTGACGGGCGAAGCCGGTCCCTTGGTGCGCTCGGGCCCCGGTTCGTGCCGGAGCCTCGGGGTTCTCTGCCGCCGGTCCCCCAGTCACGGAGGGCCGGCTTTCACCTCCTCCTCCCCCACCGACAAGATCGACACCCCATCGGATCCAGCGGATTCGGCCCATCCACTGTTCTCACAGCCTCCTCACAATCGAACATAGCTCGCCTGAGATGCTGCGGCACCCCCTGAGACGACTGTGGTCCGATCAGGTGCTTATACCTCCTTTCTACCTGCGGAAACGTAAGATTGCAGTCAAGGGAGCGAACACGCGCGACCGGCTTCGAACGCATCGCGCGGCGCGGCCACGACGACCGCCGCGAGCCCGCCATGGCAGCCTGCCGCGCGCACGGCCCGCGCGGCCTCGGCAAGGGACGCCCCGGTCGTCAGCACGTCGTCGACGAGCACGACCCGGCACCCGGGTGCGCGCAACCGCAGCGCACCGCCACGCACCACCTCCAGCGCCCCCGCGACGTTCCGCCGCCGCGCCGCCGCGCTCAGCCCCGCCTGGTCGGCCACCGCCCGCCGTTGCCGCAGCACCGGCAGCAGCTCCGCCCGTATCCCGCCCCGCCGCAGCCGCTCCGCGGCCACGAGCGCGAGCCGCCGCACCGGGTCGTGCCCCCGCCGCACCACGGCCCCTCGCGCCGACGGCACCGGCACCAGCACCACCCGCTCCCCACCGTCCGGGAACATCCGCATCCGCCCACGCCGCCGCGCCCGCCGCGCCGCCTGAACCCCGAGATCACCGGGGGCAGCCGGGCCGCACTCACCGCGAGTCGTCAGCACATCCCGGCCGCCGCACGCCGCCGCCGAAGCACCCCCGCCCCGTTCCCGCACACCCGCGCCACCCCGCGCGCCCCGACCCGCCTCCGCGGCCCGCACCCCCGCCGCCAGGGCCGTGCCCAGCGGGCGGGCCAGGCGCAGCGCGCCGCGCTCCTTGTGTGCCAGCAGCACCGACCTCGCCGCGCCCGCGTACGCCACCGCCGCATACACCGCGGGCAGCCCCGGCGGCCGCGGCCGGGGCACCACGCGCCGCACCGCCCCTGCCGTCAGCTCCTCCGCACACCCCGCGCACAGCGCCACCGCGCCCCGGACCGCCCCGCATCCCGCGCAGCCGGCCGGCAGCATCAACCCCGCCAGTTCCCGCCCTGTCCCCCGCATGCGCCCACCATGCCCGCCGCCACCGACACCCCGCGACCCCTGTGGACAACCCCCGGCTGTGGACAACTCAGCGGCAGAACCCGCGCCCGCCTACCCCGGGTACACCGGCGCCGTGCCTCCTTCCCCGCCCGGCACCGCCTTCCAGTACGCGTTCTGCGGCAGCCGCACGATCCCGTCCTCCGACGCCGCCACCAGCGGCTTCGTACCGTCCTCCGCCGCCGCCACCGACGTCACCCCGGTCAGCCCCTGCCCCAGCTCCGCCGCCGGCGGCACCGACCCGTCCGTCGACACCAGCCGCATCTGCTGCACGCCCTCGGTCTCACGACCCACGACCAGCAGCCGGCTCTCGCCCGCCCACGACACGGCCCGCACCTCCTCCAGCGCCCCCGTGTCGCGCAACTGCGCCACCACCGGCACGCCGTCCTTCAGCGACACCGCCCCCAGCACCAGCCGGCTCTCCGACCCCTCGCTGACGACCAGCGCGATCCGCGCCCCCTCCGCCGACATCCGCAGCGCCTCGATCCGCCCCTCAAGACCCGTGACGTCGACACGCACCGGATCCGCGGTCCCGCCCGCCATCCAGTACAGCCGCGACTCCCCGCCGACCCGGTCGGCCACCCACAGGTCGCCCAGCCCGTCCCAGCTCGCCGCCGTCAGCCCGTCGCCCTGCTCGGCCTGCGCCTCGGTGGCACCGCTGGTCAGCAGCGGCTCCCCCAGCTCCGAGGACTCGTCCAGCGACGACACGTACAGCGCGCGCCCCGTGGCCGTCACACCGGCCGCCTTCTTCTCCGAACGGGCCACCGCCGCCGACCCGAACGCCGGTTTGCCGTCGCCGAGCGGGCTGATCACCGTCGCCGGCCCGGCCTCGCCCGCGTCCGGCCCCGACGAGGTCCGTACCAGCCGGTTCTTGGCGTCGATGAAGTACAGCGAGGACGGATGCCGCGCCAGCCGGTCCGGCTCATACCGCTCGCCCGCCGTCGCGCTCAGGTCGCACAGCTTGGTGTCCCTGGCCGTCAGCAGCTCCACATTGTCGACGCGCACGCCCTCCTGGCTCTCCGCGGTATGCAGCACCTGCGCCGCCATCCGCTCGCACGTGTGCAGCCCCGGCTTCGTCTCCAGCGCGAGCCGCACCCGCAGCGTGCCCTCCTCGTCGACCGTCAGCCGCTGGTTCTTCGCCAGCGTGGTGCGCTCCGGGAACGTCGTCTCCGTCACCGAGCCGATCAGCCCGCCCGGCCCGTCGAGCAGCGTGCGCACCGCGTCCGTCACGGGGTCGATCCGCCGCCGTACGTACACGGGGTCGGCCACCAGCGTGTCCCTGCTGCGCGCCGTGAAGTGGTACGTGGACGCCGACTGGAAGGTGCGCTCGAAGTCCGCCCGGCTGATCACCAGCCCCCGCGGCGGATCCACGATCCGCCACTGCCCGGACTTGCCCTCCTTCGACAACTCGATGTTCAGGTTGTACGCCCGCTCATCGGGCGTGTACGTGCCCGCGTCGTTCAGCCACGCGACCTTGTCACCGCTCAGTTGGACGACCGCCGTGGTCATCTTGTCGCCGTTCACCGGCTTCGCCCCGGCCGCCGGCTGCTCCGCCACCCTGGGCGCCTCGGCCAGCACCGTCGTCTCGCCGGGAGTCCAGGTGCGCGCCTTCTTCGTCAGATACGCCTTGGCGACGGTGGCGTAGTCGTCGCTGCGCAGGGCCTCCATAAAGTCGGACACGATGCGCTGCGGGCTGGCACCGGGCTCCGGCCGCTCCGCGTACGTACGCGCGCGTGGATCGTCGCGCTGCTCCGACAACGGCACCTGATGCACGCCCCCGCTGTCCGGCATGGACGCGCAGCCGGCGAGGAGCAGGAAGCCGCCGAGCAGCGCAAAGGTGGCGTAGCGGCGCGTACGGGCCTGCAAGCGGCGCCGGTACGCACCCCGGGTGCGGGCCGCCGTCCGGCGCTCCCGCCCGCGTACCGCCGACGCCCCTCCCGTACGCCTAGACGCGACCACCGCGCTCCCCCTCGCCGCCGACCTCACTAGGGACCTCACCGCCGCCTCCGCCACCCTCAGGGACGCCTTCAGAGCCGTTCTCGGCCCCATCCTCGCCCCGGGCACCCGTCACCTCGTCGGCCGCCCCCGCATACCCGCTGACCCGCCGCCCGCTGCCCGGCAGCGCCGTCGGGTCCGCCTCCGCCCGCGCCGCGGGCCGCGGCGCCGCCGCCCGCGCGGCGGCGGCCGTCCCACGCCCGCCCTGCGCCGGTACGGTCCCCAGCAGCTCACCGCCCGCGGAGCCGCCGACCTGCGCCACGCTCACCGCGCCCGGCTCCTGCACCGTCCGCGCCGCCCGCCGCGCCCGCGAGTCCTCCGGCTCCAGCGACACCGGCGAGCCGTGCAGCGGCTGCCCGCCCGTCCGCGGCAGCGTCAGCCGGAAATGCGACCCGCCGCCCGGCTCGCCCCACGCCTGCAGCCAGCCGCCGTGCAGCCGGGCGTCCTCCAGCGAAATCGACAGCCCCAGCCCGGTCCCACCCGTGGTACGGGCACGGGCCGGATCCGCGCGCCAGAAACGGTTGAACACCCGCGTCGCCTCGCCGGGCTTCAGCCCCACGCCGTAGTCGCGCACCGCCACCGCGACCGCGCTCTCCGACGCCCCGAGGCGTACGACGACATCGCGGCCCTCGCCGTGCTCCACGGCGTTGACGACCAGATTGCGCAGCACCCGCTCCACGCGCCGCGAGTCGACCTCCGCGATCACCGGCCGCTCGTCGCCCGTGACGAGCAGCCGCCCGCCCTTGGCGTCCGCCAGCATCTGCGCCCCGCCCACGACGCGCCGCACGATCTCCCGCAGGTCGACGGGCTCGGCGTCCAGCGCCGCGGCACCCGCGTCGAAACGGCTGATCTCCAGCAGGTCGGAGAGCAGCGACTCGAACCTGTCCACCTGATCGAGCAGCAGTTCCGCGGAGCGCGCGGTCACCGGATCGAAGTCCTCGCGCGCCTCATGGATGACGTCCGCGGCCATCCGCACCGTCGTCAGCGGGGTACGCAGCTCGTGCGAGACGTCGGAGACGAAGCGGCGCTGCATCCGTGACAGCTCTTCGAGCTGCTGGATCTTCACCTGGAGGTTCTGCGCCATCTTGTTGAACGACTGGCCGAGCCGCGCGATGTCGTCCTCGCCGCTGACCTTCATCCGTTCCTGGAGCCGCCCCGCCGCCAGCCGCTCGGCGATGCCGGCGGCCATCCGCACGGGCGTGACCACCTGCCGCACGACGAGCCAGGCGATGGCCCCGAGCAGCACCACCACGAACACCCCGGCCGTCGCCAGCGTCCCCTTCACCAGGCTCAGCGTCTTCTCCTCCTGGGTGAAGGGGAAGACGAAGTAGAGCTGGTACGGGTTGTTGTTCGGGTCGTTCAGCCGCTTGCCGATGATCAGCGAGGGCTCGCTCTCGTCCGAGCCGCGCTTCCAGACGCGCGCGTACTGCTCGTAGATCCCCGAACCGCCGCCGCGGTCGACCTTCTCACGCAGATCTGCCGGGATGCTGTCCACCGACGTGTCGTCCGAGACGAGCGAGCCGCGCGGGTTGTCGGACGAGCCGGTTGCCTCGTTGTTCACGCTGGAGCTCATCACGAGTACGGACACCACGCCCTGCCCGCTGCCCATGAGCTGCTCCACCAGGGCCGCCCGCCACTCCGCGGAGTTCACCTGCGCCGTGGCCTCGCTGCCGCTGCCGGGCTCCTCCGACGCGCCCCGTATCTCCGCCTGCGCGAAGCCGCTCTGCGCCTGCCCGTGCGCGGCACCGAGCTTCGCCTCCAGCAGGCCGTTGCGGACCTGCCCGATGACGACGATGCCGAGCAGCACGACGACGCCCAGCGACATCAGCAGGGTGGTGGCGACCACCCGCAACTGGATGTTCCGCCGGTACAGCTTCGTCGCGATGTGCAACGGGCGGCGCACCCAGCGCATGCACAGCCGGACGAACGGCTGCACCGGCCCGCCGGGCACGCCTTCCCGCGGCAGCACGCGGAACACGTCAGCTCGGTCCCGCCTTGTAGCCGACGCCGCGGACGGTCACCACGATCTCCGGCTTCTCCGGGTCCTTCTCCACCTTCGAGCGCAACCGCTGCACGTGGACGTTCACCAGCCGGGTGTCGGCGGCATGCCGATAGCCCCAGACCTGCTCAAGCAGCACCTCTCGGGTGAAGACCTGCCACGGTTTGCGCGCCAGCGCCACCAGCAGGTCGAATTCCAGCGGCGTCAGCGCGATCGGCTCCCCGCCGCGCTTCACCGAATGCCCGGCGACGTCGATCACCAGATCGCCGATCGCCAACTGCTCCGGCACCGGCTCCTCCGACCGGCGCAGCCGGGCCCGGATACGGGCCACCAGCTCCTTGGGCTTGAACGGCTTGACGATGTAGTCGTCGGCCCCGGATTCCAGGCCCACGACGACATCCACGGTGTCGCTTTTCGCCGTCAGCATGACGATCGGCACACCAGACTCCGCCCTGATCAGGCGGCAGACCTCGATACCGTCCCGGCCGGGCAGCATGAGGTCGAGAAGCACCAGGTCGGGCTTCGACTCGCGAAACGCGGCAAGAGCCTTGTCACCGTCCGAGACAAATGACGGCTCGAAGCCTTCCCCGCGCAGCACGATGCCGAGCATCTCGGCCAGTGCGGTGTCGTCGTCGACGACGAGAACGCGTCCCTTCATGACGACATCATCCCATTTACACATCCCATACAGAGAATCCCGTGTCCCAGGTCACGCCCCGGCCACCGCCGGCACGCACCTCTTCCCCTGACGATCACCCACGGTCAACGCACAACCAGCTCCGTGAGCGAATCCCCCGTCACCGGCGAGGCCACCCCACGCTCCGTGACCAGAGCCGTCACCAGCTCCGGCGGGGTGACATCGAATGCCGGGTTGTACGCCTGCGTACCCGCAGGTGCGACCGCGTAGGTCACCGCGGCCTGCCCCGGACCCGACCCGGCGGCGTACGGCACGGAGAACTCCGTGACCTCGCCCCCGGCCCGCTGCTCCACCTCGATGGCCGAGCCGTCCGGCGTACTGAAGTCCACCGTCGTCGTCGGCGCGACGACGAGGAACGGAACCCGATGGTAGCGGGCCAGCACCGCCAGCGGATACGTCCCGACCTTGTTGGCCACCGACCCGTCCGCCGCAATCCGGTCCGCGCCCAGGATCACCGCGTCCACCTGCCCGTTCGCGAACAGCGACCCGGCCGCGTTGTCCGTCAGCAGCGTGTACGGCATCCCCGCCCGCCCCGCCTCGTACGCGGTCAGCCGGGCCCCCTGCAACAGCGGACGGGTCTCGTCCACCCACAGCCGCCGCAGCTCCCCTGACCGGTGCGCAGCCAGCACCACGGCCAAGGCCGTACCGCCGCCACCGGACACCAGCGCGCCGGTGTTGCAGTGCGTGAGCACCCGGTAACCACCCTGGGGCACCAGCTCGCCCAGCAGCCTCAGCCCGTGCTCAGCCATCCGCGCACTGGCCCGTGCATCATCGGCATGCAACCGCCGCGCCTCGGCAAGCGCGGCCCCGGCCGCCCCGGCATCCCCGTCCCCGGCCTCCAGAGCCGCGCGAAAGGCGCCCTGCGCCTTCCGTACGCCGTACGCCAGATTCACGGCGGTCGGCCGCGCCCCGGCCAGTAACTCGGCGGCCTGGCCGACGTCATCGCCCCGCGCAGCCGCCAGGGCAACGCCGTACGCGCCGGCAATACCCAGCAACGGGGCCCCCCGCACGGCAAGCGTCTGAATCGCCCGCACCAACGCCGGCACGTCGGCACACACCAACTCCACCTCGTCGGCGGGCAGTCGCGTCTGATCCAGCAGGACGACGACGGGGCCGTCCCTGCCGTCCGACGGCTCTTCCCAACGAAGCGCGGCTATCTCCTCGGCCATTGTCCCAGTCTGCAAGGACCCCGGAAATGACTCAACCCCTGGGCGACAGCCCAGGGGTTGAATCCAAGAATTGTTCGGCGGTGACCTACTCTCCCACACGGTCCCCCATGCAGTACCATCGGCGCGGTCGGGCTTAGCTTCCGGGTTCGGAATGAGACCGGGCGTTTCCCCAACGCTATGACCACCGAAACACTATGAAACTATCCCCCACACCCATACACCCCTGGGATGCATGTGATGCGGGCGGGTTGTTGTTTCAGAACCCGCACAGTGGACGCAAGCAGCTATGGACAAGCCCTCGGCCTATTAGTACCGGTCACCTCCACCCCTCACAGGGCTTCCAGATCCGGCCTATCAACCCCGTCGTCTACAGGGGGCCTTAACCCCACAAGGGGGTGGGAGTCCTCATCTCGAAGCAGGCTTCCCGCTTAGATGCTTTCAGCGGTTATCCCTCCCGAACGTAGCCAACCAGCCATGCCCTTGGCAGAACAACTGGCACACCAGAGGTCCGTCCGTCCCGGTCCTCTCGTACTAGGGACAGCCCTTCTCAAGACTCCTACGCGCGCAGCGGATAGGGACCGAACTGTCTCACGACGTTCTAAACCCAGCTCGCGTGCCGCTTTAATGGGCGAACAGCCCAACCCTTGGGACCGACTCCAGCCCCAGGATGCGACGAGCCGACATCGAGGTGCCAAACCATCCCGTCGATATGGACTCTTGGGGAAGATCAGCCTGTTATCCCCGGGGTACCTTTTATCCGTTGAGCGACGGCGCTCCCACAAGCCACCGCCGGATCACTAGTCCCTGCTTTCGCACCTGCTCGACCCGTCAGTCTCGCAGTCAAGCTCCCTTGTGCACTTACACTCACCACCTGATGACCAACCAGGCTGAGGGAACCTTTGGGCGCCTCCGTTACATTTTAGGAGGCAACCGCCCCAGTTAAACTACCCACCAGACACTGTCCCCGATCCGGATCACGGACCCAGGTTAGACATCCAACACGACCAGAGTGGTATTTCAACGACGACTCCACAACCACTGGCGTGGCCGCTTCACAGTCTCCCACCTATCCTACACAAGCCGAACCGAACACCAATATCAAGCTATAGTAAAGGTCCCGGGGTCTTTCCGTCCTGCTGCGCGAAACGAGCATCTTTACTCGTAATGCAATTTCACCGGGCCTATGGTTGAGACAGTCGAGAAGTCGTTACGCCATTCGTGCAGGTCGGAACTTACCCGACAAGGAATTTCGCTACCTTAGGATGGTTATAGTTACCACCGCCGTTTACTGGCGCTTAAGTTCTCAGCTTCGCCACCCCGAAGAATGACTAACCGGTCCCCTTAACGTTCCAGCACCGGGCAGGCGTCAGTCCGTATACATCGCCTTACAGCTTCGCACGGACCTGTGTTTTTAGTAAACAGTCGCTTCTCGCTGGTCTCTGCGGCCACCCCCGGCTCCCCGTGTAAAACGGATCACCGGAAACGGCCCCCCTTCTCCCGAAGTTACGGGGGCATTTTGCCGAGTTCCTTAACCATAGTTCACCCGAACGCCTCGGTATACTCTACCTGACCACCTGAGTCGGTTTAGGGTACGGGCCGCCATGAAACATCGCTAGAGGCTTTTCTCGACAGCATAGGATCATCCACTTCACCACAATCGGCTCGGCATCAGGTCTCACCCATAAAGTTGCGCGGATTTACCTGCACAACGGGCCACACCCTTACCCCGGGACAACCACCGCCCGGGCTGGACTACCTTCCTGCGTCACCCCATCACTCACCTACTACAAGCTCGGATCACCGGCTCCACCACACCCACCCTCACCCGAAGGATCAGACAGGGGGCTTCACGGGCTTAGCATCACCTGATTCGATGTCTGGCGCTTCACAGCGGGTACCGGAATATCAACCGGTTATCCATCGACTACGCCTGTCGGCCTCGCCTTAGGCCCCGACTTACCCTGGGCAGATCAACTTGACCCAGGAACCCTTAGTCAATCGGCGCACACGTTTCCCACGTGTGTATCGCTACTCATGCCTGCATTCTCACTCGTGAACCGTCCACCACTACCTTCCGGTGCAGCTTCACCCGGCACACGACGCTCCCCTACCCAACAACACACCCGTTAGGGCTATCCGTGCTGCTGACACGACTTCGGCGGTACGCTTGAGCCCCGCTACATTGTCGGCGCGGAATCACTTGACCAGTGAGCTATTACGCACTCTTTCAAGGATGGCTGCTTCTAAGCCAACCTCCTGGTTGTCTCTGCGACTCCACATCCTTTCCCACTTAGCATACGCTTAGGGGCCTTAGTCGATGCTCTGGGCTGTTTCCCTCTCGACCACGGAGCTTATCCCCCGCAGTCTCACTGCCGCGCTTAACTTACCGGCATTCGGAGTTTGGCTAAGGTCAGTAACCCGGTAAGGCCCATCGCCTATCCAGTAGCTCTACCTCCGGCAAGCAACACACGACGCTGCACCTAAATGCATTTCG